>DASTLA010000165.1:0-6658 GCA_035715525.1 Nitrospiraceae bacterium
CAGGTCGACTTGTCCGCCATCGAACAGGTCTGACAAGCCAAACAGCGATTGATGTTGAACACGAAGGCAAACTGCCACTTCGGATGCCGCTCCTCGTAGGGATAGAGCATCTTCCGTCCCAGTTGCCAGTTATAGACTTCAGGCATTGTGAATCCTCCTTCTCATAATCAAGTGGTTGATCGCGTGGTTACCATCAAGAGTCCGTCTGTGATCGCCTGTGAAGCCTGTGGCCTCACCGGCACATCATTACACTTTGATCTTGATGTGCTCGCCTTTGAGCCACTTGATCATGAACTCGTTTTCCTGACCCGGGGTAAAGCCGGTGCGGACCGGTTCCCACGGACCGCGCGCTCCGATGCCGCCGTCTTCCGCCTTGGTGATGCGGATCAAGCATTCTTTCGGAGTCGTGTTGACCGCGTGGTGATCGATCGCATAGCCCCACTTGAACTTCCAGGCAATCGCGTGCTTGCCCGGGAGCGAGTCGGTTTGGTGCATCGGCATCAACCAGCTTCTGGTGAAGGACTGTTGGGCTCCATACCGGAAGTTGGACTGATAACCGGTGTCGACCGCGATGGCGCGTCCGTCCGGCCGCGTCTCGTGGCCCTTCACCGACTTGGCCGTCGACACGTACGGGGCGTGCTTCGCCATCGTCACGTGGTACGGATAGGCCGGGTTGTACTTGGCACGAATCATCAGACGGGACACCTTATAGAACGGATCCGATGGTTTCCAGCCGCGGTAGGGCCGATCCACCGGGTTGCCGTCCACGAAGACGTAGTCGCCGTCGTTGATGCCGCGGTCTTTCGCCGCCTGCGGGTTGATGTGCAACTGGTGCTCGCCGACGCCCGGCGTCCGCTTGTCCATGCGGTAGGGATCGCCGAAGTTCGACTCGTAAATCTGCACCCAGTCGTTCACCGACCACTGGCTGTGCACCCGGTGCCGGGTTTTCGGGGTGACGCAGTAGAACTGGTACCCTTTTTCCCACAACGGGTTCGGATGCCGCTTGATTTCCCCCCACGGCAACTTGATATTCCGCACGTGCTTGTCGTCGTGGTGCTGCGCCGTGATCGGAATTCCATAGTCGTCCGGGCGGACGTACGGATTGCTCGTCATGATCGCATTCGGGAGGTACGGGGTACATTCCGGTCCTTCCCGATGGACGATGAAGTTCTCGCCGTACTCGATCGCTTCCGGCTCGATACGATAGGTCTCGATCCGGCCCGATCGGGTCCACTGCGGCTTCGATTCGTTCGTCTCTTCCCAGAGCGGATGGCGCGGATAGGTGCGGCCCATGACCATCCAGCCCTTTTCCGACTTCAACATGACGTCGGCGCTGTACCCATAGCAGGTGGAGCTGGCATCCAGCATCCGCTGCGGATACACATCGACGCGGTTCATGTAGACGAAGTGGAAGACGCCACGGAACCTGGCATCACCCGTCATCTCGGACAGCTTGGCGGCCACACCGGCGAACGTGTCTGCGTCGTTCCGGGTGTCGTACAGCGGCCGGATACCGCCTTTCCAGATCTGGACCCACGGATTGGACACCGTGGCGGTCATTTCCGGATAGGTGAACTCCATCCAGGAGTTACAGGCAAAAGCCACGTCGGCATGGTTGACGTCGGAGGTCATCTCGATGTCTTGTGTGACGATCATCTCGATGTTCGGATCGACGTTCTTCACCATGTCGTAGTGGTGCTTGGCGTTGTTCAAAATGTTCACGTTCGTGACCCAGCGCACCTTGCTGGGGCTCGGCATGTGGGTCTTGCCCGTAAACACCTTGCGCCCGTACTTCGGCGTGTTGACGATCAAGGCCGTGTCGCCATGGTTCCAGTACCCGACCTCTTCGCCGTAATAGTACGATCGCGTCTTGATTTCCTTCCCGTGGGCATTCGGATCGAGGGTCAAATTGAAGGGGTCCTCGCCCGTATGCACCGCCAGACCTGCTCCGGACCAAGGCACGGCGTTCCAGATACCGGCCTTGTAGTTGCCGGACCAGGTATGACAACCGGTGCCGAACTTGCCGATGTTGCCGGTCAACGTCAGCACCATCGCCGCGGCGCGTCCCATTTCCGTCATGTGGAAATAGTGACAGACACCTTCGCCGTTGTGCATGGCCGCCGGTTTCACCGTGCCGGAATCACGCGCCCAGCGAACCAGAAGGTCCTTCGGCGCGCGGGTGATCTGATGCGTGGTGTCCAGATCGTAGTCCTGCAAGTGCACGAGATACATCTGATAGATCGGCATCACGTCGACTTCGCGGCCGCTCAACAGTTTCACCCGGTGAGTGCCCGTCAACGCGGGATCGATGCCGCTCGCCTTGAAGTGGAAACCGACCTGTTCGCGATGGAGTGGTACCGCCTGACCTTTGGCCATGTCCCACACCATCATGCCGCCGAGGCGTTCGATTTGGTCGGGCTTGAGGGCCTGAATGCGTCCGGAATAGCTCTTCGAGAAATCCGGCAGCTTGTAATCGGCGATCACGTCGCGCGGATCCAGATATTGCAAGGTATCCGTGCGAACGAGCAACGGAAGATCCGTGAATTCCTTGATGTAGTCGATATCCTGCATGTTTTCGTCCAGGATGATCTTACAGGCACCGAGGAAGTTCGCGGCGTCGGTTTCCGGCCGCAGAGGAATCCAGTAGTCGGCTCGGTAAGCCGTCGGATTGTATTCCGGCGTAATGACCACGATGCGGGCCCCGCGCTCGATCGACTCAAGCTTCCAGTGGGCTTCCGGCATCTTGTTTTCGACGAAGTTCTTGCCCCAGCTGGTGTTCAGCTTGGAGAAGCGCATGTCGTTGAGGTCGATATCGCAGTTCTGAGTTCCGTTCCACCAGGGGTGGCTGGGATCTTGGTCGCCGTGCCAGGTGTAGTTGGAGTAGTACTTGCCGCCTTGCGCCTTGTCCGGATCGACCTTCCGAATGAAGCTATCCAGCAAGGGCAAGCAACCGCCGTTGAACCGCGTGTTCATCATCTTGCCGACAATGCCGAGCACCGGCATGCCCGCGCGATGCTTGAAACATCGCACGCCCGCGCCCTTCATCATCTCGATCATTTCCGGCGCATAGCCCTGTTCACGCAACCGCCGCGCGCCCGCTTCGCCGCTGTACCGGGTAGCGATCAAGATGGCGGCCTTGGCGACATAGGTGAACGCGGTGTCCCAGGACACGCGATTCATGTCGTCCAGGAATCGGCTGTCGAATTTGTACTTGCGCTTCACATCGGGCGTCAGCTCAGGGGAGCCGTCGTCCATCCACTGCTTCCAACCCTTCCGCATCAGCGGTCCCTTCAAGCGGTAGGGGCCGTACACGCGGCGATGGAAGGTGAACCCCTTCAAGCACATACGCGGGTTGTGTGCGAACGTCCCGCGGTTGCCATAGAGGTCTTCATAGGTCTGGTGATCGTAGTTCTGCTCCACCCGCATCACGACGCCGTTCCGGACGAAAGCCCGGACGCGGCACCCGTGGGTGTCATTCGGGGAACAGCACCAGGTGAAGGACGAGTCATACCGATACTGGTCATGGTAGACGCGCTCCCAGGACCGGTCCGGGTATTCGCCCAACGGGTTGCCGACCTCGATGACCGGCTGCAGAGCGGTCAGGGCCAGCACCTTGTCCGCCACGGCGACGGCCGCGACGGTTCCCGCTGTAATTTTGAGAAACTGTCTCCGTGAAACGGAAACCTGCATTGTGGCTACCTCCTTGTAAGGCATATGAAAGATTCATGTGCCTGCCGATCAAACCGACTAAGCCGTTCTGCGCCCAGCTCTTGGCACCTCCTTTCTGTTTTGTAGGCGGATAGAAACATCCTTCCGCAGAACTTGCTGTTGGCGCACGGACAGCGCATGACAGGCGAAGAAGAGTATCAAGGGACGTGCCTAGTCCAAGGTTCTGGAAGGCTGGATGGGATCGCTTTATGAATTTAATAAAAACAATGACTTATGTAGTTGGAGGAGGTGCGGAGCAAGACTCGAATTTGGTGGAGAGAACGAGGCTGTCAGGAAGCTCTGACTTGCAAATTGGGGCTGCGTGTTAAACGATGGAATTATCTCTTAAATATGCCGTTAGGAATTACTGACAGTAGATGAATCCAAACGGAAAACGTCGAAAATGAGCCTCTGGGCTGGCGTTCAGCAGTTCTGGGGTTTCCCTGCGTCAGGATTTACTGACATCCCCTTCCGCCTCTTTCAGGTAACGGCGCATGATCTCGTGGAAATAGGAGCGCGGCAGGCCGGCCTCCTGCGCAGCGTGTGTGACGTTTCCGTGATGTATGGCCAGTTTCGCTGAAATGTAGCGGTGATTGAACGCCGCGAGTACTTGCTCCTTGGCTTTTGCATAGGGGAGTTGGAGATAGTCCTCGGCGCCGTCGCGAAGCTGGCGGTCCCCCGCCTGCAGGAGCCCGGATAAGTCCGTCGTGCCGATGCGATGGCCTTTCGCCAGCATGACCGCTCGCTCCATGACGTTCCTGAGCTCACGGACATTGCCAGGCCAACGATAGGCGACCAGCTCCGTAACAGCCGTAGGGTGAATATCGTCCACGTGCTTACTGAACTCTTTGGCATAGCGAGTCAAGAAGTGCCGGGCCAACACAGGAATATCTTCCGGACGCTCCCGCAGCGGTGGCACCCTGATGACCATTACATTGAGCCGAAAAAACAGATCTTTACGAAACTCGTTGCGTTTCACTTTCTCGGCCAAATCCTGGTTGGTTGCGGCGACGAATCGGACATTGACCTTTTTTTGCTGGGTGCTGCCCACCGCCCGCACTTCGCCCTCCTCCAGCACCCGGAGCAACTTAGCCTGGAGATTTGCGGGGAGATCACCGATTTCATCCAGAAAGATCGTTCCGTGGCTGCCGGACTCGATCAGCCCAAGTTTGTCGCTGACCGCGCCCGTGAAAGCGCCCCGGACATGTCCGAACAGTTCGCTCTCTACGGTTCCTTCGGCGAAGGTCGTGCAATCAACGACTTGAAAGGGACCATCGCGTTCAGCGCTGCGCTCGTGAATGGCTTTCGCGATCAATTCCTTGCCCGTCCCGGTCTCTCCGATAATGAGGGTAGTCGACGGCACCTTAGCGACCGCTTCGATCATCTGCATGACGTTGCGGATCGGCGGACTGATTCCCACCAAATCTTTGAAGGGGACAGGAGATGGACCGACATCACCCGGGGTCGTATGACGAAGCAACTCGGCCATGCGCATGGCGCGATGAATGCGCGCGGCAAGATCCATGGTATCGAAGGGTTTGACGACATAATCGAAAGCGCCGTGGCGCATGGCATCAATGGCCGTCTCGACCACATTGACCCAGCTCACGACGATGACGGGAATTCGGCGGTTCATGTCTTGGACCCGCCGTAAGAGTTCGATGCCGCTCATGCCGGGGAGCCGGACGTCGGTGATGATGAGATCGATCGGTTCGCGAGACAAACGCTCGAGTCCGCCTTCGGCCGTCGCGTTGATGAGGAGTTCTACGTGCTCATCCTCATGGCGCGGAAGCTCGTGCTCAACGGCGCGCAGGAACATTTCGACGTCGCCGCCGTTATCTTCGATCAGCAGGATCGTGAAGGTGGAATTCTTCGTGGACTGCATAGTCAGGTCCTCTCAGAGGGTGGCGACACATTCGACAACACGTGAGGCGTCGCCGGGGCGGTTCGTTCGGCGGATTTTCCGCCAGGAATGGGCAGCCGGAAGTAGAAACGGCTCCCTTCTCCGGGTTTGGAGTCTACCCAAATGGCACCGTCGTACTGTTCGACCACGGTTTTAACGATGGATAACCCGATGCCGGCGCCGGGGATATCGGGCGTGCAGAGCCGCTGAAACGGATCGAAGATCCGGTCGGTCATCGCAGGATCGATACCGATGCCGTTGTCGCCCACGTAGATCACCGCTCCATGCGCCGATGGTTCCCATCCCACCTCCACCCGCGGCGCCGGCTGCGCTCCCATGTATTTGATCGCGTTGCTGATGAGGTTTTCCAACACTTGCTTCAAATGGATGCGTCGGCAGGCGAGAATGGGAAGGTCTTCTGCAATCAAGAACGTGATCCGGGCGTCTCGTGCCTGAGGGGCCAAGAGATCAAGGACTTCTTTTACCACCACCTGCGTATCGACGCTTTCTAAGGGGCTCGGAGCGGCCGTGATACGGGCAAGATCCAGGGTGCGCTCGGCAAGCTGAGCGAGATCACGCCCTTCCTTCTTGATCCAATCGAGATAACGCAGCCCTTTGGCGTCCAGCCGGCTGCCGTAATCCGCCTCGATCCAGGAGGCGAACTCCGCCACCCGCCCGGCGGGCGCTTTGACCTCATGCGTCAGTTCCGCCACGTTGCGCTCGACGGCGTGCAGCTTGGCCCGTAGGAGGTGAGACTCCGACTGCACTGCATCGAACAGCCGGGCATTTTCGATCGTCACCGCGGCGTAGGCGGCAAATTGCTGGGCCAGCCGGATGTCCCACTCGCTGAAGGTGCGATGTTTGGTGGTGCTCAATAAGGTCAATACGCCGATGCAATCGTGGGGGCCTAGGAGGGGGACTGCAAGGTAACTTTGCGCTCCGAATTCGTCGCGGAAGTGGACGGGATGGTCCAAATAGGCGCTGGAGTCCGAAACCACGACCGGCTGTTTGGTCTCATAGGCTTCGTTGGAGAACGGCGTCTCCTCG
>DASTLA010000166.1:0-3904 GCA_035715525.1 Nitrospiraceae bacterium
CCCGTGCCGCTCTCACCGCTGATCAACACCGTGGCCTGACTCGCCGCAACGCCTTCGAGCGTGGTCAACAGGCGGATCATGCCGGGGTCTTGCGTCAGAATCGCCCTTGATTCCATCGTGACCGGGCCGGCCTGCTCGTCAGGCGCAGCACAGGCTTGCAGGTTCAAAATCACCCGCTCCAGCAGGTCGGTGGAGAACGGCTTGAGAATATAGTCGTTGGCGCCGCATTTCATCGCTTCCACCGCCGTCTCCACGGTACCGTAGGCGGTCATCAGGATGATCGCGGTCTGGGGTGATTTCTGTTTGATTTCCTTGACGAGCTCCAAGCCGGTTATGCGCGGCATTTTGAGATCCGTGACGACCAGCCAGGGCTTGAGGCGGTCTGCTTGATCGAGCGCGTCGGCCCCATCCACCGCGTTCTTCACCTGAAAGCCCATCCTCCTGACCGTCTCCGACAAGGCCGTGCGCATCGAAGGCTCGTCATCCACGATCAACACCACGCGGCTGTCGTCGCCGGAAGTCGGAGGCCCTTGTATGCCCTGATTCATGCTCATTCGTCGGTCTCCTCTTCTGTCACACCTGGCCCCGCGGCGAATAGTTTTTGATAGGGTGATTGCGTCAGCTTGGCTCCGGACGCGGCCCGAACGTGAGCCGGGCCGTTCGGCAGCACGATCATGAAGGACGTCCCTCGACCGACCGTACTCTCAACGTCGATGCGGCCTTGGTGCGCTTCCACCAGGGCGTGAACGATGGCCAGCCCCAAGCCGGTCCCCTGGTCCTTCGTCGTAAAAAACGGATCGAACACCCGCGCCAGATGTTCGGGCGCGATGCCGCACCCCGTATCGCTCACCGTGACCCGAACTTCCGATGCGACCGACGCCTCCGACGGTTGTATCGATACGCCAAGCGTCAATGTGCCGCCTTCCGGCATGGCCTGGGCCGCGTTCAATACCAGATTCAAGAGTGCTTGCTTGATCTTCGCTGCATCGCACCACAAGTGAGGCACGAGCGGATCCAATTCGAACCGCACCTCCATGGGCACCGTGGAGATCGCATGGGCCGCCAGCGTCAAGACATCGACCATGAGGGGTTCGGTGTCATGCCACGTCGCGTTCGAACAATCCGGGCGGGTGTACACCAAGAGATTGGACAGAAGCCGATCCATCGATTGAACGGCCACGGAAATGTGTTCGGCATAGGTGCGCAACTGCGGAAACTCACGGAGATCTTTGCGCAGCATGGACGCAAACAATTCCACGCTTCCGAGCGGGTTTCGGATTTCATGCGCGATGCAACCGACCATTTGCCCCATGGCCTCGAGTCGATTGCGACGCTGAAGCCGATCTTCCAGCTGACGGATCCGTGTCATGTCGTGGAGGAGCACCAATTTTCCGATGTTCGCCCCTGATGCGTCGGTCAACTCGGTCTGAGCCAGGGCGATTACTGCGCCGGTCGGAAGAACGAGGGGGTATTCCGCACGATTCCCCGCGATCTCTCGCAGTACTTCGCTGGCGGGGCGGCCTCGCAATCGGGCTTGTGTCATGCCCAAGAGGCGTTCAGCCGACTGGTTGCAGCGCAAGACCCTATCGTCCCGGTCCGCCACGATGACCCCGGTATCGATCGATTCCAGGATCGCCGTGACGTGGGCGCGCATCTGTTCGGTTTCCCGCAAATGCTCCCTCAGCGTGGCGTTGGTCTCCGCTAGCTCCAGATCCATCTGTTGCAGCCGGCTGGTAAGTGCGGCATACGATTGCTGCAAGACCGTGGCCGCCTGGTCGAAATCGTGAAATGCCCGGGTTAGGAGTTCATTGCGGCCCTGTTGCGGGACCAGTGGAAAGGCGGTCATGGGCGTCCCCCTTCGGCCTTCGCCGCCGGCACGTCGGCTGCCAAAACCGCGGCTATTCGCTTCACAAGCACATCATCGCTTTCACCAAGTTCGTGAAGCGTCGTCTCAGCCAAGGCCGGCTGCTTGGCTTCACGTGCGAGCCGAACGATTTGAAACCGGATCCAGGCAACCTGATCGGGCGTGAGATCGACCGCTAGGGCGGTTTGATAGATCGATAGGGCGCGGCCCCGTAGCTTGAGCCGGTGCAGACCATCTGCGTACATCAGGAGTTCATTGCCCGTGAGCATCGCACCGGTCTTCATGGCCTCATCGTAGGCCGCCACGGCCTCTTCCCAATGCTTGGCCATGGCCAATGCGTTCGCGACCTTGGCCAGAACCAGAGGACGTTGTTCTCCTCGCGGATGATGTTGCAGCCACTGTCGCCCTAGTTTGACAAGGGAGGGGTAGTTCCCTTCCTGATAAAAAGCCGTGAGCAGTCCGAGCAATGCTTCCGCACCCCATCGCCCAAGCGGATATTGGAGACGATATCGTTCGAAGACCGCGCGGGCGGCCTGAGGATCGTGCTGGTCCAGATAGCTTTCCCCCAACCCGATCAGGGCCGCTTCAAAGAACCGTTCGCCTTCCGGATCCCTGATGACCGACTGATAGATCTTCGCAGCTTCGACGGGAAATCCGAGCCGCTTGTGGGCGTCGGCGATGCGCAGGATGAGGCCCGAGCCGGCGTACAACCTGTCGGCAAACGGGCCATGCTGGTGGTACATCGCCAAGACTCCAAGGTAGTCTCCTTCTTTGAGCGCAGCTTCCAGTCTGGGTTGCAGGTATGCCACCAACCTGGCTCCGCTCTTTTCAGGCCAGGGATCGTTGGCTATCTTCCCGGCCCGCTCCACAACCTTTGCATAGGTCTCGACCGCCTCTTCTCGCTTTCCCGCGCGCTCCAGTAATTGGCCCAGGTAGAACAGTGACTCACTGCCGATAGACGTGTCCTCATATTGTTTTGCCACCACCTCGAACACCTCACGCTGGCTGATGACCTCATTCGTCCGAAGCGGCACGTCGGACACGAGCGCCGTCACGGTTTGGCGAAGATTAACGAGACCGTCTTCGGGTTCTGTGCGGGAGTCCACATCAGCGTAGCGGATGCGGGCCATGCCTGAGACCGGTGTTCCCTGATACTGCCGAGTGACAAAAGCATAGAAGAAACGGGCTTCGTCCCACTGTGCGGCATCGCGGAAGGAGTCGCCCAGATGAATCAGAACGAAGGGAGCCTCCTGTTTGTGAGGAAACAAATTATAGAACTGCAGCAACTGCTGTCGGGCGACGGGGAGCCGGTGAAACTCCGTCGAGGTATCGGCATAGCGCAGCAACGCATAGGGATCCTTTCGGAACA
The DNA here is from genome assembly GCA_035715525.1 of Nitrospiraceae bacterium. Classification (GTDB taxonomy): domain Bacteria; phylum Nitrospirota; class Nitrospiria; order Nitrospirales; family Nitrospiraceae; genus JAHBWI01. Next base: position 3,234 of record DASTLA010000166.1, read on the forward strand.
CATTCGGCCACCGCTTGGCCGTCGACTCATACAACCCATCGGCATCCTTCATGCGCCCATCGCGATACACCGCATGGGCCTGCGCAAGCGCTGCCGCTACAAGGAGAGCCGGATCAGTCGTATGCCGTCGCACATTCTCAAAAGTTTGCTCGGCTTCCTTCCATCTGGTCAGACCCAACAGAGCATATCCGAGGCCCAGCAAAGTGCGATTGGCATCATAGGAATCGATATCGGGGTATCCCAGCGCCCCCTGATACGCTACCTGCGCTTCCTGATACCAACCTTGCATTCGATACAGGTCGCCGATCCTCCAGGCTGCCCGCTTGGCATTGGTGGATTTTGTATCGTCTCGTAATAACGTCCGATATCGTTCGATCGCCTCGGAGTGCCCTCCCTCGGTTCCCTGCAGCTGCAGAGAAATTTCCGCCAGAAAAGCGTGGGCTGCGGAAGACAATGGGTGGTCCAGGTTTTCTCCGATGAAGGTCCGGAAGGTCGTTTGCGCCCCGGCCAGATCGGCTTTCGTGAAAGCCTCTACCCCACGTTCGAACTGCGCCCAACCCTTACTCAGTGGGAGCCGCTCGAATCGCGGACCGGGATCAGGTAAGCCCACATGCAGGAGTTCGGCAGGTTCAGGGAGGGATGTAGGGATCGTGCGGAGTTGTGACCCCTGT
>DASTLA010000167.1:0-37969 GCA_035715525.1 Nitrospiraceae bacterium
GGCGGCAGGACTCCGGATGCTCCTCCATGAGATTGGGTTTCGGTCCGATGCTGGTGGTGAGCGACATCACCAGCTCTTCCCGGATCGGGTCGATCGGCGGGTTGGTCACCTGCGCAAACAGCTGCTTGAAGTACTTGAACAGGAGTTGCGGGCGGTCCGACAAGACAGCCAGCGGCGTATCCGTACCCATCGAGGACACGGCCTCCTGGCCCTCCACCACCATAGGCGTGATGACCATCTTCAATTCTTCGACGGTGTAGCCGAAGGCCTGCTGGCGCTGCCGAATCGTGGGATGGTCGGGCTGCGGCACGTTGATCGGATCAGGCAGCTCGTCCAACGAGATTCGATACTCGGTCACCCAGGACCGGTACGGCTTCCGGCGGACGATCTCGGCCTTGACCTCTTCGTCGTCGATGATGCGGCCCTGTTCGGTATCGACCAGGAACATGCGCCCCGGCATCAGCCGACCCTTTTGCCTGATGCGCGCGGTGTCCATGGGAAGCACCCCCGCCTCGGAAGCCAGCACGACCAGTCCGTCGGTGGTCACCTGGTAACGGCAGGGCCGCAGGCCGTTCCGATCGAGCGTTGCACCGATCAGCTTGCCGTCCGTGAAACAGACCGCCGCAGGGCCATCCCAGGGTTCCTGCATCGCAGCGTGGTATTCGTAAAAGCCACGGCGATCGAGATCCATTTGGGGGTTGGCCACCCAAGGCTCGGGGATCAACATCATCATCGCGTGCGGCAAGGATCGGCCGCCGAGCACGAGGAATTCGAGCGCATTGTCGAGGCAGGCCGAATCGCTCTGGTTCTCGTATACGATCGGAAACAGCTTTTCCATATCCTCGCCGAAGAGTTCCGAATTCAGCCGCCCCTGTCGCGCGCGCATCCAATTTACGTTGCCCTTCAGCGTGTTGATTTCGCCGTTGTGGCAGATGTAGCGGTAGGGGTGGGCGAGCGGCCACGTCGGAAACGTGTTCGTGCTGAATCGCGAGTGCACCAAGGCCATTGCGCTGGTCAGGCTGTTGTCGGTGAGGTCCTGATAATACTGAGGAATTTGGTGCGGCAGCAGCAGGCCTTTGTACACGATCGTGCTGCTGGACAAGCTCGGAATATAGAAGTATTCGCGTCCTTCGATGGCGGACTCGCGCACCGCACGCTCCACGCACTTCCTGATCACGTACAGCTTCCGTTCGAATTCCTCTTCCGTAAATATGCCGCGGGCGATGAAGACTTGCCGCATGAAGGGTTCGGTCTTGCGGGCGAGCAAGCCGATCGTATCGCTCTTGACCGGAACGTCGCGCCAGCCGATGAGCTTGGCTTCCGCATCCTTGATGACCCGCGCGAAGAGTTTCTCGCACTGTTTCCGCGCCTCGGCGTCAGGCGGGAGGAATACCATGCCGACGCCATATTCGCCCGAGCCGGGCAGTTTGAGGCCGATGTCCTTGGTCGCGCGCTTCAGGAAGTCGTGCGGGACTTGAAGCAGAATCCCGGCGCCGTCACCGGTACAGGGATCACAGCCCTGCGCGCCGCGGTGGGTCAATGCTTCCAACACTTGAAGCCCCTGCTGCACGATCTGATGGGACTTCTGTCCTTTAATATCAACGACGAAGCCGATCCCGCAGGAATCTTTTTCGTGCTGAGGATCGTATAGCCCTTGTTTGGGAGGTAACCCTGGTACGTTCATGACGCGTGTCTCGTCAAAGGCAGGCAAGTTACTCTGCGAACAGGCTCCCCTCGCGGGGAAGCTGAAGCTGTCTGGCAATCACAGTGCGATGACCGTTCATTTTAGGGATCGAGCGGGACAACCCGCGAGAGCAACCTACCGCCAATCCCTGCTGCGTAGGCGGCAAAAAAATGAAGGTTCACCTTACTGGATGGACGGAGATACTGTCAAGGGAACCGGGCCACACTCGCCGAAAAATCGACTGCTTACACCTTGACTTAGTCGAGTTGCCTGCCCTACTATCCGCCCCATGCCGAACGGACCCTCCACGCTAACTCTCCACACAATGGCCGATGTGTGGGACGTCTACCGCGAAGAGCTGGACGGAGTCGAAGAACAGATCCGCAAAAACCTCGATTCCAGCGTCGCCTTGGTCAACACGGTGGCTGCGCATATTCTCAGCAGCGGCGGCAAGCGTATCCGGCCCCTGTTCGTGCTGCTCAGCGCGCACCTCTGCGGATATGGCGGCCGGGACCACCAAGTGCTCGGCAGCCTGGTCGAATTCATCCATACCGCCACCCTCCTTCATGACGACGTCGTCGACGACGCCGATTTGCGCCGTGGCCGCCGTGCCGCCCGGAAGGTGTGGGGCAATCAGATCAGCATCCTCGTCGGAGATTACCTGTATTCTCGCGCCATTTGCCAAATCGTCGACTTCCGTAACCAAGGTATAAACGAGGCCTTGTCCGAAGCCTGTCGGAAGATGGCCGAAGGCGAAGTCCTGCAACTGTATTACAATGGCAATCCGCTGATGCCGGAACCGGAATACCTCCGTATCATCGAGCACAAGACCGCCGGATTGATCGCCGCATCTTGTAGAATCGGCGCAATCGTGGGCGGGGCCAGTGAAGAATTGCAGGAAGCACTGTTCCGCTTCGGGCAGCGGATCGGAATCGCCTTTCAGTTGGCGGATGACACGCTCGATTATGCGGCAAACGGCGAGCATTTGGGCAAGGCGCTGGGGCAGGACCTGCGGCAGGGCAAGGCGACGCTGCCGCTCTTGCATCTGCTTCAGCACTGTTCTGACGAGGATCGGCAGTTGATCAAGGACCGGATGGAAACGAGGACCCTCACCGACGAGGAGCTGCATCGCATCACGACATTGATGCAGGAGTACGGCTCTTTGAGCTACTCGATGGAGCGGGCCCGGGCGTTCGTCACCGCTGCCAAGCGCGACCTCGACCTGTTCCATGACAATACCGCCAAGCGCGCCCTGTCCATCGCCGCCGACTATATGGTGACACGCGACCGCTGAGTTTCCCGTCTAGATTGCACTTCGGTTTCGTCATGCAGCGTACCCGATATACCCCGGTCCGACCCGGACAGTCGTTCATCAACCGCAACCGGTAACGAAAAGGATAAACCTCGGTATGGCACAGATCATTCCGTTCCGCGGCACCCTGTACGATTCCACTACTGTGGGCGACGTCCGTCAGGTCGTCGCACCGCCCTACGACATCATCGATAGCGCGTTGCAGAGGACGTTGCATGACCGTAATCAACACAACGTGATCCGGTTGGAGTTGGGGTACGATCAGGCCGGCGACGGTCCCTCGAACAATAGATATACGCGAGCGGCGGCGGCGCTGCATGCATGGCTGTCCCAGGGAGCGCTCCGCCGGGACCAGGAGCCGGCGATCTATTACCACACCATTGAGTATCTGCCGCCTTATTCGGCGCCGGGCACGCCGACGCGCCTGTTTAAGGGATTTCTGGCCACGATGGAGTTGGAAGAATTCGGCTCGGGCAAAATCCTGCCGCATGAAAACACCAGAGCGGCGGCCAAGACCGACCGGCTGAATCTCTTGGAAGCTTGCCGCGCGAATTTCAGCCCGATCATTTCGCTCTATTCCGACCCTCAGAATGACGTGCTGAGGTTGCTGGAGCAGGCCATCGCCTCGGAAAAACCGCGAATCGACTTTCAGGACGATGTGGGCTTCCGCCAGCGGCTGTGGAGCGTGACGACCCCCGCGACGCTGGAAAAGGTTGTCGCGCTGATGAAGGCGAAGCCGCTGTTCATCGCCGACGGACACCACCGCTATGAAACCGCATTGAACTATCGTCGGGCCCGACGCCAACAAGCCGGCAATCCGTCCGGCCTCCAACCTTATGACCAAGTCCTCATGCTGTTCGCCAGTTTGGAAGACAAGGGACTGACGGTCCTGCCGACACACCGAGTCCTCACCACGCCCGTGCCGTCCGCCTCAGAGATCACAGCGCAGTTGGGAAAGTCCTTCGACCTGACGCCGTTTACCTGGGCCGACGGCAAGGAGTCCACCGCTCGACGCGAGTTTCTAACAGCCCTGCGGAATCGCGAACAATCAGCCCCGGTCTTCGGCTTGGCGGTACAGAAGACACAGGCCTATTACCTGCTGACTCTCCGCCCCGAACAGCGGCCTGCAGCTTCGACTTCTCCCCGCGACCGCTTGGACGTCTCGCTGCTGCAGCTACATGTGATCGCCAAACTTTGCCCCACTGCGCAACAGCAGGAGGCCATTCTATACACCAAGGACGACCATGAAGCGCTCGATTGGGTATTGAATGGCACCGGCACCGCGGCTCTGCTCTTGAATCCGACGAAAGTGACGGAGGTTCAAGCCGTAGCCTCGGCCGGCGAACGGATGCCGCACAAGTCGACGTACTTTTTTCCGAAGCCGCTGACCGGCCTTGTCATGAACGTGATGGAAGCGTAGATCGACGTCATTCGTCACGCGTCGATCGACAGAGGCTGATCACTGCCCTGATCCATTGATCGAGCGTTGACGATCGAGGAGCGGATGATCGGCTCGCAGTGCAAGCGTGAGGAAAGCGAACCGCTGATGTCAGCTGATTTGCAGCGTGCGTTCCCCTCTCACGTCTCCCGTCCGCTGGAGGTCCTGTGAAGGGCAAAATCCTCATCATCGACGATGACCAGGACATCGTCACAATGCTGCAGGACCGCCTGGACGCGAGCGGATACAGGACCGTGACGGCCGGTGACGGGCAGCGCGGTCTTGAACTCATCGAGCAGGAATCCCCCAACCTCGTCCTCCTCGACCTTTACCTGCCTCGGCTCAAGGGAATGGATGTCCTCAAGCGGTTGGCCCAAAACCGGCAGATCGAGGAACTTCCCGTCATCGTTATGACCGCTGCCGGCACCATTCCGGACGCGGTGGAGGCGATGCGACAGGGCGCTTACGACTTTCTCACGAAGCCGCTCGAAAAGGACCACCTGTTGATCGTGATTCAGAAGGCGCTCGAACGCGACTCGCTCAAGCGGCAGGTCGCGGTGCTCAAATCGGACCTGCACAATCGCTATGCCACGATCGTGGGAAACAGTCAGAGGATCCGGGGTGTGATCGAATCGGCACAGCGGGCCGCCAAATCGGATGCCAGTGTGCTGCTCTTGGGCGAAAGTGGAACCGGGAAGGAGCTGTTCGCACGCTCCATTCATCAATGGAGTCCCCGTCAAGGCGCGCCGATGGTCGTGATCAATTGCGTGGCCTTAACGGAAACGCTCCTCGAAAATGAGCTCTTCGGCCATGAACGTGGCGCATTTACCGGGGCGGACCGCCAACAGAAGGGCAAGTTGGAAATGGCCGACGGCGGGACGGTCTTTTTAGATGAAATCGGCGACATGTCGATGCCGCTTCAAGCGAAGCTCCTGCGTGTACTGCAGGACCGGGAGTTTCACCGGGTGGGTGGAACACGCCCGGTGTCGGTGAACGTGCGGTTCGTCGCCGCCACGAACAAGGACTTGAAACAAGCCGTGAAGGCCGGGCAATTCAGGGAAGACCTTTTTTTCCGTCTCAATGTGGTCAGTTTTACGCTGCCTCCCTTGCGAGAACGTGCCGAGGATATCCCGACCCTGGCCACCTTTTTCCTGGAACGCCACGCCATCGAGGCCAAGCGCCCCGGCATGGCCCTCAGCCCGGCGGCGCAAACCGCGCTGTCTCGCTATTCCTGGCCAGGTAATATCCGTGAGCTGGATAACGTCATTTCACGGGCGGTGGTGCTGAGCCCGGGGGAGTTGATCGAGCCGGAGGTCTTGGCCTTGCCCACGGATGAACCGATCCGATCCCCGGGCCAGGGGGAGGCGTTGCCCTACTTGAACCTGACTTACCACGACTCCATGGAGGCCCACAGCGCCTATATCATCGAGCGCGCCCTCCAGAAGGCGGGCGGCAATCAAACGAAGGCAGCGGAACTGCTCGATCTCCAGCGGACCTACCTGGCCAGGCTCATCAAGCAGCGGAAGCCGACCCCGGACGAGTGACCACAGAGCCGTTATTCGGCAACCGTCAATCGGAATTCTCCCCGGCGATTGACGGTTGACCACTGACGATTCTCGCCCTTGGTTTTGTGAACTAGGCTAGGAAGAATGCACCGCAGTGCGACCGGCAAGACTGATGCGTCCTGACGCGGCATCCTGTTCGGCCTGCGCGTAGCGGTCGGGTGTTCCCACATCGGTCCAATAGCCCTCGAAATCATACCCCACGATTCGCTCCCCCTCTTGAATCCCGCGTACATAGGCATCGATGATCGAGGACTCTTTGCCTGCTGGAACCGAGCGCAGCAGTCGCGGATGCAAAATGTGGATGCCGGCGAACATGCGCGGATGCGTCGTGCCCGCCGTGTCCCGTCCTCGTCCCGTGATTCGCGTCACCACCGCCTGATCGTCGATCTCGACCAAACCCCAGCGTGCGGCATCCGGATCTCGACGCAGCACCAGCGTGGCGGCAGCGTCCTGTTCTCGATGAAAGGCGATCACCGCCCCGAGATCCAACTCGAACAACGTATCGCCGTTCAACACCAAAAACGGTTCGCCGTTGAAGTACGGCTCGGCCTGCTTGATCCCCCCACCGGTCCCCAAGATGACCGGCTCATGCGAATAGGTGAGGCGTAACCCAAATCGCTCGCCGTCGCCCAGCGCCTGCTGAATCATGGGACCGAGATGATGGAGGTTGATGACGGCTTCGGAGATACCGTGGCGTTTGAGGAGGAGGAGATTCCACGCGATCAACGGCCTCCCGCCCACCGGCAGGAGCGGCTTGGGCATGACGTTGGTCAAGGGCCTCAGCCTCGTGCCGAGCCCCGCCGCGAGAATCATGGCCTTCATGACGAAATGCTGAAGGCTGAATGCTGAATGCTGTATTGGAGGATGTACGTCATGAGCGATGAATTCCAAATCGGAGTTTGGCACTCATTCCAAATTCAGGATGCAGGATTTTCGCGATTCCCGTTACTGCAGTTCCGGCACATAGGGGGCCAGATGGCGCTGAAGCGGAGCCAGCTCGGGATACTTCACTAGATTTCGTTTGACGTATCCCAGCACGCGCGGAATGTCGGCCAAAAACTTGGGATTGCCTTTGACGCGGTTGATATAGACGAAACGACCAGCGGCTTTCAAGTTGCGCTGAATGCTCGTCAAGTCAAATAGACGTCGAAAGGCGGCAGAATCCTTCCATCCCTGCTTGTGTTCGGCCAGGCCGTCGAGGAACTTGCCGATCAACCGGTCGACCAGCGTGTCGTCCAACTGGATATAGGCGTCCTTCAGGAGCGAAGCGAGGTCATACGTCGCAGGCCCCATCAAGGCGTCCTGAAAATCGATGATCCCGATCCGCTCGCCGTCCACCATCAGATTCCGCGAGTGAAAATCGCGATGCACGAACACCGGAGGCTGTCCGGCCAACAATTCCGCGATACGCTGAAATTCCTTGCGAACAGCCGTTTCGTCGCCGGCGTCCATGGGCCGGCCTAATCGTGCCGTCACGCCATATTCCAGGAAATGATCGAATTCCCACATGAGCAGCGGCACGTCGAATCGTCGATGGAACGCGATGCAGCCGGGATCGGGGGGCGCCGTGCCCTTCACCTGAAGCTGGACCAGTTGTTCGACTGCCTGCCCATATAGAGACTGTACGGTGGAAGGATCGGCCTCCCGGCAAGCCTCCGCCAAAGTCAGGTCGCCGAAGTCCTCAAGGTACAGCAAGCCGGCCTCCCGATCGTAATGGTACAGCTCTGGGACGGTGACGCCGGTCCGGCGCAGATGGGTGAGCACGTTGGCAAAGGGCAATTCGGCGATCTGCACGGACGATCCGCTCACCGCTTCTTCCGATTGTTTGAACCCTTCTGGCTCTGCAAGCTGCATCAGAATCACCGCCGAAGGAGTCGCCTGCAGCGTGACGCGGAAGTACCGGCGGTTGGAGGCGTCGCCTGCGAGCTGGATCATCGCGGCAAATGACGCTCGAAAGGGCAGCTTATTGGCAACGGTGTAGGCGATGCGATCGAGATCGGGCAGAGCAAGCGGCTTGGCCGGGTCGGCGGGCTTTGTCGTCATATGGAGGGCATTATAGCGAAAACGATCCCGATGACCAGAGGAAACTGCCGCCCTGCATCGCAATTGCCGCAAGCGGAATAGCAGCGTGGCGGATCGCAGGAGTTGTCAGGCCGACCCAGCGATCGGTATGCTGGCTGTGAGACGAAAGGAGCCGCCATGCAGTACGTCCATCTCGGTCGATCGGGCCTCCGTGTCAGCCGGCTGTGCCTCGGCACGATGAACTTCGGCCCCCATACGACGGAAGCAGACAGCCATCGCATCATGGACCGGGCATTGGAACTCGGCATCAATTTCTTCGACAGCGCCAATGTCTACGGATGGAAGGTCGGCGAAGGCATCACGGAGCAGATCGTCGGTCGCTGGTTTGCGCAGGGCGGGCAGCGGCGCGAGCGAGTGGTATTGGCCACAAAAGTCTATGGCCGCATGGGCGATTGGCCGAATCAGCAGCGCCTCTCGGCTTTGCACATCAAACGGGCATGCGAAGAGAGCCTTCGACGGTTACGAACCGACTACATCGACCTGTATCAGATGCACCATGTCGACCGGGACTGTCCCTGGGATGAGATTTGGCAGGCCATGGAGCAACTGGTCCGCGAGGGCAAGATCCTCTACGTCGGCAGCAGCAACTTTGCCGGCTGGCATCTAGCCCAAGCCCAGGAACTGGCCAAGCAAAGGCACTTTCTCGGCTTGGTGTCCGAGCAGAGTCTCTACAACCTGACCGAACGTACCGTGGAGTTGGAAGTCATTCCCGCCTGCGAAGCCTACGGCATCGGTCTCATACCTTGGAGCCCGCTCGCGCGAGGTTTGCTGGGCGGCGCACTGGCCAAGTCGACGATTGGCAGGAGAGCTGACAGCGAACTCCAAGCGGATGTCGAGAAGCAGCGGCCGCGGTTGGAAGCCTATGAAAAGCTCTGCAGGGAGCTTGGTGAACCAGCAGCGGCCGTGGCATTGGCCTGGCTGCTGCACCAAAAATCGGTAACGGCTCCAATCGTTGGACCGCGGACGATCGAGCAATTGGATGGTTCGCTGCGTGCGGCCACAGCGGTACTGAAGCCGGAGACGCTCAAGCAGCTGGATGAATTGTTCCCGGGGCCTGGCGGACCGGCACCCGAAGCCTATGCCTGGTAAACACGAGGCGCTGACGAGCAGGGCCCCGTCACTGACCTGCCGCACCAGAGGCCTTATTGTCTCTGGTCGCGGAAGTCGCCGAGCAGCTCTGAAAGTTCTCCGCCGACCATGTTGGAAAGCCCGGCCATCTGTCATGGGCCTGACGCAGAGTCAGGATTCGCGACAGCTGCTCCATTGCTCTCGTGGCCAATCCTTTGTGAGCGATTGAGCCACATCCACGCCCAAGTCGGCCATGCAGCCTCCAGGCGGCTCCAGACCTGGCATTTCGATGCGGGCGCTATTGCATCGCCCGCCCCGCCACGCTTCTTCAGAATCAAGTGAAGTCGGCATCGAATTTGCTGTGATCACGCGTGAGGCGCGCACCTCGTCGGTTTCAGTCCGGCTGGTTGGAATCACCACGACCGCGAGGGAGAGCTATGAGCACCGCACAACGCGCCCGTCTGTTTTGCTACGTCGCTGCCCTACTGACTATCTCCACGAATATTGCTTTTGCCCAGAACCTTCCCTCCGAGCCCGACCCAGAACGGCTCGTCAATGAAGATGTGAACGTCGTGTCCGGCCTCTACATCCGAGAATACTCCTTGAGCGGCAACGGAATCGTGGATTTCAAAACAGCCCGCCAAATTATTCAGGCGGAGCAGAACGCCTTTGGGAACACCGTCGTGGAAACGCTGCCGCATCCTCTGTTCTATTGGTACGACGAGCAGGACAACGGCGACTTTCACATGTGGATCGATCAAAAGGGCGAAGGCTGTCGCTGCGACATCGTTCCGTACGTCGCCTCGGCTGCTGAATGATGCAGAGCTGGTCAACAAGCGACAGGAACCCGGCTGATCCTGCCGGGCAATGGAACAATCTGCCCTGCCGCTCGTCCTAGGCGTTGCCGATTCTGAATGCTAATCGCATGAGCTCGCCCGCTCGTTACCGGATCCTCACCTGTTCCAAGCCGAACAGTCGAGGTGATCGGTTTCTGCACAGTCGCCCTTCTCAAGCCCGCGCCTCTGGCGAGAGAGAAGGCACTCCCGCCGTCTCATTGTCCTCACGGCGTTTCACGAGCGACGACTGCCCGTCAGGCGTTTCTATGCCTTGTCGATCCCAATGGATCAGTGAGCCTTGCCGCCTCTGAGCCCGATGCTTGACCGGCACCATCCTTGCTCAAGTAAACGGCATGTCCGCTCGACGACCGTTCAATGTTCCAAATCGTGGCTCAACATCCTGCTGTCCGGTCTGCCATGGTCAACTCGTCGCAGACATCTACGTCGATACGATCGATGCCGGCGGTCATGTATGGATTCGCGCATTGCGCTGCGTGCAATGCCGAACAATAGCTGACGCGGCCGGAGAACCGTTCAGCCACCGTTCCGGCATCCAACGTGTGACCGCCAATGGGTTGACCCCGCCGCACATAGGGGACGAAGTCACGCCCCTTGGCACGTAGCCCGGCAGAGTCGAGCGCCGTCGCTCATCCGCCGCCTCTTTCTCTCGAATTGACGATTGCCCCTGGACCATTCACGTCCGCTTGCGACTATGGCCGCGCCACCAAATGCCAGCTCCATGCGCCGAACGCTGCCCCGAACGCATCGGCCACCAGATCCAGTCCATCGGCTTCTCGCAGCGGCACGAAATATTGATGCAGCTCGTCACTGAAACCGTAGAGGACCGATACGGCGATGGCCCATGTCAGGGCCGAGCGGGAGAGCCTGGGCCCTCCCGCATGGCGGCATGCGCGGTACATCAATGCTCCCAAGACGGCGTATTCACAAAAATGCAGGAATTTGTCCGACAACTCCTCAACGAGAGACGACACCTGCTCGGGCATAAAAGACAACGACGAGAAATAGAAAATCACTCCGGCGTAGATCGCGACGGGCCCCCAGTACCACAATCCCTGCGCAATCGATCGCTCGGATGACAATCGTGAAGAAGTGGATACGAGTTCCTTACTAGGCATCGCGTCTCATTCGGGCGGCAGGTATCGCGTCATGACCTTGCAGCGGACACGCATTCCCGTCCTTTCATTGCAACCCTCATACCCCTATGACATACTGCGATTCAGCCTGCAACTCAGTTCACCATGAAAGATATTCGTCTCTGTTTCGTCTGGCACATGCATCAGCCGTACTACACGGATCCGGTGGCCGGGTCCGCGAGTATGCCGTGGGTGCGGCTCCACGCGACGAAGGCCTACTACGATATGGCCTTCATCCTGGAGCGCTTCCCGCATGCCCACTCGACGTTCAATTTCACTCCTTCGCTCCTGTTGCAATTGGAAGAATTTTCGACGGGCCGCGTGCGCGACCTTTTCCTCGAATATGCGCAGCGTCGGGCCTCCGAGCTGACTCCCGCCGAAAAAGCGTTTTTGATCAGGCATTTCTTTTCCGCGAACTGGGCCACGATGGTCCGCCCGTTCCCCCGCTACCACGAACTGCTCGTTAAGCGTGGCGCAGACGTGCACGGGCACGATCTGGATCGGATCGCCAGGGGGTTCTCGACACAGGAATTGCTGGACCTGCAGGTGTGGCACAACCTCGCCTGGTTCGGATACGGCAGCCTGCAGCATTTTCCCCGGCTCGCCGCGCTACGCGCCAAGAACCGCGGCTTCACGGAAGACGAAAAGCAGGAAGTCCTGTCGCTTCAGCAGGAAGCCATCCGTCGAATCGTGCCGATGTACCGGGCTCTCCAAGAGCGCGGCCAGGTCGAGCTGACCACTACCCCTTTCTACCATCCCATTCTGCCGTTGATCATCGATACCGACTTCACGCGTCGTGCGCGGCCGGATCTACCGTTGCCGGCCCGGTTCCAAGCTCCGGCGGACGCTACGGTGCAGATCCAACGGGCGGTCGAATATCACAGCCGCACGTTTGGCCGCCCTCCCGTCGGGCTCTGGCCCTCCGAGGGTTCCGTCTGTCCGGAGATGCTGCCGATTTTGTCGAAGGCGGGTATCCGCTGGCTGGCCACCGACGAAGGCATCCTCTACCGGTCGATCCAGATGGCTCAGCAGGCCTGGAATCGGCACTACCATTTGTATCAGCCGTACCGCCTCGAGACGTCCGATCCGCCGCTCACAATGCTGTTCCGCGATCGTGAGATTTCCGATGCTTTCGGCTTCGTGTATCACAAGACCACCCCCGAGTCCGCCGCAGAGGATGTGCTTCGTCGCGTACGCAGCCTTGCTCACGACATCCCGCACCAGCATGGCGTGATCGCCGTCATCCTCGACGGGGAAAATCCCTGGGAGCACTATCACGACGGCGGGGAACGATTCCTGTCTCTGCTGTTCCAGGCATTCGAGCCGGATGGGTTGCACATCGGGCACGGCATCCGCCTTCGGACCAGGACGGTCAACGAGGCGATCGCCGAGGCGCCTCCTTCACAGCGCTTGCCCCAACTCCATTCCGGCTCGTGGATCAACCAGGACTTCAAAATCTGGATCGGACACTTTGAGGACAATCGCGGATGGGACCTGCTGCAGCACACGCGCGCCCGCCTCATCGAAGCAACGCCCTCTCTCCCACCTGACCGTGCCGAAGCGGCCTGGAGTGAGTTGTACGCGGCAGAAGGCAGCGACTGGTTTTGGTGGTACGGCGATGATTTCGACACGGACTATAAGGAGGAGTTCGACCGCCTGTTCCGGGCCCATCTTCGAAACGTCTGGACCTATGCGGGCCTTACGCCCCCGGACATGCTTAACGAACCGATCGTCAAGGCGAGAACCCTCCAGGCCCTGGATCTCGTGCAGCCACCGGTGGCGTTTATCCAGCCCACGCTTGATGGACTCGTCTCGAATTTCTTCGAATGGCGAGGAGCGGGGATGATCAATCCCAATCCACCGCTGGGCGCGATGTGGAAATCCGAGGGACTGTTTACCGCAATCTTTTTCGGCTTCGATCGCGAGCGGCTCTACCTGCGGCTCGACCCGGACGACCGGTCCCAGGCACGTCAGGAACATTGCACCGTGGAACTGTCGATCGCCTCCGGCCTGCGGCAATACAGACTCTCGTGCCCGCTTCGACCGTCGGACGTCCATGCCTTCGTGGCCAGCCGAACCGATGAAATGGGAGCCGATCACGAAATGGGAACCTACGGCACGATCGCACGTCGCAAAATCCTCGAACTGGCAATGCCATTCAAAGATTTGGGGATCGAGGTCGGCGACGAGATTCGTCTGTCGCTGACCGTGACGGAGGATCAACTCGAGGTCGCACGATATCCCCACCACAACCCCGTCTTCTTCACCCGCCCCGGGGACGAGTTTGAATCGACCATGTGGCGGGTCTGACGAACAATGCTGACTGGTGAGTGCTGAATGATGGATAAGCACGGCCTCATTCACCATTCAAAATTCAGCATGCATCAGTTGCGACGCAAGGAGCTGACATGCCCGAGCTGAGACGGGATCCGATCGTGGGCCGATGGGTCATCATTTCGACTGAACGAAGCGGACGACCGCAGGACCTATTGGTGCCTTGCCCTCCCTCCAATTCGATCGCTCTCTGCCCCTTCTGCCCTGGGCAGGAACGCCTGACCCCCAAAGAGATCTTGGCGTATCGGGCCTACGGCTCGGAAGCCAACGGTCCCAACTGGACGGTCCGCGTCGTGCCTAACAAGTTTCCTGCCTTGCAGGTAGAGGGAGACATGGGACGCGAAGGCATCGGCCTCTACGATCGCATGAATGGGATCGGCGCGCATGAAGTCATCATCGAGACACCCCACCATACCGATACGCTGGGGGATATGCCGCCGAAACGAGTGGAAGACGTCCTGTGGGCCTATCGCGATCGAATCCTCGATCTCAAGAAGGATGTGCGCTTCCGCTACATCCTCATCTTCAAAAACCACGGTGCAGCGGCGGGTGCCACGCTGGAACACAGCCACTCGCAGCTGATCGCGCTGCCGATCGTGCCGACCAGTGTGGTCGAGGAGATCGACGGATGCCGCACTCACTTTCAGCAAAAGGAGCGCTGCATCTACTGCGACCTGCTGCGACAAGACCTCGCCGACGGAGGCCGCGTGGTGGCCGAGAATCCCGAATTTGCCTGCATCACCCCTTATGCGCCGCGTTTTCCATTCGAGATGTGGATCCTGCCGAAACGGCATGCGGGCTATTTCCAAGAAAGCCAGCGAAATCAGTTCGAGTTTCTCGCGCCCATCCTCTGCGAATCCCTTCGGCGCATGGATAAGGTTCTGTCTCGTCCCGCCTACAACTTCATGCTTCATACCTCGCCACTCCATGAACGCACGGGAGACTTTTATCACTGGCATTTGGAGATCATTCCGAAATTGACCCAAGTCGCCGGTTTCGAGTGGGGCACGGGCTTCTATATCAACCCGGTCTCTCCCGAAGAATCGGCGAGCGCGCTCAGGGATGCCGAGTTGTAAGGCGCAGGTTCGATTCCGCACACCATTGAATTTCACAGGGTTACCAGGTGGAGCAGTCGACTGCTCGTGATCCAACGCCGAGGAGTTGCCTTTTTCAGCAGGCTCCTGTAGGTAAACATGGCTATATACAGATGGCGGGGCCTCTCATGGCAGACGGGCATCTTGACTGGAAGGACATTCCGGTCAACAAGCCGTTCAACGAGGGCGAGCAAAGCTCCCGCCTCTGCAAATGGCTCGCCATAGGGTTCGGGCTGATCTTTCTCTGGCTCGTCGCCGTCTTGATCTATCAGCTCACTGAAATCTATTCCAAGTGATCGGCGATCGAGGCGCTTACGATCAGCCCTTCGTCGCCGCACTGTTCCATCCGCCCAATTGCAATCGTCCAGCCCAGCACCGTATCATCCTTGGATGATCGTCCAACTCAGCCACCCGCAACGCCAGGTCGAGATCAGGGGCCCCAAGCGCACCAAGGAACTCTTGCGTGAGTTGAACCTCGTCGTCGAGGCGCACCTCGTCATCCGCGGGGACGAGCTGGTCACAGAAGACGAAATGCTTCGCGACACGGACCAGATCGAGATCCGACCGGTGATATCCGGGGGAACCGACAGCCAACTCTAAATGATGAGTTCTGAATTATGAGTGTCCGGTCAACAGAGCATTCAACATTCATCATTCAACATCCAGCATTCATCAGTCCATGAACTGCACCAAGTGTCCTACGAGCACGAGAGCCGTAATCGGGCTGCCGAGGCACAATGCCGCATTCTGCAAGACCTGCTTTACGGAGTTCGTACATGACCAGGTCGCGCGGGCCATCAAATCACAACGGATGTTCAGCCGGGAGGACCGCATTCTCGTCGCCGTCTCCGGCGGCAAAGACAGCCTTGCCCTGTGGCACATCCTTCTCCAACTCGGCTATCGGGCCGACGCGCTGTACGTGAATCTGGGCATCGGCAGTTACTCCGAAGAGTCCCACAGCAAAGTGCAACGATATGCCGATCGCGTCGCAGCTCCGCTGGGCGCCGCCCTGCACGTGCATGTCGTCGAGCAGGAAGCGGGAGCCGGGATCCGTGAGCTTGCGACCATGCTGCATCGCCCCACCTGCTCTACCTGCGGGACCATCAAGCGGTACCAGTTCAATCGCGCCGCCATCGAACATGCATACGATGTCATGGCGACCGGACACAACCTCGACGATGAAGCCGCGCGGCTGCTCGGTAACGTGCTCCACTGGCAGGAGGAATATCTGGACAAGCAGGGTCCAGCGCTGCCCGCATCGGTGGAAGGATTTGCAAAGAAGGTGAAGCCGCTCTTCCGCCTGTCGGAACGCGAAATCGCCGCCTATGCGGTCGTCAGCCGCATCGACTACATCGTCGAGGAATGCCCGATGGCCAAGGGCTCCAAGATGCTGCTTTATAAGGAAGTCCTGAACCGGTTGGAGACGGAGTCGCCCGGGACCAAGCAGCGCTTCTATTGGGGGTTTCTGGACAAGCAGGCGAAACCGCAGGCTCCGGCCGAGTCGATGGCCGAGAAGGACCAGCGCAGGCTCCGTCCCTGCACGAGCTGCGGCCAGCCCACCACCGCCGACGTCTGCACCTACTGCAAGATGATGGCGAAGGCCAAGGCCGCTACCTCACAATGAGGATTGCCTCTGCCGGCCGCGCTCGGCGCCGGTGGTGAAATAAAAAACCGGATGGCCTCCATTCCAACGGAACGCGGCCACCCGGTTATGGACTTATGCGAGCTGCTACCGCCCGTCCAACGCCGCCGTCTTCACCTTGCCCTGCAACATGAAGGGCATGAGCGCCAAGTCCTTGGCTCCCTGATGGACTTTCAGAATGGCGATGGCGCCGCGTAGCGCGTCCGTTAAGGAATGCGTCACGATCGGAACGACGCCTTCGCCCTTGTCCAACACCATGTCCATGATGGCCGCTCCTGCAGGCGGCACCATGAACGTCTGTACGCCTCTGAGGCGGTTGGCCGGATTCCCACTCTCCCACACGTCTTCCCATAGCTCGGCGATCGGGTGCACCGCCGAGAAATTATTCGGTCCGGCATTCACGAAGTAAAAGCGGACCCGTTCCCCCGGCTTCGCTTCGAGAAACTCGCCGCCGCTCTTTCCGTGCACCGGATCGTAGCGGAACACGCCTCCGTTGAAAACCACGTGCTCGTACTTCCTGTCGAACATCGCCTGCACGTCGTCCGGATCCTTGAACAACTCGCTCTGCACCAAGACGTACTCCCGGTCCGCCGGCGGCATGGCGGTCTTGTCCTGCGGGTCCACAATGATGGCTCCGACCATGCCGCGCGCGACATGCTGGATCATCGGGGATGCGCCGCAGTGATAGACGAAAATTCCTGGCTCTTTGGCTTGCCAGGTATATCGCAACGATTCTCCCGGCCGCAGCTCCCGGTAATGCGTGAGAAAATCAGTCTGCGCCGCATGGAAATCCATCGAATGCGGGCGGCTGTTCGTCTCCGGATTGGTAAAGCTGAACTCCACCATATCGCCTTGCTCGACTCGAATGACCGGCCCCGGATATTGGTTGTTGAACGTCCACGCATGATAGGTCGTGCCTTCGCCGTCGATGGCCACCTCTGTTTCCACCGCCGTCATATCTACCTTGACGGTCTTGGCTTCCACCATCGTCGTTATCGCCAAGGCCGCCGCCCCAGCCATCATCAAGCCCTTCGCTGCCAAACCCATTCCTGCCTCCTTGAAAAGGTAAATGAAATGAACCGACTCAACGGACGAAGGGAAATGTAAAACATCGGACAAGCTTCAAGATATGATCTACGTCATGTTTTGTGCTGCTGCGTCGGCGGAGCTCACCTGGTCATCGCGGTATTTTGCATCACCCCTGCCCAACTGTGTATAAGCTCAAAGGATGCGACGCACGAACGCTCAGCGCCGTATCGTTTGTAGGGACCTATCCGGGGTGGCACTCCTGTCATGTCTGGGCTGGATCTTCGGGCTCTGCTCGTTTCTCGTCTGTCCCACCATCGCTTTGGGCTCACCGCGAGCAGACGCATCGCTTGAGAGACAGGTACCTATCACGCTCAGATTCGTGTCCTGGAAACCCGACCATCCTCGACTATGGGACGAAGCCATTGCCCGCTTCATGCAGGCCTATCCCCATATCAAGGTCGTGCGCGAACTGGCGCCCCATAGCTCTACCGCCTATCACGACCTACTGACGCAGAAGCTCAAGAACCGCGACGCGAGCGTTGATATCTTCTTCATGGATGTGATCTGGGTGCCGGAATTCGCCATGGCCGGTTGGGCGCGGCCGCTCGACGCAGAATTCGGGCCGGCACAGCGGGAAGCGTTTCTTGCCCCCACCGTCGCAGTGGGCGAGCATGAATCGCACGTCTACGGGGTGCCGAGTCGGATCGATGCAGGCCTGCTGTATTATCGTGCGGACCTGTTGTCGAAATACGGCTTCGCCCCGCCGGTCACCTGGGATGAATTGGCCGACCAAGCCGAGACCATCGTCGCCGCCGAGCGCGGACAAAATCCCACGTTGCGCGGTTACTCGGCCCAGTTCAAACAATATGAGGGGCTGGTCTGCAACATGCTCGAGTTCATCGAGGGGCATGGAGGAAGCTTGCTCACCAGAGACGGCCTGCGCTCTCGGCTCTCTTCCTCGGAAGCCCTTGCCGCCACGCGGTTCGTGCGTGAGCGTATCGTCGGCGGTCTGGCGTCACGCGCGGCGCTCACCTACCAGGAGACCGAATCGCTTGCCGTCTTTCTTCAAGGCCACGCCGTGTTTCACCGCAATTGGCCCTATGCCTGGGAAGTCACCAACAACCGTGACCGTTCGAAAGTTCCCGGCCTCGTCGGCATTGCGGCATTGCCAGGCTTCGTGCACGGTCGGCATGCCGCTTCGCTGGGAGGCTGGCTCTACGGCATTAGCGCCTATTCGCGGCATGCGAGGGAGGCCTGGCAATTCATCGACTATCTCTCCACGCCGGCCATGCAAAAATGGTTCGCCTTGGAAGGGGGCATCGCACCCTCCCGCCGGGCTCTCTATGACGATCCTCAGGTTCTCGCCGCAAGCCCGCACCTGACCAACCATCTAGCCGTGCTTCAATCGGCCACCCCCCGGCCCCGGACTGCGGCCTATCCTGCCGTGTCCCATTTGCTGCAAAGCTATTTCAGCCGCGCGCTCTCCTTGGAGCATTTCGACATGACGCAGGAAGCGGCGAAAACCGACGCCCAGATCGACCGCCTGCTCCTCCTTACCAAGGGCCGCCCATGACGGCGATCTCGCCCGGCTCTCGGCGGCGCGACATGCTGGCCGCTTGGTCAATGGTGGCGCCGGCCCTGCTCGTGACGGGCCTCTTCGCCTTCTTCCCTGTGGTGGACTCGCTCTGGCTGAGCCTGCATCACATTTTCGTCGGAATTCCTTCCCTCGGCCAAGATTTCGTGGGCTTCGAGAATTACCGTGCGCTTCTGAACGACCCGACGGCAAGGCAAGCCTTCCTCGTGACGTTGGGCTATGTCCTTCTCTCTACCTTATTCGAGTTGTTGTGCGGCCTCGGGATCGCGCTCGTCATCCATGAGCAATTTCGCGGGCGCGGCCTCGTCCGCGCCGCGATTCTGATCCCTTGGGCGATCCCCACGGTGGTGGCCTCGCAGCTTTGGCGGTACATCTTCAACGATCAGTACGGTTTCGCGAACCTGCTGCTGTTCGGGGACCGGATCGCCGAATATGTGCCTTGGCTCGCCTATCCCGGCTTTGCCTTCGGCGCGATCGTGATCGCCGACGTGTGGAAAACCTCCTCCTTTGCCGCCTTGCTGATTTTGGCCGGGTTGCAAGTCATCGCTGACGACCTCTACGAAGCAGCCCTGGTCGACGGCGCCACCCTGTGGCAACGGTTTCGCTACATCACGCTGCCGCTCCTCAAGCCGGCTCTGCTGCTCGCGCTGCTCTTCCGGACGATGGACGCCTTCCGGGTCTTCGATCTCGTATTCGTGATGACCCAAGGCGGTCCCGGCGACGCCACCCAGGTGCTGCAGTTCTACGGCTACCAGACGCTGTTCACGGAAGGCCGCCTCGGCTACGGGTCGGCCGTCTCCGTGGTGGTCTTTCTCGCCATCTTGGGAATTTCCCTCGTGTATATTCGCGCCATCGGCTCCGCACTGTTGGAGCGACGACATCCATGAGCCGGCGCCTGCTGCTCTTTCTCGGCATCGTTTTATCCGTTGGGGTGAGCCTGCTGCCGTTCCTCTGGTTCGTGCTGACCTCGTTCAAATCTCCGGTGGAACTCGAGGCCACCCCGCCGACTTGGTGGCCCTCCGGAAGCGTGAATTTCTACCGAACGGCCTTGGTGGATCACGGATTGCTCCGATACGTCGGCAACAGCGCCATCGTCGCCGGCTCGACCACCGCCCTTGCCTTGACTATCGGGGTGCCTGCCGCCTATGCGTTGGCGCGTCTAGATCTTCCGGGCAAGCGGATGATCATGGGCATCTTGCTCAGCATCTCGATGTTTCCTCAATTGGCCATAGCCGCCCCTCTCTGGCGCTTGCTGGACGGGATCGGCGGACTGAATCACCATTGGGGCATCATCCTTCCCTACGTGGCCCTGACCTTGCCGCTCGCCATCTGGATTTTAGCCAGCTTCTTCAAGGAACTCCCGTCAGAATTGGAGGATGCCGCCCGAGTCGACGGGTGCGGCCCCTGGACGACGCTGATCCGCATCACGCTGCCGCTGGCGTCACCCGGCATCTTCACTGCCGCGATCCTCATCCTGATCTATGCCTGGAACGAATTCTTCTTCGCGCTGCTGATCTTGACGCAACCCGAGCAGCAGACCCTTCCCGTCGGCATTGCGTTGTTTCAGGGAGAGTTCACCATGCCGTGGGGCGAGCTGGCGGCAGCCTCGGTCGTCGCAACGCTGCCCCTAATCCTCGTGGTCCTGCTCTGTCAGCGGTGGATCATCAGCGGCCTATCGGCGGGAGCGGTCAAGGGATGAATCGATGGGACAAGACGGAAGGCGGAAGGCGGAAGACATGGCAGAAGGAAGACGCGAAAGACAACGCTTTTGGCCGAATGACGGCGAGCCGTTCTGATAGGAAGTGACGCGTGGCCCAACTGGAATTGCGTGCGATTTCGAAGTCGTTCCGCGGCACCGCGGTGCTGCGCGATATTTCGCTGCTGGTCCCGGACGGCTCGCTGACCATCCTCTTGGGGCCATCCGGTTGTGGAAAATCCACTCTTCTGCGCATCATCGCCGGGTTGGAAGAACAGAACAGGGGCCAGGTTCTGATCGCTGGCACGCCTGTCGATACGTTGCCGCCGGCCGATCGGGACATCGCCATGGTGTTTCAGCAATATGCGCTCTACCCCCATCTATCCGTGCGCGAGAACCTGGCCTTTGCGCTCAAGATGCGTCGGACGCCGCCTGCGGTCATCGAGGAGCGCATCGCCGAGGCGGCGCAGTTGCTGGGGATCCAGCTGCTGCTGGATCGGAAGCCGCGCGAGTTGTCCGGCGGACAGCGGCAACGGGTCGCGATGGGACGGGCGATCGTCCGGAAACCGAAACTCTTTCTCTTCGATGAGCCGCTTTCGAACCTCGATGCGCAGCTGCGAACGACCATGCGCGTCGAACTGAAAAAACTTCAACGGCGTCTGAACGCCACCATGATGTATGTGACGCATGACCAGGTCGAAGCGATGACGCTGGGAGATCAAATCGTGGTGATGGAAGGCGGGGCAGTCCGGCAGGTCGATGCCCCGAACAGGCTCTATACTGAGCCGGCCAATCCCTTTGTGGCCTCATTCATCGGCACGCCTCCGATGAATCTCTGGGAGGGAGCGCTGATCGAAACGCCGCAGGGACTCTTATTCCGGTCCAACGGATTCGAGCTTTCCGTTCCAGCGAACTACGTGGCGCCGGTTCGGCCTGAAGGTTCGGCTGCAGTTCTCGGAATCCGGCCTGAGGACATCGCATTCGAAGCCGGGACAGACGGCATTCCGATGACGGTCGTCGCTGATATCATCGAGGAGCTTGGCGCGGAGCGCCTCCTCCACGGACGAATCGGCCAAGCCGCGATCACCGTTCGAACGACTCTGTCTATTTCAGCTTTGCCAGGCCGGCCCATGCAGTTGTTCCTTCCAGCGTCCAGACTGCACCTGTTTCAACAGGACCGACGGCTCCTGCGGCTTGTCCATGCTTCCACTTGACTGAACGGTCTGCTTTCTTATCTGGAACAAAGAAGAGTGAATTCTCCGCAGGAAGGGGTGTTTCGCTTGCATTGAGTTGGTAGACCCCGTAAGCTGCTGAAAGGATTGCACTATTGATGGCTACCTCACAACGCGATTACTACGACGTTCTCGGCATTTCGCGCGGTGCGTCGGCGGACGAGATCAAGAAAGCCTTTCGCCGCCGTGCGCGTGAATACCATCCCGACCTTCATACGGGAACCAAGAAGTCGGAGATGGAGAAGAAGTTCAAGGAACTGAACGAGGCACACGAGATCCTGTCCGATCCCGACAAACGAAAAAAATACGATCAATACGGTCACAATTGGGAACAGGCCGAAGCCTATGAGAAGGCTCGGCAACAGGCAGGGGCGGGCGCACAGCCCGGTTGGACCGCTCAGGGCCAGGGTGCAGGTGGCTTCGGTACCGGCGACTTCGGCGACATCTTTGAGACGTTTTTCGGCGGCCGCAGCCGCGGCGGGACGAGCGGATTCGCGGTCGACGGCGAAGATCTCGAAACCGACGTAGAACTGTCGATGCGGGATGTCCTAGCCGGCGTCAGCAGACGCGTGGAGCTGACGGAGCGCGTCACGTGCAAAGCCTGTAACGGGCAGGCCATCGTGCGCGGACGTCCCTGCGTGGTGTGCGGCGGTTCCGGCATGCAGCTGGAGAAACGTAAGATCGAAGTGCGCATCCCGGCCGGAGTGGAAGACGGAACGCGTGTACGGATCGCCGGCAAAGGGCAACCGGGGCTGAACGGCGGGAAGCCAGGCGATCTCTACCTTCGCGTGCACGTCCAGCCGGACGGCGTGTTCCGCAAAAAAGGATCGGACATTCACGTCACCCTGCCGGTATGGCCTTGGGAAGCGGCACTCGGCGCGGAAGTCATGGCCCCCACGCTGGCGGAACCGGTGAAAGTCAAAATTCCAGCCGGCAGCAAGGCCGACAGTAAGTTACGTCTCAAAGGGAAAGGCCTGCCGACTGCCGGCGGGCAGCACGGCGATCTGTTCCTCAAAATAAAGATCGTCATGCCGCCGGGCCTCACCGACCAAGAGCGGGCCCTGTACGAACAACTGAAACACCACCCCCACGGTGATCCGCGCGCAGACCTCTTGGTCGCCGCTCGCCGCGGCTCCAGCTAAGCCTGAATCGCTACCCCGACATGGACATGGTCGAGTACGCCTTCTTTGCCTTCAGCTCGCTCTTCGTGATCGTCGATCCGATCGCCGTGGTGCCGGCGTTCTTGTCGATGACGCCGCGCAATTCCGTCGCCCAGCGGCTGCGCACCGCGCGCGTCGCCTGCCTCGTGGTGGTAGGTTTTCTCACCGGCTTCGCCGTACTCGGTCAAACCATCTTCAAATTACTCGGCATTACGCTGCCGGCCATTCAAGTGGCCGGCGGCCTGGTATTGTTGCTCGTTGCCCTCGATATGCTTCGCGCCCAGCGGTCCACCGTGCAGGAAACAGCGGAAGAAACGGCGGCGGGCACTAGCAAGGACGATATTGCCATCACGCCGCTCGCCGTTCCCATGTTGGCCGGTCCGGCTGCCATTTCTACGGTCGTCCTTCTCGAAGCTCAGGCCAAGAGCCTGACGCAACGAGGCGTGCTGTTGGGATGCCTTGTACTCGTCGGGGTGGCGAGTTACATTATATTAGCGATTGCGGCTACGGGCGCGAAGTGGCTCAATCCCATCGCGGAACGCATCATCTCCCGATTGATGGGCTTATTGCTCGCGGCCCTGGCAGTGCAGTTCATGTTCAATGGCCTCAGAGAGGCCGGTCTGATACCCCGGCTCCCCGCTTAATAACGTACTCAAACCCGAAGGAGGAACGAATGACGACGAAGCTTTTCACATTTGCCACTGCCTCTGCGATCGCTTGCACGCTTGCCCTTTCTCCCGCTTGGGGCAACCCGGAAGGCGGATATGGCGGTCACGGCGGCGGATACGGCAAGGGCGGTCACGCGATGGGTACGGCGATGATGGAAATGATGATGCATGGCGGCGCCGGCCATCTGATCCGCCATTTGTTGAAGCACGAGAAAGAGATCGGTCTCAATCCGGACCAGGTATCCAAGCTCAAGGAGATGCAGCTCAACCTGGATAAGCAACGGATCAAGATGGAAGCGGATATCATGATCGCGGAACGAGAACTGAGGGCGCTGGTCGAAGAGGAAAAAACCGAGATGGGCGCCATCGAATCGAAGCTGAAGCAAAGCGTTGAAACGCAGGTCGCGCTCCGGTCGCTGTCGATCAAGACCCGTCGGGACGCCTTGGCTGTGTTGACGCCCGAACAGCGGGAAAAGCAAAAGGCCGAGCACGAGAAGGCGATGCAGCAGCACAAGAGCATGGGTAAAGGCGGTTCCTACGGATCCGGCCCCCACGGGAGCAATCCGCATGGCGGCCCGTCCGGACCGAACCCCCACGGCGCCAACCCTCATGGGCAGTCAGCGCCGAAGCAGTAAGGCGAGACCGAAAGGAGGAGGACGATGATCAAGCATGTTGCAGCGAGCGCTCTCATGGTCGGGGCCCTCTGCCTGGCGACGACGCCGGCCTGGAGCGACAAGGGCAAGAAAGGCAAGGAAGAGCATGCCGCCGATCTCGTGAAGGAGGCGAAGATCACGATAGACCAGGCCATCAAGACGGCCGTGGAAAAGGTCTCCGGTACAGCCGTCGAAGCCGAATTGGAGAAAAAACACGGCAAGACGGTGTGGGAAGTGGAGATCGTCGATGCCGAGGGCAAAGTCACCGAAGTGCACATCGACGCCGCCAGCGGCGAAGTCATCGATACCGAAGCCAAGCACGAAAAGAAAGGCAAGAAGCACTGAGCCTTCCGCCTCCGCCGCCGTTCCGGCGGCGGAGCCCCTCTCCTCGGCGCTGGAACGACCGTTCCTCTCTCCTCGTCAGCCCACCGGCCCATTCCTTCCGGCAGCCTCCTCATCCTCGAGGTGATCTCATCCGGCACTTCACCGCGAAAGTCTCCGAACTGCGGTCGAAAATGCCTGTGGCGGCGCGAAGGATGTCTGACTGTTGAATGGACCGCTGCCCGATTGACCCCTTCCGTCCATCTGTGAGAAAGTTTTCCTCTTTCGCAAGGATGGAAGGCCGCATGGCCATTACTCTAGAGGATTGATCATGACCAGCAACCCGAAGCACAAGAGCCACGATTTGACCGACGGTCCCGGCCGGGCCCCTGCGCGCGCCATGCTCAAGGCCGTGGGATTCACGGACGCCGACCTAGAGCGACCGCTTATCGGCGTGGCGAATACCTGGATCGAAGTCATGCCCTGCAACTATCACCTGCGCCGCCTGTCGGAGCGGGTGAAGGCAGGGATCAGGGCCGCCGGCGGGACGCCGATCGAGTACAACACGATCGCGGTCTCCGACGGCATCTCGATGGGCACCGAAGGCATGAAGGCGTCGTTGATCAGCCGCGAGGTCATCGCAGATTCGATCGAGTTGGTCGCTCGAGGGCATCTGTTCGACGGGGTGGTGGCCCTGTCGGGATGCGACAAGACCATTCCCGGCACCGTCATGGCGTTGTGCCGGCTCAATATTCCATCGCTCATGCTGTACGGCGGGTCGATCATGCCGGGACAGTTCCAAGGTCACGACGTCACGATTCAAGACGTCTTCGAAGCCGTCGGCAAGCATGCCGCCGGGAAAATGACCAACGTCGAATTGAAGGACCTGGAAGACCACGCCTGTCCTGGACCCGGCGCCTGCGGAGGCCAGTTTACCGCCAACACGATGGCGATCGCGTTCGAATTCCTCGGCATCTCGCCGATGGGACGCAACGGCGTCCCTGCCATGGACAAGCGCAAGGACGACGTGGCGTTCGAAACCGGCAAGCTGGTCATGGATTTACTCAAAAAAGACATCCGGCCAAAACAGATCATCACGCGACGCTCGATCGAAAATGCCATCGCCGCGGTCGCCACCACCGGCGGTTCGACCAACGCCGTCCTTCATCTATTGGCCGTGGCGCGCGAAATGGGGGTCCGGCTGACGATCGACGACTTCGACAAGATCAACCGCAAAGTGCCGTTACTGGCGGATCTCAAGCCGGGCGGACGATTCACGGCCGCCGACTTGTATGCCGCGGGCGGAACGACGCTGGTAGCGAAGCGATTGATCGACGCGAAGATTCTCCATCCTGATCAGATCACCGTGACCGGGCGGACCCTCGGGGAAGAGGCCAAGGCCGCGGAAGAAAGCCCCGGGCAGCAAGTCTTGCGTCCGCTGAGCAACCCCATCAAGCCGACGGGAGGGCTGGTGATCTTGAAGGGCAACCTCGCCCCCGAAGGGTGCGTCGTAAAGGTGGCCGGCCATTCCATCATGCATTTCAGCGGACCAGCGAAGGTCTACGATCGAGAGGAGGACGCCTTTGCTGCGGTGAAGGCCGGCCAAATCAAGTCGGGGGACGTCGTCGTGATTCGATACGAGGGTCCCTCCGGAGGACCGGGCATGCGGGAAATGTTGGGCGTGACCGCCGCGATCGTCGGAGCGGGACTGGGTGATTCCGTGGCATTGCTTACCGACGGGCGATTCTCGGGAGCGACACACGGGCTCATGGCAGGTCACGTGGCCCCGGAGGCGATCAAAGGCGGGCCCATCGCCGCTGTGAAAAACGGCGATACGATTACATTCGATATCGTGAAACGGCGACTCGACGTCGCGCTGTCACAAAAGGAATTGTCCTCGCGGATGAAGAAAGTGAAACATCCCGCCCCCCGTTATCTTTCCGGCGTGATGGGCAAATATGCCCGGCATGTCTCGTCTGCTTCGGAAGGAGCCATTACCAACTGACGTCACGCGTCAACCGTCAAGCGCCTCCGGTGGCAGGGATCCCCTTGTTCGGATGTCACTCGCCAGCTGCACAGGTCAATCGGCCACGCATGAATTGGCGGACCGCCGTTGTCGCCTTGGTTTTTTTCTCCTGCTCCGTGACCTCCCTTTGCCTCCACGCCGCCGAGGCTACGGAGCCCCTGTGCCAGGATTGGCACGGTCGTCATCCTGAATGGATCTGGTGTGACGATTTCGAAGCGGACCGGCTGGACAGGTATTTCGAGCACGATATCCGGCATGGACGGTTCGTGCGGGAAGCCGGCGCCGGGTACGGTAGCTCTTTCGGCATGCGCGCCGAATTTCTGCCCGGAGATCCCCACGGAGGCTTTCTCCATGTCGCCTTCGGCAAGACACCGTCCATCTATATGAGACCGGTGGATGACGGTGGCTCACGCTATCGCGATATTTACTGGCGCTTCGACCTGAGGCTCCAGACAGGATGGCTCGGTGGCGGGGCAGACAAGTTGACCCGTGCCATGGTTCTAGCCTCCGATCGCTTTGCGCAAGCCGCGATCGGGCATGTCTGGAGCGGCGCCGCCCCCGGCTCGGACCCCGACCGACTTTATCTGGATCCCGCTTCGGGGACCGATGAAACAGGAATCCTTCGCACGACGACCTACAACGATTTTCCAAGGCTGCGCTGGCTCGGCTCGGCAGGCGGCAGGACGCCGCTCTTCGATGACCAGCATGTCGGGCGGTGGTGGTGCATCGAAGCGCACATGAAGCTCAACAGGCAGGGAGCCGACGACGGATTATTTGAATTCTGGGTCGATGATGAGCTGCAGGCTCGCCGGACGGACCTGAATTGGGTCGGTGCTTATTCGGTCTACGGCATCAACGCAGTATATTTGGAAAACTATTGGACCAGCGTACCGTTTTCTACGGTCCAGCAGCGCTATTTCGACAACTTCATCGTATCGACCAGCCGGATAGGCTGCGCACGCTGACCTTCAGGCCATACGAAGATGTATTGTCATGAGCCCCTGACGCATTCTTCCGCCATGGACTACAAGGCGTCCGCCGAAAGCACCTCGAGCCGTTCCTGAATACAACCGGCACAAAGCATAGCGTGAGGGTTGGTCGATAATCGCTCCAACGGTATGTCGCCCGCACAGGCCCGGCAGATTCCGTATGCGGAGTTATCCATGTGGTCCAACGTCCTTTCGACCTCCCGAAGAGTGGCATAGGCCCGTTCCGCCATAACCAGGTCGCTGAAGCCGACACCCCCGGCCCCGACGGAAGGCAGCTGTCTCTCCACGTGATGAAGCAAGATCTTCCGGACTGCCAACAGCTCTTGCCGTAGCGCCTCCATGGCATAGTGACGAGGGCGATCGCAATCGAGTGGAGCGATTTCTTGTAGGGCATTCATGGCGTCCCTCCTCCGTTGAGAATCATATGGATGGGAGGATACCGCCCGGGAGTAACGGACAAGGAAAGGTAGGCTCAAGGCCCGGTTAATTGTGGGGCCTACGAAGGGACAGATTATTTCGCCGCGGTGCGGCGGCGATCGATGATCGCCGCCCAATTCGGCTCTAGGTCACGCTTTGCCGTCTCGAGAAACCGTCCTTCGGAAATTGCGTCCCGACGGCCCTTTGCCAACTTGACTGTGTGCACCGAGAAGTACGCCGGCGTACCGATGACGTTGAGTTCGGCGACGACATCGGGCAATGGTTTACCCCAGAACATTTCGAAATAGTGCTCCTGGACCTCATCCGCCGCCTTTTCGTTCAACACCATGGTCGATGGGCCCATCTCGTACTCGCCCATGAACGCGATCGACCCCGCCGTGACGGTCGTATCCGTCGCTTTCACCATTTCTTTCGGAAGCAGATACAACGTTACTTCCCGTACTTTCCCGAATCCCCTTTCCGAGACACTAAAGGCGACCGCCGCGTAGCGGCCCGGCGGCAGATTTTGTAGATAGACGGTTCCTCCGCCGCCATCTCCGGCTCGAGGAGCGACGATACTCGTGGGAATCAGTTTGGACCCCTGGTAGAGGTCGCGATCGCTCTCGATCTTTACCAGGTAGACCCGGTCTTCGCTACCCAGCATCCATCTATCGGTCTTGATCGTGATCCCAATCGCGGAACTGTTCTGATCGACCGGCTTGGTGATCTGGACCGGCGAGACGAACTCGCCGGCCAGCCGCTGGAACGGCTTCTTGGTCTTCCCGGCACAGGCGGCAGTGATCAGGACAATGACGGCCAGGGACAGGACGAGCGGTCGCTTCATATGATCCCCCCGAGGTGAGGTGCTCGAGACGATCGGAGGCTCAGAGGAAACATCGTCCGAAGGGCTCGAGCCGAAGAGGTCACCGCATCTGGGACGATGGCACCTCAGATGCAGTTTTGCTTTTGCTTTGGGTTTCCAACGAAAGGCGTCGCAGCACGATCTTGGCCCGTTCCTCCAAGCGCTCCGCCTCGCCCGTCCGTTGCCGCCGCCTCAGCAGCGTCGCATAGTTCTTGAGCGTCTTGGCGAGGGTCTCCTGATCGAAGCCCGTCGATCGATCGAAAATGGCGAGGGCCTGCTTGTACAACTCTTCCGATTGATCCAGCCGGTTCTGCGCCTGATAGAGGCCGGCCAGATTTTTCATCTCCCCAGCCAGCTGAGGATGATCGGCGCCCTGCTGTTTCTCACGGATCGAAATGGCCTGTTGGAACAACGGCTCGGCTTGCGAATACAGACCCTGATCCTCGTAGAGCTGTCCCAGCCGGCTCAATGCGTCGGCCGTGTCCACATGGTCGGGTCCGATGGACTTCCTGAAGATCGTAATGGCGCGCTGATACAAGGACTCCGCCTGCTGATATTGGTTCTGTGCCCTATAGGTGTCGGCCAGATTGACGAGATTCCGCGCCACGATCGGATGATATGGGCCGAAAGCTTTTTCATGGATTGCGAGCGATCGTTGGTACAGCGGCATCGCACGGGGGTACTGCCCTTGTGCTTGATACAATTTCGCCAAATTGTCGCGGGTGATGGCCGACAGACTGTGTTCAGGACCCAAGCGCTTTTCGAGAATTCCCAGCGCGCGCTGAAGGATCGGCTCCGCGTCGGCATAGCGACGTTGCTCCTGATAGATCACGGCGATATTGTTCATACTCTCCGCCGCCTTGCTGCTGTCGGGGCCAAAAGCCTTTTCGCGGATTTCCCGCGCCCGCTGGTGCAAGGCCTCGGCTTGCGTGTACAAGCCCTGAAGCCGGTACAACTCGCCCAGGTCGGTGAGGCTCGCGGCAGTCTCCGCATGGTCCGGTCCGTAGATTTTCTCCCGTATGGACAGCGTTTGCTGAAAGGCCGTCTCCGCTTGAGGGAACCGGCCCAAGTCCCGGTTCACCTCCCCGAGTTGGCCAAGGGTCTCGGCCAATCGTTTCCCCCCCGGATCGATCCTCTCGGCTTCTTTGCGCGCGATCAGAAATTGTTGCTCCGCTTGCATGAAGTCGCCCGAACGCAATGCGGCGTTGCCCTGTTCCATGGCCTTCAACCAGCGCTGATCCTCCGCGCACCCTGCCAAGATCATGAGGGCGAGCGCAGTCGGAACTATCAATTGCACGAGGCATCGGCCGTTCATATGGATCCTATCCGGGAATCAGGTGATAGAGGTGTGTTGCCTTCGCCTGCAGCCTTACCGGGCGAAAGTGCCCTACACACTTACCTCGCGCACTCATCTCAAATCAACCCCGACCGGCCGTGATTTGCCGATCGTGTGAATTTTTTCGAACGAATTCAAGCGCTTCCGGTAGCATTACTGGGAGAGGGACTCATGGAGGGCCGCTCGTCGACTAACGGCGCAAGGCGCGCGATGCTCGACGTATCGTACGGTAGCACGCTGAATACTTTTGCTACATTGATGGCCGGTTTCCCCGGCCGGAGTATTTTTTGCGCCAGCCTCGCGAGCCAGGAAAGCGGAACGAGTAGAAAATTGGGCAACCATACCACTGCCAGATCCGGATTGGCCTTGCGAAGCCGCTGTAACAATTCCCGTTTGGTCGGGGAGACCGGATCGAGCAGGTTCAGCGGACTGGGCACGCTGTCCCACCGGTCAGTCATCCAGGCCAGGAAGCGACCCGAAAACCCGACGTCCACGACGCCCAACCGATCACTCGATGATCCCACTGCGACGAAGATGTTGCCCAGGCGCTTCCCCAACCGACCAGGAGGTTCGAAGTCGCGATAGTCGACCAGCGCCCCGGGCCGTACCACCTTCACCGAGAGACCCAATTCTTGCCCCAACCGTACCGCCAGTCTCTCGGATTCGAGCTTTCCCCAGACATAGGGGCCGGAGCCTTTGCTGTCGGCTTCGAGAGGATGATCGTCCCCGATCGGACGTCCATCGCCCTGGGCCAAGACAGCCAGACTGCTGACATGGACGACATGCCGAACTCCAGCCGCTGCGGCACCGCGCATGATCTGTTCGGTGGCATCCAGGGAATTCCGTTGGTGCTCCTCCCACCCACCTGCCGTTTCGGCAGCCGCGTGAATCACCGTATCGACACCCTTGAACAGCGAAGCGGCTGCTCCCTGTGAGATATTGGCGACGAGATATTCCACCCCCGCGATTCGTTCCCACGGGGAGGGTTCGCGACGGGCCACGACTCGCACCGGCCGGCCTCGCGCCAACAAGGACCGGACGATCTCCTTCCCCAGAAAGCCGGTTCCCCCCGTCACCAACACGCCACGGCTTTCCACCGGCTTCGGGGCCGCGGCTGCCAACGCTCTCGTTTCAGCGGCCTTGAGCGATTGCGCGACTCGATTACAAATGCGGACGGTCTCGAGCAGGCTTTCCGGCGACAACGGAGAGGGGCCCCCGGAACGGACGGACTCATAAAATGCGGTGAAAAGTTCGGCGAGACCGGGATAGCTCCGCTGGCGTTTCAGAAAACGATGGGCCATGGCGGCCGTCGTGCCGGTCAACAATTGCCGAGCCTGGCGATAGGGCGCAAACAGCTTGTCGATGCCGGAGGAGCCGGGCCCGATTGCCCGTTGCGTGGTACTGCGCACATAGTCGGCAAACAATGATCCGTTCTTCCCGACGACGCGGAGGAAACTCTCGACGGGCCGTCCTTCCAACGTGACGACCAACGTGCCGGTCAGACCTCCTCGACGCACCAAGGCATGGACCGTACCCGCCTGGCTCACTTCTAGCGAGGCCAATTCGACTTTTCCCTCACCGGCCAACTCCAACACCCGCAACAGCAGGTAGACCGGATGGGGAAGGATGTCGAGCAGCTGGTGATCGGCGCGAAGGACGGTGCGGCCGCCGGGCGCATGCCGAACCGTCCGGAAGGAAAAATAACTTTCGACGTGCACGACCGTACCAATCGACGGGAGATAATCCGCAAGCACCCGGGTGGGCGCTTCGTACAAAAGTTGGTGACCGGCGCAGACTAGGAGCTTTTTCGCGCCGGCCGCCTCGAGAATCAGCTGCGCGTCCTCCACCCGCTCGGTAAAGGGCTTTTCGACGTAGATATGGCTGCCTGCATTCAATGCCAGAAGCGCCAGCGAGGCATGAGACGCCGGAGGAGTGATGATATGCACGACCTGCGGACGCTCGGCCGCGATCAGTTCTTCGGGAGTCTTATAGCTTCCGATGCCTGGCGCGATCGCGCGCATGGCCTCTTGCGCGGCATCGGACGGATCGGCCACGGCGATCAGTTCTACGCCTGGGCAGCGGAGAATCGCCCGCGCATGATGCTGAGCATGTCGGCCGGCTCCGAAGAGGGCGATCCGCAGAGGGGTGGAGCTGGACGGTGTCTGACTAGGATTCGTCACGAGTAGTCCTGAGGCGCAGGACCACTATAGTCTATTTGTCTGATTTCTTGAAGAGCCGTCGTAAATTCAGTAAACGGATTCCGCCCTGCCCTACATTCTTCCGTTGTCTCTCACGGACTCGGGAAAGCAGCGGCCCATGCAGGCCGGGCACAGGCCGCCGTTGAACTGGATCATGGAACGCTCCGTGATGAACGTCTCCAGATCGTACCATTCACCGGACTGATCCGGCACCCGCTTGCACCAGGCGCAAAGGTTGATGACGCCCTGCGGACGGCCCAACCGTTCCTGCGCGTCTCGCAGCATCCGGACGGGTCGATCGTCGAGGTGGCCACAGCGGCGCGCATCCACGGGCATGATATGAAACACCAGCACCGCGCCCAGCACGGCGCCCCCGTCGCCGACCACCGGCGCGGCGCTGCCTCGAATCAATCGGCGGCCGCCGTCCTTGGAGATCAATTCGGCCTCGTCCACGGTGACGATGCGCACATCGACCATGGCATGGAGGGCCGGATTTTCGACATGCTGAATCGGTCCTTCTTGCTCGAAGCCCAGCAGCGTGGTGAGGCTCACCCCGGCGGCTGCCTCTTGACTCCACCCGGTGAGATGTTCCGCAGCCGGATTGAGATACGTGACCCGCCCGTTCCGGTCGGTGGTCACGACCCCGTCGCCCATAGAGCGCATGGTCGTATCGATCCATCGCAAGTGCTCGCGCATGTGGCGGTCGTGATGCGCGCGATGGAGCGCAAGCTCGATCGTCGTCCGCAGCTCGTTGGGCTGATAGGGTTTCAACATATATCCGGCAGGAGCCGTCACCTTCGCGCGTTCGAGGGTATGGTCGTCGGCATAGGCGGTCAAGTAGATGACGGGAACGTCCTGATGGTGTTGAATCCGCCGCACCGTTTCCACTCCATCCATCTTGCCCTTCAGCACGATGTCCATCAGAATGAGATCCGGGCGCAGCTCGCCGGCCTTGCGAATGGCATCTTCGCCCGAGGTCGCGGTAGCCGGGACCTTGTATCCCAGTCGCTGCAGGCTCAACTGAATGTCTTTGGCGACCACCGGCTCGTCTTCCACGATCAGAATGCTGGCTGACTCCATCGCAATCACACCCTTTCTGAATACTGCAGCTGCTGAAAGCGGATCTTCCATTCCGTCCCTGCGCCGCTGCAGAGTTCCGTCGTCCCGTCCAATTTTTCGGCCAGCAGCGTCACCAATTCGAGCCCAAGGGAATCGGGGTTGTTCAGCACCCCATCCTTGGGTATCCCGACGCCGTTGTCGCTCACGCAAAGCGTAAACGTGCCGTCCAGGTGGTCCTGCAATTCGATCTGAACCCTTCCCCCATAATCGTCCACGAAGGCATGCTTGAGACAATTCGAAACCAATTCGTCGATGATGAGCCCGCAGGTCAGTCCCGTATCGATGTCGAACTCGACATCGTCCACATTCAGCTCCAACACGATCACGTTGGGATCGACCCCGTACGACCGAAACAAATGGCCGGTCAACGTGCGGATGTAATCCCCCATTTTGATCCTCGACAGATCGCTCGAGCGGTGCAGGGTCTCGTGCAGGAGCGCGATGGAGGTGATCCGCACCTGACATTCCCTGAACAATTGATTCACGAGCGGATCCTTGATCGAGGCGGATTGCAGGTTCAGCAGACTCGAGATGACCTGTAGGTTGTTCTTAACCCTGTGGTGCACCTCGCGCAGCAGGCTTTCCTTTTCCTTCAGCGTGCGCCGAAGCTGGTCTTCCATCTCCTTGCGTTCGGTGAGGTCCATGCAGGTTCCGATATAGCCGCCGAACCGGCCGTCGGCCTCGAACAGCGGCACGCCGGTATCGATGATCCAGCGATATTCCCCGTCATGGCGGCGCAGGCGATATTCGAGCCAAAAAGGCCGCTCGGACTTGAACGCGTCGAGGTACGATCCGCGGCAACGCTCGAGATCGCTGGGATGAATGCCCGTGAACCAATTGTCGCCGATCTCTTCCTGCAGCGACCGCCCCGTGAATTCCAGCCATCGCTTGTTGACGAACGTGATGTGCGTATCCGGTCCCGCCATCCAGACCATTACGGGGGCGGTATCCGCCATCATGCGAAATCGAGCTTCACTCTCTCGCAAGGCCGCCTCAGTCCGCTTCTTCTCCGTGACATCCCGGGCGATGGCCGAAGCACCCATGACGCTCCCGTCCGCGTCCTTCACCGGGGAGATCGTCAACGACACGTCGATCCGCTCGCCTTTCTTCCGGCGTTGCACGGTTTCTACGTTGCGGACATGCTCGCCCCGCGCAATGCGATCGAGCATGGCGGGAACTTCGTCCAGCCGATTCGGCGGACACAGAAGAGAGATGGAACGGCCGATGACTTCATCCGGCGCATAGCCATAGACCCGTTCCGCGCCGGCATTCCAGCTTTGGACGATGCCGTTGAGGGTCATGCCGACGATCGCATCGTCGGACGATTTGACGATCGCGGCCAGCTCGGAAAGCGCCTCGGCGCGCAGTTCCTGCAGCTCATGGTTTGCCTTCGCGAGATCGGCCGTCCGTTCTTGGACCTGTTGCTCGATGTCCTCATTGATACGCAGCAGTTCGGCTTCATCGCGTTGTCGTCGAAGACACAGCAAGGTCGTCACCCAAATCACCATCAAGGCGAAGGCCCGGTTCGTGACCACCACCCAGGTAATGGTGACGATCGGCCCTCGAAAGATGCTGACGACCGTCACGGAAGAAGCCAATGCGGCAACCCAAAAGGTCATGCGTGGATGGGGGATTCTCGAGGCGATCAATACCGGAACCACATAGAGGGTCGTAATCGTCAAGCCCAGCGGCAACCACCAGTCGACGGCGAAGACGCCGGCTATCAGAGCCAGGGCCGCGCCCAGCACGGGATAGTGCCGGCGCGGGATTCCAAAGAGTAACGGTGAGGTTGTCATGGTCTGTATGACGGGTTTCATCGCTCGTCGAATCGATGAGCAAGGCTCGTGCCCTTGGCATCGTTCACCGCCGATCATGGCTGTTTCGATGGATCGACTAGGCGCGGAAGCCTCAAGAATTGAGCGCATCGCAAGCAAAGCCGGATTTAGAAGAGCTCAGTAGATGCGATCGAGATGCGGTTCGAGCCGGTAAGAGCTCAAGACGAGTGGGAGGGAATCTCGAACCGTCACTGCATGGACCGGCGACGTTTCACGTGCGTCATTCGCAAAAGGTCCTGCGCGAACGGATTGTACAGCAGCGCCTTCAATGTTGTTCAACCTTGAACGCCATCCATAGCCCGGCATTGTCCTGGTCATAACTACCGGCTTCCGAAACGATGGCTCATACCTTTCGTCAGGTCGTCCATGCCCGCTTCTTCCCGCTTGCGGTCATTTATGAGCATGTCTGGAGCGCAGCGATCCAATCCGGTGTGCGGATCGTCGTCTAGGCGGCATGGCTGCAGGAAGGCCGAGGGTCTCGTACGGACGGGCGCCCTGTGACGTTCCGCCCTCGTGCCACCAGCTGTAGCGGCCCGCGTCCTTGGGTGAGATGAATACCGATGAGGATGAGGGCTGCTCCGACCATGACTCGTCTCCCCAAACCTTCTCCCAATACGACGTGCGCCAACAACAAGGTACAAAGAGGAATGAGATTGTGGTACGCGGCGACGGTCGTAGGCGGAACGATACGAAGGCTCCAGTAGCGCAGTGCGAAGGCAATCACGGTTGCCATGCCGACGTACGACATCCATCCCAAAGCCTCGTAGGAAACACCTGCGACGGCGGACCGGTCGGCGCCCGTGAAAGGCACCAGGACCAGCATCGTCGAGCCGAACATGACGGTATTTGCCGTGAGTACGCCGTGATGTTTCGCCATGCGGCTACTCCAGGTCACGTTCGCGGCCATCATGATCGTGTACAGGAGGGCCAAGCCGTCACCCCAGAGAAAAGGCCCCTTCGCGGTGGAGAGCCGATCCGAGATGGCGATGAGACATCCCGCCGCTGCGCATGCGATGCCCATGAACACGGAAAGACGCGGAAGTTCTTTGTATAGGCCGATGTGAATGAGGGCGGTGACTACCGGCAGCAGGCTGTAAATAACGGTGTAGTGCGACACGCTCGTATATTGGAGACTCCATGCCGCGGCAACGTACGGCAGCACACCGAGCCATCCAAGACTCGTCAGACGGAAAACGTCGGACCAAGAGAGCGCTGAAAGCCCTCTCCAGTCACACACCAGCGCGATGAGGAGAATAAAGAGAAAGCCCGTTGCGACACGACCGAACGTCAAAGTCATAGGCGTGATCTGGCTGGTTTGAAACACATATTTGGTGGCGGGCGCGATCGTGCTGAAGAGCACAACCATCATTACGAGCCCCAGCAGAGCGGCGAACGACATGAGCGGTCTGGTCGGATGCAGAACCATTTCCGTGCGGTGATTCACGACAAGCCTCCTGATTGTTCACCTGGACTCCTTGTCACAGAATCCGCAATCCTAGCGGCTCATGAACCATCGACCGCGCCATCGACTCATGATGTTAGGGAACGATCGTTCCCCGAAAACGACTGCATGGCCGGTAGCTCGTCGGTGTAAGCGGTCCGTTGGTACAGGTGCCCGGTGCTAGTTCATCGCTGGAAGGCGGTGAGACGCGGAGCAAACTGTGACGAGTGCTACGATACCAGAGCGTTCACAGAGGAAAAGAAAAAGCAGATTTCTTGCGAGCGGCTGGCCGAACTTCCTAGAGGCTGTCTGGAAGGTGTTTGGTTCGTTGAGACGCCATCCGCGAGGCTCAAGGCGCCAGCGGAGCGGCGCATAGCCCGTTAGAGGCATCGGAGATGGACATGCTTTCCTCGAGCCATCGCTTGAGAGACTGGCCTTTTAGCTCAGACGCACGGCTTGCCAACGCGACGTCAAACGCGGGTAGCAGACCAAACAGATCCAGGACCGTCGGGGTCATATCGACGATCGACGCGTGGCATATGGCGCCATGGGGCTGCGTCCCTGGATCACCCCCCATCATAAATATCATCGGGACGATCGATTCATCGCCGAACAAATGCCCGTGGTCCGACCGGAAGTGTCGATGGTTCTCGACCTTGAGCCCTTCCAAAACTCTCCACTCCCGCTTATTGGCATAGGTAAGTCCGCGACGACGGTCGGCCAGTAACAGCAAGTCCGGCGCGCTGTCGGGGTCACCGGGCAGCCGTGATGCCAGTCCCTTGAGCCGAAGGGCCGCATCCGGAAACTCTGCCCCGTTAAGGAGGCTCGCCTCTATCTCCGTCCAGGGTCCCAGGTGCAGCGTGCGGTCCTGTGAAATTCGGTACGGAAGCACCACATAATGGTCGCCGGTGAAGTACAGCACGGACTGGGGGTCATAGTCATTTTGATGCAAGGTGCTCAACAACGCCTCGAGGACCGGTTTCACGTCACGGGTGTAGTCGGGCCGGTCTTTCCATACCCCTCCGAACGGCTTGATATGCAGGCCCAGTACGCCGCCGTTAATGGTTGGAACGATATTAGCGCGACTCGACACAGTCCCTTCCTCGACCAATCCCCAGAGCGCCCGGAGTTTGGACAGCGCGGTATGGGTGACGAGCGACGGTTCTTCGACGTGATAGGCTCGT
>DASTLA010000168.1:0-9587 GCA_035715525.1 Nitrospiraceae bacterium
AATCCAAAGCGTTGGCGGCCAAGCTCGAATCGCAGCTGGCGGAAACGAAGAAGCTCACCACGGAAGTTCAGCGGACCGCAGCCAAAGTAGCCCAAGCCACGGACAGCGTGAAGATCGCCGAAAAGGGCGGTCAAGCGGAGGACCTGCCCCGCCCGCTCGCCGTGGTGGGCAAGGCGGCGGAAGAGGCCCTGGCTCGCAACGGCTATCAGGTCAAAGTAAGTCTCAAGACCGATCAACGCGCCGTTTTCGTGACGGATCGGAAGGTCTCCAACCCCGCGTCGCTGGAGATGTCGGGGTTCCGCAATCAGTACGTCGTCTCCCTGCAGGCGCTGCCTTCAAACGTCACGAGGCTGAGCGTCAAAGCCGAGTTCGAAAAGTTGATGCAAGGCGGGCGTGTGCTCGTCGTCAGCGCAGAAGAAACCGCCGAGATCGAGCGCCGTTTGATCGCGGAGATCGGTAAAGCCGTTTCATCCCCCAACAAGCTGTGATATCCCGATGCCTGCTGGCCCATTGAAGGCATGGACCGCCTCTGCCGTTCGATGCTTCGTCCCCTTGTTCTGTGGACTCATGCTGGTTCCCTCACCGTTGCCGGCCGGCCCGCTCCCCTCCCCTGAACTGGGCAAGCACCTGCTCGCCATCGGAAAACTGGCGGAGGTTTCGCCTGTCGTGTCGATTCCCGAAGGACATTTCCTTTTGGGAAGCCAACGAGTCGACGACGATCCCTATGGCATGCAGACCCAATATGATGATACCGAGCTGCCGCAACACAAGGTCTGGCTCGACAAGTATGAAATCGACCGCGATGAGGTGAGTCTGGGGGAATACCTCGTCTACCTGCATGGACGCAAAGTGCATCCTTCGGAAGAGCTCCAAAAGCTCATCTGGCATGTCATTACGGTGCACTCCGTGTCCGATACGATTCTTTCCCGTTGGCCCGCCCTCTACGTCACCTGGAAGGAGGCCGACGGGATCTGTCGCTCTAAAGGGAAACGCTTGCCGACCGAAGCGGAATGGGAAAAAGCAGCCCGAGGTCCCGATGGAAACTTATTTCCTTGGGGGCAGGCAGCTCCCGATTCCAAACGCGCGATGTTCAATCAACACCATGTGCATGAGATCCCGATTCTAGCGGCCGTCGACAGCGGGAAGGAGGGCAAGAGCCCCTACGGGCTGCATCATATGGCAGGAAACGTGGCCGAATGGGTCAACGATTGGTTCGGGTTCGACTATTACGCCTACATGCCGGAACGGAACCCGCCCGGTCCGCCCAGCGGACGTTACAAGAGCGTGAGGGGCGGATCCTGGAAAAGTAAACCGAACATGCTCCGGACTGCGACCCGCGGCGGCGCCTCGCCCAATCAGCGATCCGCGACCGTGGGGTTCCGTTGTGCGAAGTCGGTTCCTGCTTCCCCCGCTCGATAATATTCGATTCCACCGGAAAATTTTGACGCCGAGAACGCATCCGCAACGGCGAGACATTCCAACCCGAACGGCATATAGCCCGCGTAGCCGAGTGCCGGCATCTCGAACAGCTGAAACCGATGCACGAAGGGAATGGCATATTCCCAGTGAGCGAGGCTTCGGACGTTCCAGAGTTCCCAGAAGAACCCGCTCAGCAATGCTGCAAGCCCTGCCTGCCAGAGCACCCGCCAGTCACCATGCCTCACACCGGAAAAAATCGTCGTCTCGCCCCGAATTCCCTGCAGCGCCGTGATCAACGACAGCGGCGCCACCCAAACCAGCGGAAACAAATAATTCGGCCAGAGGCCGATGCCGAACAGCCCGCCGCAACCGATCAATAACAATGCCCAACTGAACGAGCGTTGATTGGCCAGATCCAGTTTGATGAAGTCGCCGAGCCCTGAACTGAGCCGCGGATAGGCACTCAGCAACTCGGCCGTGCTCAGCACCGCAGGAAGGACCGTCGCAAACGGAATTGTGGCTTGCATGACATATTCCCATGGTCCCATCGACCCTCCGCCCACATAAAACCAATTCTGCACATAGCGATTCAGATATTCGAACAACCACCAAAACCCGGCACTCAAGGGAAACAAGGACGCAAAGTAGAACGGACGATACAGCATCATGCATCGGCCCGTTCGACGGAATGTCAGTGCGTTGACGACGACAATGTACCCCAACCACAGCGGAGTGAAGGTCAGTGCCTGCAGCGGCCGCAACCATTCGAATCTGTTCCAAGCCAGGATCCATGCACAGACTATCCATCCCAACCCGACCCACCCCCACCAAGGGAATGAAACACAGAGCCCATCCCCGGATCGAAACGAATCGCGGCTGGTTTTGAATCCTGCCCTGCCCGGGAAGAAGACTCGGACAAGCATTGGGACGGCCGACAGTGCGATCAGGCCGGCCAAACCGACGAATGCAGACCAGGAAAACGGCTCATGAACCACGAACCGTGTGGTTGGCGGAAACTCGGCGTAAGGCTCGAGCGATCGGCCGCCCACGGCGACACCGAGCAGCGGCAGGCTCAAGATTAGTAGTAGCGATACGACAGCGGTCATCGGCGTCCATCCATCATCGAGGCAACCTCAGAGATGCAGCCAATGCCTTGGCCTTGGGGTACGACTAGGATACGGAAATCGGCCGGGGGGAGAAAGAGGATGGGTGCCTCGGACGGAGATGGCGAGTCGGCATGGCGGCTGTGGAGGACCCGACCTGCAGGGGTAAGGAGTTGCGCCTGAGAGAACACCCAGGCTCACGACTCAGGGGAGCTGCTCCAGCAAGGACCGAGCGGTTTCCCGTACCAAGCCATCTTCATCGGTATCGGCCGCGCGCGCGACCGCCGAGGTCGTCGAGACCCTGTCGTAGCCTTCGAGCGCGCGCAACGCATAGACCCGCACGAACCGATCGGGGTGAGTGGTCAACCGAAGCAGGAGATCGAGCGCGCGGCGGTCCCTGGCACGCCCGAGTTCCTCGATGGTCCGGTTTCGTGCGACGGGTGCGAAGTGTTCGTCGAGATCGTCGAACGTCTCGGCAGGAGAGACCAGCGTATCCAACGGGGTCGCTTCACGGACCGCGACGGGATAGAGATCGCGCTCCAAGGCTTGGATGAGCGAGCCAAGAGGCTCCT
Organism: Nitrospiraceae bacterium; assembly: GCA_035715525.1. Classification (GTDB taxonomy): domain Bacteria; phylum Nitrospirota; class Nitrospiria; order Nitrospirales; family Nitrospiraceae; genus JAHBWI01. Next base: position 3,095 of record DASTLA010000168.1, read on the forward strand.
GCTGGGCGCCGATCCAACCTTGGATGACCGCGCCCAAATAGTAGAAATAGGGGTTGGTCTGAAAGCTGTCCATGACTTCAATATAAGGAGCGGAGATCAACCCGGCATATTCGGGGGATTCGTGAATGGCGAACTGGACCGTTCGCGGATCGCCTGCATACGAAAGCGTCATGGTGCACCGGATATCGGTTCCGTGTAGGGCGAGAGAAATCTGCCTTCCGCGCTCCTCTCGATAACGAACGGTCAACGTCGCATCGTGAAGGGTGGATGAATCTTGTGTGACTTGGTAGCCGGCGGCATTGAGCTTGGTTCGGAGAAGGGGCGCGATCCCAAATGAAATGCGCCCGCGCGGTTTCCACGTGGACGCCAGCACCTCGAGGTAAATAATCGGCTTGCGAAGGAGAGCAGGTTGATCTTCCTCGGACTGGGCCTCCAAGGATGAGAACTCCGGAGAGAATTGGGCCTGCACAGGAAGCCAGCAGCAGAAGAGAAGAAACGAAATCGAAAGCAGGCCGATACGCCAGGGCATTGGGGCACCTCACCCGACAAGGACTACCGTACCTGCGCCACTCTAGGTCGGCGGGAATGTCTTAATCAACCTAGGAGGATTCCTAGGAAGCTCGGGGACTTTACAGCCGCCCTTCGTCGAGTTCGATCACATCGGCCCAGGTCGTCACGGGAGGGAGTGAACGGAGAGGCACTCCGCGTTTCGCCGCTATCTCCTGCAGTCGGCCCTGAAATCGCTGCCGCGCAGCGTCGTCTTTGGGACCGGAGGACAACAGCGCCTGCGACCACTGCTCGATCTCCACATCGGTGACCTGCCGGCCGTGACGCCTCGTCCATTCCAGTAGTTCTTCGTCCGTCGCCCCGGTGAGCGCGCGCTGCGCGAATCGCTCGGGATCGATCTGCAGAAACTCGATCAAATATTTATCAAAGCCGGTCTTGATGTAGTTATAGTCGGGGATTTTTCCTGCATGCCGCAAACGAATCTTATCGATGAACCGCCCGAGGTGGGCGATGCCACCCAGGAGCTCTTTGGGGCTGCGAGGGTATTGTTGCTCGATAATCATAGAACGCCCTCCATGCGATAACCTTACACAGCGTTCCCGACAAGAAACAAGGGGAGGTTCCGAAACCGGAGTAATACGTATGCTGGCGTCATCGCTATGCCGGGATGCAGATGCCCGGAAGCAGCGTTTTCAGCCGGCCTGCATTGGCGATCGCGTGGGCGCCGGCGTCGTTGTTGAAGTAGACGAACGCATCGATGCCCTGCCGTACGAGTGCCTCGATATAGGTGGCTTCTTTTTCCAGTTCGCGGTCGGTATAGCAAGGCGCCTCGCGCGGTGTGCGTCCGTGGAATCGCAAATACGCGAAGTCTGCCGTTGCTACATTGGCGCGTGGATGCCGCATGCCGTCTCCAATACAAAAGGCTGCTCGGTGGCGCACCAGCAAGCGATACGTCTCGGCGGTGAACCAGGAGCGATGGCGGAACTCGACGGTCAAACGGACGCGAGGTTGCAGATCTGACGTCATTCTTAAGAAGTCATCCAAGCGGGCATGATCGCGGGCGAACGAAGGAGGAAGCTGAACCAAGATGGGTCCCAGATGCTGCCCGAGAGCCATGGCTCCTTGCATGAAGTCGTTCCATATCTCTTCTACGTGACGTAGACGCTGATCATGCGAGATGGCCCGATTCGTTTTGACGGCAAAAAGAAACTCTGGCGGAACGGTGGCAGCCCACTTCCGGTACATCTCCAGGGAGGGAACGTGATAGTAGGAATAGTTTACCTCGGTCGTCATGAAGTGTTGGGCATAGTATTCCAGCCGATGCGAGTCGGCCAAGGTCGGTGGGTAGAACCGGCGCTTCCATGATCCGTAGGCCCATCCCGACGTACCGATCCAGACCTTTGCCATCACCTCCCCCACTTTGCATATTGTACATGCCGCGAGAAGCAACCGTGGAACACCGCGCCACAGGGGTAGCCTGTCACGGCGAGCAGAATGGCGCAGCGCACCATTACCCTAGGTGCGGTCGCAACGCACCTGTTCCTCTCGGCTCCATTCGGCGAGTCGCTCCGAGAGGCGCGGAAACCTTGGGCCCAGCGCGCCCTGCTGTTTGGAAATTACCTTCGATGAGGGAGGATTACGAAACTGACTTCTTTGCGGACTTGTTCGCTTGTAGATACTTGTCGATCCCCGCCGCCATCTTCCGTCCTTCGGCGATGGCCCATACAATGAGGGAGGCGCCACGCTTGGTATCGCCGCCGGCGAAGATGCCGTCGAGGTTGGTCATGAAGTTGTCGTCGACCGCTACCGCGCCGCGGGCATCGTACTTGACTCCGAGGCTGTCGAGCAGCCCGTTTTTCACCGGACCGGTGAAGCCCATCGCCAGCAGCACGAGATCGACGTCCATCTCTATTTCGGTGCCAGGCACGGGGCTGAATTTGCCGGCTTCAAACTTGACCCGGTTGGCATGCAACTTCGTGACATGGCCGTTGTGCCCAGTGAACTTCGTCGTGGAGATGCTCCATTGTCGGTCGCAGCCTTCTTCGTGCGCATGGGAGGTGCGAAGTTGCATGGGCCAGAGCGGCCAGGGCGTAGAGTCCGCCCTCGCGGGAGGCGGCTCAGGCAGCAGCTCGAATTGATGAGCCTCGAGACAGCCTTGGCGATGTGCCGTGCCAAGGCAATCCGAACCCGTATCGCCGCCGCCGATAATGACGACCCGTTTCCCCTTTGCCGTGATCGGCTCTTCGGTTGCCACAGGGATGCCGGCCGTACGCTTGTTCTGTTGGGTCAAGTATTCCATCGCCAGATGAATCCCCTTGAGCTCGCGTCCCGGTACGGGCAACTCGCGCGGCTGCTCGGCACCCATCGCCAGACCGATCGCGTCGAATTGCTGCCGCAGCTGTTCGGCCAAGAGGTCTTTCCCGACCGTCACGCCGGTCTTGAATTCCACGCCTTCGGCCTTCAACTGTTCCAAGCGCCGGTCGATGACCCATTTTTCCATCTTGAAGTCGGGAATGCCGTATCGCAGCAGGCCACCGATGCGGTCGGCCTTTTCGAACAGGGTGACGCTATGTCCCGCCCGAGCCAGTTGTTGCGCCGCGGCGAGACCGGCCGGGCCGGAGCCGACGATGGCGACGGTCTTTCCGGTTTTGCGAACCGGCAACACCGGGGCCACCAGCCCTTCGTTGAACCCCCGGTCGATGATGTTCCATTCGATGATCCGGATGGAAACGGGATCGCTGTTGATGCCGAGCACGCAGGCCCCTTCGCAGGGAGCCGGGCAGAGCCGACCGGTAAATTCGGGAAAGTTGTTGGTAGTATGGAGGGCTTTGAGCGCGTCCTTCCAGCGCCCGCGGTAGACCAGGTCGTTCCACTCCGGAATCAGGTTGACCACCGGACAGCCGGTGTTGCCTTGGCAGAACGGCACGCCGCAATCCATGCAACGAGCCCCCTGGATCTTGAGCTTGTCCTCAGGGATCGGCTCGTACATCTCCTTCCAATCGAGTACCCGCAACTCGACCGGCTTCCGCTTCGGTCCCTCGCGCGCGTATTTTAAGAAACCCTTCGGATCGCCCATGTCACATCAGTCTCTATTCAGCGTCTTCTAGAATTGGCTCTTGGTCGTTGAGTGACGCATGACGGTCGACGAGAATCACTTCACTTCGTCCCCTTCGCCGCGGCGGCCTTTCGTTCCGCCAGTACCCGCTTGTAGTCGATCGGCATCACTTTCACAAACTTCGGCAACATGGTATCCCACGTGTCCAAAATTCGCTTGGCGTTCCGGCTTCCCGTATAGAGGAAATGCGCCGCGATCATCTCATGCAACAGTTTTTTGTCTTCGTCCGTCGTCAACGGCTCCAACTCCACCATGCCTAGATTGCAGCGCGACTGGAACTTATCGAATTCGTTCAAGACGAACGCGACGCCGCCCGACATGCCGGCCGCAAAGTTGCGCCCCGTACGTCCCAGCACGACCACGACGCCCCCTGTCATATATTCGCAGCCGTGATCTCCCGTCCCTTCGACCACCGCACGCACGCCGCTATTCCGCACCGCAAATCGTTCGCCGGCCATCCCGTAAAAATAGGCTTCTCCCTGGGTGCCTCCATAGAGCGAAGTATTGCCGACGAGGATGGTTTCCTCCGGCTTGTAGATGGAATTCTTGGGAGGGAATACGATGATCTTGCCGCCGGACAAGCCCTTGCCGGTATAGTCGTTGGACTCTCCTTCCAGGATCAACGTGATCCCGCGCGACAGAAAGGCGCCGAACGACTGGCCTGCGGATCCGCTGAACTTGATCGTGATCGTATCCGCCGGCAAGCCTTTCAACCCGTACTTCTTTGCGATGCGGCTGGAGAGCATGGTACCGACGGTGCGGTTCAGATTGCGGATCGGCAAATCGAGCGAAACTTTTTCGCCCCGCTCGATGGCCGGCGCGCATTGCTCAATGAGCTTCCGGTCGAGAATGCAGTCAAGGCCGTGATCTTGCGGCTGCACGCGATAGCGCGCGACCTCGGCACCGACGTCGGGCGTTTGAAGCAGAGGGGTCAAATCGAGGCCCTTGGCCTTCCAATGATCCACGGCTTTCTGAATCTTCAATTTGTCGACGCGCCCGACCATCTCGTTGATCGTACGGAACCCGAGCTTGGCCATGATCTGGCGCAACTCTTCGGCGACGAAGAAGAAGTAATTCACGACATGATCGGGTTGGCCCGTAAATTTTTTACGCAGCACCGGGTCTTGCGTCGCAATGCCGACCGGGCAGGTATTGAGGTGGCACTTCCGCATCATGATGCAGCCTTCGACGACGAGCGGAGCCGTCGCGAACCCGTATTCCTCGGCCCCCAGCAACGTGGCGATGGCGACGTCCCGTCCGGTCTTCATTTGTCCATCCGTTTCGACACGGATCCGGCCGCGCAGGTCGTTGAGCACGAGCGTCTGGTGCGTCTCGGCGAGCCCAAGTTCCCACGGAATGCCGGCATACTTGATCGACGACAAAGGACTGGCGCCGGTTCCGCCCGAATCGCCGCTGATCAGGACTTTATCTGCATGAGCCTTGGCCACGCCGGCCGCCACGGTCCCGACCCCGACCTCCGCCACCAACTTCACTGACACCGCGGCCTCCGGGTTGGCATTCTTCAGATCGAATATCAGCTGAGCCAGGTCTTCAATCGAATAAATGTCGTGATGCGGCGGCGGTGAGATGAGCTGAACGCCCGGCGTCGAGTAGCGCAGTCGGGCGATGATGTCATCCACCTTGTGGCCTGGCAGCTGTCCACCCTCACCGGGCTTGGCCCCCTGCGCCATCTTGATCTGTAGCTCCCTGGCGTTCACCAAATAATGGCTCGTGACGCCGAAACGGGCCGACGCCACCTGTTTGATGTAGCTGTTGCGGGAATCGCCGTTGGGAAGCGGAATGAACCTGTCGGGATCCTCGCCGCCCTCGCCCGTGTTGCTCTTCGCCCCCAGCCGATTCATTGCGATCGCGAGCGTTTCGTGGGCTTCTCTGCTGATCGAGCCGTACGACATCGCACCGGTGGTGAAGCGCTTCACGACCTCTTTCGCCGGCTCAACCTCGTCCAGCGGAATCGGTTCCGGCAGATACTTGAAGTCGAGGAGGCCGCGCAGATTGGAGCGTCGCTTGCTCTCGTCGTTCACCAACTGCGCGAATTCGGCGTAGGTCTTCGGATCGTTCGTCTTGGTCGCGTGCTGCAGCTTATAAATGGTGTCAGGATTCCAGTTATGGTGTTCACCCTGGATCCGATAGTGGATTTCGCCGCCGAAGTCCAATTGCCTGATCGGAGACGGTTCGTAGGCGACACGATGCCGCCGGAGAGACTCCTCCCCGATTTCCCTGACCCCGATGCCCTCCACCCGAGACGGTGTGCCGGTGAAATAGCTGTCGACCAAGTCATGATTCAGCCCGATGGCTTCGAAGATTTGCGCGCCGCAATAGGATTGCACGGTCGAAATCCCCATCTTCGAGAAGATCTTGAGCAGGCCCTTGTTGATGGCCTTGATGAATTTGCCTTCGGCGGTCTCCGCATCCAAACCTTCCGGCAGATACCCGTCGCGCTCCATGTCCACCAGGGATTCGAACACGAGGTAGGGGTTCACCGTGCCGGCGCCATAGCCGATGAGGCAGGCGAAATGATGCACGTCGCGCGGCTCGCCGGTCTCGACGGTCAGTCCCACCTCGGTCCTCGTGCATTCCCTGACCAGATGATGGTGAACCGCGGCCACACCGAGCAAGCTCGGAATCGGCGCCCATTCTTCGTTGACGCCGCGATCGCTCAAAATCAAAAACTTGTATCCTTCCCGTATGGCCTGAGAGGCCTGCTTGCACAGATCGTCCACCGCGGCGCCCAAACCTTCCGGACCTTCCGCCACCCGGAACAGCATGCGGAGCGTTTTGCTCTTGAAGTGCGGGTCCGCGATCTCGCGAATTTTTTGGAGATCGGCATTCGTGAGAATCGGCTGTTTCACG
>DASTLA010000169.1:0-4866 GCA_035715525.1 Nitrospiraceae bacterium
ATGCCGGCGGTGAGAATGCGCTCGAGTTCTTCAATGGGAATTCGAACCGCCCGAACCGACGGCTTCACATACGCGATCTGCCGCCTAAGGATGTACTTCCGGATCGTACTTTCCTTGAGCCCTAACCGCTGCGCCGCGTCCCGAATCGTTAACAGTTGCATGCTGGGACCCATTCGACACCTCCTTGATTTGATGGTTTACCAATCATCATGCCTGTGACTATTTAGACATGATTTCTATTGACAGGCGTTACCACCAGGGAGGTACACTTGCCAAGCAATTTCGGTCCGAACAGGCCGCCGAGGTCTCAACTTTTTTTGTGGTGATGGGATCACGAACCACGACGGTGCCCAGCATGAGAGAGGAGCACGATCAATGAGTGCCAAGGGAAACCCGATGCGCGAGCAGTTCCACCAAGAGCGCAAGAAAGCGGAGGAGCGTATTCACGGGACGCCGGATGGCGTGGTCGGCTGGATGATTCGCTTCCTACAGACCGATCTTGAAGCGTTGACGCCGAGCGAATGGACGGTCCTTTCGTTCGAGGTCGCCAGTTTTGTGCACGATATCGGGGACCGCTACGGCGGGTTTGTCGCCACCGAAAGCGGCTGGGCGGTCGAAGCAGTCCCGCATGGGGATGTGCACGAACGACTGCCCAGCCGGCAAGAAGCCATCACGCTCCAGCAATCCCTCCTGGCGCAGCTCGACGCCTATTGGAAAACGGCGCACGCCGTCTTCACCTTCCCACAATTGACCCTCATCGTGACGCCGCCCGGTGCGTTTCATGAAAACAAGGGCACCGTCGTGGTCACCGCCAAGCGAAAAAGCAAAGAGTTTGAATACCGATTTGCCCACTTGTTGGCCGAATCAGGCCAGTACATCCGCCGCTGTCCGGAGTGTTCCAAGATCTATTTAGCTATCCGGTGCGACCAGCTATACTGCCATCCGCGCTGTCAGGCCCGAGTGGCTTCCCGCAAGTGGCGCGACAAGCAGACGACAAAGAACCGCAACACTGCACAATCCGACCGAAGCCGCAAAGGAGGTTCCCATGGCAAGGCGACACGGTAAGGATCGTGGAGTGGTCTTTAAACAGGGAGGATGGTGGGTCCGCCTCTACGTGAACGGCAGGGAGAAATGGTACCGGGCCGACTCAAAGGGGCAAGCCAAGACACTGTATGGCCGCCTGAGGGCTGAAGCCCGAGAAGGGCGTTACTTTCCCGAAAAGTATGCCGTCTCCAAGGCGCTCACCCTTCGCGCGTGGATCGCACGCTATCTTGAAGGCGTGACCTCGCCAGGCCTGCGCAATGTTCACCGATATGGCAGCTTCTGGTCTAAGCTATTGGGGCGCAAGCTGCTAACCGAGATTACGGCCGACGATTTGCGCCACGTTCAGGCCAAAATGAAGGCGAAAGGGAATCGTACCGCCCGGACCATCAACCGGTACTTCGGGGCCTTACGGCGCATTCTGAATCTGGCCATTGCCGACGGTCACCTCATCACCAATCCGCTGAAAGGGGTCAAGTTCTACGCCGAGCCGACCGGCCGGCTGCGCTTCCTCAGTGAACCGGAAATCGCAAGCCTACGCGACAAGCTCTCTCCCGAGCATTGGTCGATTGTGGCCTTCGCGCTCGAAACCGGCTTGCGCCTGAGCGAACAGTTTCACGCCCGGTGGGAATGCTTGAATACAGACCAAGGCATTCTTACCATCCCCCTCAGCAAGTCCGGAAAGACCCGCCACGTGATCCTGACCGACGCCGCCCTGAGAATAGTCCAAGGCCTGTCCTCCTGGAGCCATAGCCCCTTTCTATTTCCCAGCCCCCTGGGATCTGCTCAACCCATGCAAGGCCGAAATTTTGTAGTGAAGGTCTACGAGCCGGCCTTGAGGCTGGCCAGGATCGAGGGAGCGACCTGGCACACGCTGCGCCATACCTTTGCCTCACGGGCTGTCATGGCGGGCGTCGATATCCGAACCGTCCAGGAGCTCATGGGGCATTCCACGATCACGATGACCATGCGGTACGCCCATCTCTCCCCGGCTCATTTGCGAACCGCGGTCAATCGAGCGAGCTTAGGGGCTATCGCGACAAAAACCGGGAGTGGAACCGGGAGTAAAACCGGGAGTAACGCATTGGAGAGTACCGACGCGCCGCCGGCGAAAACGATGGAACCTATGGAGATATCAGGAGGAATGTTTGGAGGCGCCGAGCGGGTTCGAACCGCTGCATCGCAGTTTTGCAGACTGCTCCCTTAGCCACTTGGGTACGGCGCCTCGGAACGCGCATTATAAAAGGGGGTCGGCTCCGAACTCAACCGCCGCAAGAAGAATGTTCGGTCATCGTTTGGTGGGGAGAACGGGAATGTCGCGGACCAGCGTGGAAGATTGGTCCGGCGTCTGGCCGATCGGCTCCCATCCGGCCTGGGTTTCGCCGTTCGTCGCGCTGCGGGGCTCTTCGGAGGAGCTTTCCGCCTCTTTTTCTTTCGCGAGCAGCTCGACTTCCTGGATCAAGGTCTCCATGAGCTCTTCCATGGGCACCTTGCGCATGAGCTTGCCCTTCTTGAAGAGAATGCCTTTGCCTTCGCCGCCGGCGATGCCGATGTCGGCTTCCTTGCCCTCACCGATGCCGTTGACGACGCAGCCGAGGACCGACACGTTGAGCGGAGTCTTGATGTGTCCGAGCTTCTTTTCCAGTTCATTGGCCATCCGCACGACGTCGATTTCCACGCGGCCGCAGGTCGGGCAGGCGATCACGTTGATGCCGCGATGACGCAACTCCAGAGACTTGAGTATCTCGAAGCCGACCTTTACCTCTTCGACGGGATCCGCGGCCAAGGATACTCGCAGCGTGTCCCCGATTCCCTGGGTCAACAGAAAGCCGAGTCCGATGGCGGACTTCACGGCGCCGGTCATGGCAGTGCCCGCTTCGGTGATGCCGATATGCAGGGGATAGTTCGACTGCATGGCGAACAGGTAATAGGCATCGATCGCGTGATGGACGTCGGAGGCCTTCAGCGAGACCTTCAAATTCGTGAAGCCTTCGTCCTCCAAGGCATGCACGGCATTCAACGCCGATTCCGAAAGCGCCTCTGGCGAAGGCCATCCGTACTTGTCCAGCAACGGCCGCTCCAACGATCCTCCGTTGACCCCCACCCGCAACGGAATGCCCCGCTCGTTGACTGCCTTGATGACTTCCTGCACCTTCCACCAGGCGCCGATGTTGCCCGGATTGATCCGCACACAATCGACGACTTTCGCAGCTTGGAGCGCCAGCCGGTGATCGAAATGGATATCGGCGATGAGCGGCACGGTCATGGCCGCCTTGATCTTCGGTAGGGCAGCGGCCGCTTCTTCATCGGGAACCGCCACGCGGATGATTTCGCAGCCGACTTCCTCGAGCTGGCGGATCTGATTGACCGTCGCCGCGACGTCGCGCGTATCGGTCGAACACATCGACTGGACGGCGATCGGCGCATCCCCGCCGATCTTGACGTTCCCGACCTTGATCTGCCGTGTCTTCTTTCTGGTGATATGCATGGAAATTTCTCAGCTACATCCTGTCATTCCGCATTCGTCATTCCGCATTGCGCCACGCGCTAGCTTCCTTGTTCGTCTCCATGAGGCAACCCGCCCACGAGCGACGCTATCTGCCGCGCCTCGTCGGCGGCACCTTTGCCGAGAAGTTCCTTCACGCTGGCATAGATTCCCTCGGCGGTCAGCCCGTAGCGTTCGCGCAGGAAATCCTGCGGGCCCTGCTCGATGTACCAATCAGGCAAACCCATGATTTTGGTGCGGAGATGCGTGATCCCGGCTTCCGAGAGGCATTCCAGCACGGCGGACCCAAAGCCGCCCATTTTGCAGCCCTCCTCCACCGTCACCAGGTACCGGACGTTCTTGGCGACCCTTGAGATCAGCTCGCTGTCGAGCGGTTTCACGAACCGCCCGTTGATGACCGCGACCGAAATTCCCTCTTCGGCCAGCCGCTCTGCGGCCTTGACCGCTTGCCAGACCGTGACGCCGATCGCCACGATGGCCACATCGGTGCCCTCCCGCAACAGCTCGCCCTTACCGATCGGCAGCGCGGTCGGTTCGGCATCCATCGGCACGCCGAGGCTGACCCCTCGCGGATAGCGTACCGAGGCAGGTCCATCGAAGTCCAAGCAGGTCTTGATCAAATGTTGGAGCTCGTTTTCGTCTTTGGGGGCGGTGACCACCATGTTGGGCACGTGGCGCATGTAGGCAAAATCGAAGGCGCCGTGGTGCGTCGTCCCGTCCTCGGCCACCAAGCCGCCGCGATCGATGCAGAACATGACCGGCAGGTTCTGAGTCGCCACGTCATGAACTACCTGATCGTAGGCCCGCTGCAGGAAGGTGGAATAGAGAGCGACGACGGGCTTCATGCCTTGAGCCGCCATTCCGGCAGCAAAGGTCACGGCATGCTGTTCGGCGATGCCCACGTCGTAGAGGCGATCCGGGAAGACCTTTTCGAAGGCATTCAGCCCGGTACCCTCGCACATGGCTGCCGTGATGGCGACGATTCGCTCGTCTTTTCTGGCCAGCTTGGTCAATGTATCGACTGCAAGGGCGGTGTAGGTCGGACGCGGGGATTTCTTGGCCGGCACTCCGGTTTCCCGAACGAACGAGGGACAGGCATGGAACCACACGGGGTTCTCCATGGCCGGCTGGTACCCCAAGCCCTTTTTGGTGATGACGTGGAGGAGAACCGGTCCCTTCATCTTGAGCACATTCTCCAATGTCGGCAGCAGATGTTCGAAATTATGGCCGTCGATCGGGCCCACGTATTGGAAGCCCAGTTCCTCGAACAACAGCCCCGGCAATATGGCGCCTTTAGCCAGCTCTTCCGCCCTCCGGGC
>DASTLA010000170.1:0-8358 GCA_035715525.1 Nitrospiraceae bacterium
GATCTTCACTCAATCGATCACGCAAAGACATGGTATTCCTTTACCGTCATCGTCCCAAGGTGGGATGCCGAAGAATAGCCGGTTCGTCACGGTCCGTCAACGTGCACCGTGTCATGAAGGAAGCCGGGTGGAGGGTTAGGGTTGAGACCGGCCTGGTGCTGTTACATAATAGGCGCCCGGTTCGAAGAGCGGCACGCTTGAGTGGAGGGAGGAGCTGATATGTGCAAGATGCAACGGTCAGAGAATGGCAAGATGGTCGCATTGTGCGGAGCGCTGATATTCGCGCTGTTGTTCACGGCTTGCTCGAGCGAAAAGCCCAAACCGATGGCCCAGCCGTCGTCGGAGCAAGTCAAAGGCAATGCCGACCGGGCGTTCGACAAATTGAAGCAGGAAGAGCGGGACCGCAAACCGTCAGGCATGTGAGCCGTCGCGGCTGGCGGGCGCACCGATCAGGGCAGGACCCGGGACTTTCTTCCCGGGAACAGCGCCGCCAAGGACTTAAGTAGCGGCAGTTCTCGTACCAGCTGACGGTGTGAGGGCGTGACGAGTCCGCGCGGTTCGCCGAATGTGTTCAGCAAGGAGAGCGCAATTGCCAGCCGCAGCAATCCTGAGAGGAAAAACACAAAGGGTAGATTCGAGGCCGGGGAGAGGTCCCAGAATGCAACGCGCAGATGCGCTGGAATGAGCGTGGCGAGCCAACTTCCCGTGAGCGCGCCGATACCCCAGCCGATCGCATTCGTCGCATTGGCCAGCGCGACGCCTCTGGTCCGCTCCTGCGGTTTGAGCGAATCGAACACATAGTTCTGTAGACCGAGCGAGAGCCCCGCCCACAGGACCCCGCCAAAGAAGTTCACACCCAAGAGATAGAGATACTGCTCGCTGATCAGATAGGCCATCGGCAAGACCGGCACGGCGAGACCTGTGAGCATGAGCATGTTCTTGTTACCATGTCGATCGGCGAATTGTCCCCAGGGCTTCAGCGTCGTGAATTGGCCGAGGATGCTGGCCGCCATCCAGCCGGCATAATGCAGATAGCTCCAATGCAGATCCCTGAGCAGATAGACCACGAAGAAGGGCCCTGAGATCAACACGGCCCAATGAATCAGACCGGAAAACAGCAGGAAACGCCGGAAATCCGCAGTGGCTGTCTGTGTTAAAAAGTGCCGAAAGCCGTGGACAGTATCAATGTGATGCATCTCGGTTAGCGCGGCGACGCGAGCCTGGCAATGTGTGGCACCGAGGCGCGCTACGGCTGCGCCGAGGAAGATGAAGACGAAACCCAACCAACTCCAATCCCACCTTTGGCCGAGAGTGAGGACCGTGCCGGCGATGCCCAAGGCCAGAAAGCTCACCAGAGCCGTGATGCGTGCACGGCGGGCGAAGTAGCTTCCTCGTGTACCGGCATCAGTGAGCTCGATCAACAGGCTGTTCCAGACGGGAGCTGTCGCGTGGCCGAGCGCGAAATAGAGCATGGCGCAGCCGATCAGCACCCACGGACCTCCTGACGGAGCGAGGAGAGGCAGCGCCAACAGGGGAAGCCAGCTCAGAGCCTGGCCCCAGCCGCCAATCACCACGAGCTTCCCCGGGTTACGCAAGTATTGCAGGAGTTTCACTGAAATGAGTTGAGATACCGTGCCGATCAATTGCGGCAAGGCGGATAGGATGCCGATCTGAACCGGGGATGCCTGCAGCACCAGGGCAAAGGCGGAAAGATAACTTTCTCCGCCGCCTTGAGCCGCTGCTTGGAAGGCGGCATCGCGAAGTCCTTGCTCTCTTTTCAGCTTGTCGGGCTCCGTAGGAACCGGTTCCAAGGGCTTCAACCTTCGGAGATCACATTGGAAGGAGACAATTCCGACCGGTGGCTCATGCGCTTCGAGTCATCAGCATATACCGAATCCACTGTGTCAAAGAATGTCGGATTATAACAAATGGATCGATTCTTGCTCTGTTTATCGTTCATTTCCGCAGCGGGTTGACCCCCCTCGTGTTCAGTGGGTACGATAATCCGTATGGTGCCCATCGCTAAAACGGTTTCGCCGTACGATTCTATGGCGCGACGATGGAGCCGCGTGCTCGTAGTTATGTTCCTCCTTACCGGGCCATCGGTCCGGGACGAGGCGGCGGAGGCGCGGGACCTTCTCGCTCCGAAAGAACAGCAGACCACAGAATTCGAACCGACCGAAGCCCCTTCGATGGATGATCAGCATAAGGGCGTCCCACAGTCGCTCTTTACGTGGATCAAAATGGCGAAAGGATACGACGTCGAGTGGGATACCTTCGGCCGCAAGGGGTGGTTTACGCAGGATCCTCGATTGAAACCGATCGATCCTGGCACCAGCCAATTTCCCCCGGATGCCCCCGCTGTCTACATCGTGTTCGAGGTGGCTCCCTTAGAAGACCCGGCACAGTTTGCCGCACAAGTCTTTCAGATCGGCTCTGACGGCAAAACGGCGGACAAACCGCTTGTACGGGATACGCTCGAGGTCCCGGGCCATGAACGGTATGGGTTTCTGGAGCTGAAACGTCCGGGAGACACCTGGCCGATAGCATCGTATCTGGTCAAGATCTTCATTACTTCGCTCGGGCAACAGCCCTTCCATGCCGTCAATCAAGTCGGGACGATGCGCTTCTCGATTACCGAAGCGGCCGATGCCGCTCCCCGCTCCGGCTCCGTCGGTGTGGCACCCCGTTGAAAATTTCCCGAGTTTTGATCTACATCTAGTTTGAAGCAAGGGCCTGCCGAAGCCGGAAGGGTCGAGTTCAGCGGAAAGTCATGCGGAGCAGATGGTCATGAGAGAAATGGATGAAGAAAAACTGGCTTTGTTGTATGAGCGCTTTCGGGATGTTTGCCTGGTCGAAAAAGAGGTCTGGACCGAAATTTACATGCCGAGGACGTTCAAGGATGGGACCGCGGTCCGGACCAACATTCAAGATCGGTACGAAGTCATTATTGACGATCCCTCGGTCGAGGAAGCGCTCGACGCCAACATTCCCCTCGGAAAGGCGGCGCTGGGCGCCGCGATCCAGGAGTATCGAGCGCACATCAGTTTCCTCAAGAAAAGCTGATCGCCTACTTATCCTCCAGATAGCGCTCCACGTCCTTGACGACTTCACCCGCCAGCGGTTTGGTCCGATGGTGATACCTCGCCACTACGCGGCCGGAGCGATCGACCAAATACTTCTGAAAGTTCCATTCCACCTCACCCGGGAACGGGCTCTGCTCGGTCAGGTAGCGGTAGAGTGGATGTTTATCGTCGCCCTTCACGCTGATCTTGCTGAATAGCGGAAACCCCACGCTGTATTTGGTCTGACAAAAACCTTTGATTTCCTGATTCGTACCGGGCTCCTGCTGTCCGAAGTTGTTGGCCGGAAAGGCCAGGATCTCGAGACCACGATCTTTGTAGGTTTCGTACATCTTTTCGAGGTCCTCGTATTGCGGAGTATTGCCGCAGAAGCTGGCCGTGTTGACGAGCATCACGACTTTCCCTTTGTACTGACTGAGCGGGACCGGCTTCCCGTCGATATCGTCCAACGTGAAGTCGTAAATGCTCGCGGTTTTGGCCGCCATGAGAGTCGCTCCTTTCTGTCCGGCTGCGCCGGCCCGCTCAGCCGAGAGTACCAAGCCGAGGCCCACTCCCATGATCAGTCCGGCGAGAAGCATTTTCCAGGCGCAGGTTGAGTCGCGCATCACCATGTTGGATCTCCCTTCTCAAAGACGCTGGAGTGCCGCCACCCGCTCCTCGATCGGCGGATGGGTCGCAAACAAATGCATGAACCCCGACGTGTTGCCGGAGATTTTCATCGTCGCCAACGCATCCTGGGTGGAGTACTGGAATTGTGTACGATTGACCCAACGATCAATGGCCTGCAGCGCCCCGATCATGGAGTCTTTGCCGTACACCTTCGCTGCGAAGGCGTCGGCCGCATACTCCCGTCGCCGTGAATGCCAACTGACGACGAGCATAGCCAGGATGGAGAGCACCACCTGCAGAACGATATACACGACGAATGCCAGAATGGGGCTGCCGGCCTGTTCTTCTCGATCTTCGCCATGGGGCTGCCCGATGATCGAATACACGAAGTTGCTGATGTAGTGTACGAACGTATTCATTAAACCTGCCAGCACGGTCGTCGTAAACATATCTCCATTGAACACATGCCCCATCTCGTGCGCGAGGACCGACCGCACCTCGTTCTCGCGGAGGTTGGCCAGCAGACCCGTTGAGACGGCGACCATCGCGTTGTTCTTGGTGGGACCGGTCGCGAATGCATTCGGATCCGGCGATTCATACACCCACACTTCGGGCATTTTGATTCGTAACCGCTGGGCGATTTCCTGCACCGCTCCGTAAATCACCTGCTCTGCCTGGGTGCGCGGCTGGGTGATCTGGACACAATCCAACATGGCGCGTGCCATTTGCTTGGAAAAAAGCAAACTGATAAAGGCGCCGCCGAACCCGATCACCAAAGACCACACCAGCAGTTCCTGACTGAACGCGCCTCGGACGTCGATACCGAATGCCGGCAACACCACGTTGATGAGCACCCGCACGGTGATCGACAACGTCAGGTAAATCAGCACGTTTGCGATGAGAAAGAGCCCGATACCCTTGAACCACTTCATCTGTATCCTCCTTGGCCTCCCGCCCGTCCCGTCTTTTTCTTTCTCTAGGAACCGGGCAGTCGGATGTCATTATACCGGACGTGCCAGCTGATTTCAGGGGGCAGTCTGCGCTGCTTGACCAGGCGCGATTGTCAGATAACAATGACTTGCGAGCGGGTCAAGGTCGGGATTGGGGCGCAGCAGTCTATTGGTTGACCGCCCTTTACGGCATCTGTTAGAAGAGGCGCCTATGGCGACGGGGCGCACGGGACAGTTGATAGGGGCTTTTTTGCTGCTGTCCGCCGTCTCGGTGGGTCGCGCAGCGGAGCTGGGGCCTCAGGTGCCGCCGTTTTCAGTGCCGGTGGACCAGCGCGACGGTATCCAGCGGGCAACCGTTGTACTGGATAGCTACTCCTACACACCGAACCACTTGATTGTCCAAGCGGGCAAGCCGGTGGAGTTCGTCTTGACCAGCATCACGACCATCACGCCGCACAATTTCATCCTCAAGGACGAGGCTGCCGGTTTTTCTATTGAGCGAGACGTGAGCGCCGGCAAGACGGTTACGGTTCAGTTTACTCCAACCAAGCCGGGGATCTACCCGTTCTACTGCGATAAGAAGCTCCTCTTTTTCCCGAGCCACCGGGAGAAAGGAATGGAAGGCAAGCTCGAAGTCCGATAGGAAGGTCGTTCCCACGCGTAATCAGTCCTCCAAGCACCAGCTTCTTCGCGATATTCTGAGGCAGGTATCCCGCTCCTTCTACCTGACGCTGAATGTTCTCCCGTCCGATGTGCGCGATCAAATGGGCTTGGCCTATTTATTCGCACGGGCGGCGGATACGATCGCCGACACGGACCTCATCAGCAGGGAGCAGCGGCTGCACCATTTGCAGGAATTGCGAGCCCAATTTGAGACGGACAACGTGGACATGCCGGCCGTGGAGGCGATCCAAGAGGCGCTGTTGCGGCATCAAACTCATTCGGCAGAGCACCTGTTGCTGCAACGGTTGCCTGACTGTTTTGCGGTCTATCGGCAGTTCGAACGCGGCGATCGCGACCGAATCAGATGGCTCATGACTATATTGCCGAGCGGGATGGAGATGGACCTTACGAGGTTTACCGGCAAATCGGCTGAAAGCTTGACGGCATTGGAGCGTCCGGACGAACTTGACCGGTATACCTACTATGTCGCCGGCTGTGTCGGAGAATTTTGGACCCGCATGGTCTGTGCACATCGGGCGGCAATGGCCCGGTGGGACGTGGAGCGGATGTCTGTCATCGGCGTGCGATTCGGGAAGGGACTTCAGCTGACCAATATCGTGAAGGATCTCGCGCGTGACCTGCACAATGGCCGGTGCTATGTGCCATCGCAATGGCTCGATGAAGTCGGCCTGCGGCCGGCGGACCTACTCGCCGAGGAGACGCTGCCGAAATTCAGGCCGGTACTGCTCCGCATGATCCGGCAGGCCATAGAGCATCTGGACAACGGCTGGGCTTACACCATGGCGTTGCCGCGGTTTGAAATCCGTCAGCGGTTGGCCTGCATGTGGCCGATCCTTTTGGCAGGGGAAACACTCAAGCGTGTGGCCGTTGCATCGAACCTCCTGAACCCTTCCGTCAACATCAAAGCTCCGCGCTCGGTGGTCTATCGCATCATGGCGTTGACTACGTTGACCGGGGGCTGCGGGTACGTCGGCACCGCCTATTGGGGACGCTTGAGAAAACAGATAGTGTGAATGGAGAACGAAACCACTCATATCCGACTCTTGCGCTGCCTAATCCTCCCAACCTGCCACATAGCTGCATGCGCACCCTCAAGCTGACTTGAAGCAGCTGTTCAGAGACGTTCAGCGAACGATATCCTCCGTTACTTCTTTTGTGGCTCGAGCAACTTATCGCCCTTGCGAAAAACCGCATAGATCGCTTGGGACGGGCAGGCGTCGAGACAGAGGCGACAAGTCTCCAGGCAGCGGGACGGATCGAATTTGTAAGGCGGTGTGGAAAGCCAAGCGCTTGTCGGGCAAACCGGCATGCAGATGGCTTGATGGGTGCATCGGTCCGGGTGGCGGACGAGATGATCGCGGACCAGCATCATAGGCTTTACTCCTTCGAAGAGACCTTGCGAGAAGATCTCGAACATGTTCTTTTTCGGCAGGCTGCTCATTTCCATTCCTGAACGAGGTCTTTCAGTCGCTCTTTCAACTCGGGGATCTGCTCGAGGTTGTTCCGAATGGCCCCCAAGATCTTCTCGAGCCGCGCGGCGCGAAGCGCCTCCTTATCTTTCTTGACGAGCCGATCGTACTCAGCGTACCACGCCGCCTGCCGGGTTTGGAGGTATGGGCGGCTCACGCTCAAGGCCTCAGCGAGCTCAAGCGGTTCAGCGGAAAGTGGCGGCGCGACCAGCAGCGTTCCATCGCTGCACACCAGGGCGGCAGCACCGGCTTTTCCTGTCAGCGGCGTGACCGCATCGACAGTTTTTCCGCGGAGCTGTTGCCACTCGCCGACAAGACCGGGGAAAGTCTTCACGAAGGCGACCTTCTCCATATTGGCTTTCCATTTTTCTTCAATAGGCATGATGACCTCGCGGGATGGGATCGTACGCTTCAGCGTTTCAGTGGAGACAGCAGCGGGGCCGGAGTCTGGTTCGGCATGAGGAGCCGTTGCACGACTTCACCGTCCACGATATGGCGTTCCATAATTTCAGTGACATCGGCCTCTGTCGTGACACGATACCAGACGCCCTCCGGATACACCACGACGCTCGGACCTTGGGCGCAGTAATCGAGACACCCGGCCTTGTTGGCACGGACGATCCCCTTTAGGTTGAGACGTTTTGCCTCCTGCTTGAATTTGGCATGGAGCGCCTCCGAGCCCAGCTTGGAACAGCTGCCCCTCGGGTCATCCGGGTCGCGCTTGTTCGTGCAGACGAATATATGGCGTTGATAACCAGTCATAGTGATGTGCGTTGGATGTGATCGACTCGCGACCCGTTATGCGCGGGCATGTAGCTGATCGATGAGTTGCGTCACATCAGAGAGGTTCAACAGCGAAGAGTCGGCGGTTTGCGCTCCCGCGATGGCAGCAATCTCCTGGAGTCGAATCTGCGCGCGTTGTTTCGCCTCGGGTTCGGAGACGGCCGAGCTCTGGCCCTTCGCCAGTTTGTCGAATTCCGCTCTGATGTCGCGGAAATCCCGCTGCAGATTTTTCAGCATCGAGCAGCGCTCGCAATACCACTTCGGGCTTTGATCCGATGAAGGAGAGAGGCGGTCGTACGTGCGTCCGAAGAAGTCTTTCCCTAACGACAGCTTCATCAAGGCCGTGCCCATAGCGCCACAGGCATTGCAGGATCCCGTATCCATAGATGCTCGCTCCTCCACGCGTCACTCAACGGCCGCGAATCTTACCGCACTGTTCTTTGCCGTAGCAAGCCGACCAACGTCCGGCGCATGGCTCCGTCCTATTCCGTGTATAATGAACTGTGATGCCGGAGGCTGGTCGATCGGAGAGACATCATGCGCATCGGAGTCCCAAAGGAAATCAAGGATCACGAATATAGAGTCAGCGTGACGCCTCACGGAATCCGCGCGCTTTGCCATGCCGGGCATGAGGTTCAGATCGAAGCATCGGCGGGCCAGGGCAGTGGGTTCACCGATGAAGAGTATCGGCAGGCGGGGGCTCGGATCGCGAGTTCGAAGGCAGCCCTTTTCGCGGAATCGGATTTGATTGTAAAGGTGAAAGAGCCTCAGCTATCCGAG
>DASTLA010000171.1:0-6288 GCA_035715525.1 Nitrospiraceae bacterium
CAACCGTTTGCACCAGGGCACGAGCATCACCGTGAGCAGTGCGGCCGCGACGTGGACGACAGCCGTCGCCAGAAGCGCGGCGACGGCCCCCCACTGATCGACGATCCAACCGGCGGCGGTCATTCCCACCATCGCCGCCACGAGCGTGCCAGTGTTGAACACGCTGAACACGCGCGCCAGCATGTCCTTCGGGGTTCGCTCCTGGAGCGAGGCGGCCACAAAGGGATTCACCACCCCCGAACTCGCGCCGATGGCCGCGATCAGCAAGGCGAGGGGAACGAACGAGGTGAAAAAGGTCAGACCGAAGGTCGCGCCTCCGCCGAGCGCCGCGGCAGCCGCGATGATCCAGAGCCGCAGGCTCATGTCTTTCGGCGAGGCGATGAACAACCACACGGTGACGGCGAGCAAGCCGAGACTGAGAGACGTCCAGAGCCAGCCCAGTTCGACGGAATTCGAGTGGAGATAATCTTTGGCCAACACGGGCAACAGATAGATGAAGGCCGTCGATCCCAGCAGAAACACCGAAGCGACCGCCATCATGAGCAGCATGAGCCGCCGCTCCACGAAGACGAATTGGATGCCTTGCTTGAGGTCGCGCAGCGCGTCCTTCATCGCCGACTCGCCCTTCACGACCCGCCACTGCTCCTTGAGGCGGATCGGCAGCTTGCACAGAATCGCCACAACGAAGGTCGCGGCATTGACGTACAGCACGTTCTGTGCGCCGATGGCCGCGATCAAGATGCCGCTGATGGCGGGGCCGAGGAGCTGCCCGAGCGTCATCGTGCTTTGGTCAAGCGCGTTGATCTGCGTCAGTTGATCAGACTTGACGAGAAGAGGCTCGATGGCCTTCATGGCGGGCCCGAACGCCATCGAGAACATCGCCGTGAGAAACACCAGGACGTAGAGCCACGGCAGCGACAGATATCCCCACCAATAAAGCGTGGGAATCAGCGCGAGCAACACCGCTCGCGCGATGTCGATCACGATCATCGCGGTCCGTTTGGGAATTCGGTCCAGCAGTACCCCGGCGACAGGACCGAAGACGAGCGGGGGGACGGTTTGCAGAATTCCGATCATGGTCATCTTCATCGCCGATCCGGTCAGATCGTAGACGAACCACAGGAGCGCCACCTTTGAGAGCCCCTCCCCGACTTGGGAAATGGCCTGCCCGGTCACGAGCCAAACGACGTTGCGATTGCTGAAGAGTCCCCGCCACTGGGTCAATGCGGACAGGGCGCCAGAACCTTCCGCCATGCGTACACCTCGGCCTTGCGCGAACGACGCAGACGCTCGCTCCCAGCCGCGGCGGATGACGGAAGAAGCCCCGGCTAGGAGGCGGCGATTGCATCCCCTTGGGCTGTGGGATGGAAGCGATGCACCGATAACACCAATTGCGCCCGCGTGATCGCGTCGAGAAGCGCCTGCCGTTCCGCTTCCAACCTCTTGACGCGCGGGGCTCCGTCAACGAACCGTTCCGCGGCGCTCGTCAACAATTCCAACGCCTCGCCCGCAGTCACCATGCCGCCGCCGGATCGATCCTGTATCCGACGCCGGCGTCGTCGCGGCTGGGGGGCAGTGGGATTGTCCTTTTCCAATTCCGGTCGGCTCGATCGTGCCATGGGTCCTCCGATGAACGAGTAAAGGATCAAGAAAGTCGCCCACTCTACCGGACTCCATGATCCGCGGTCTACTCATTCCCCCAACAGTTCAGCAACCGGCTCCATGCCCGTGACGTAATCCGCAAACACCTTGATCATGCCCATGATGGGAATGGCGAGCAGCATGCCCCAGGCTCCCCACAACCAACCCCAAAAGAGCAGCGAGACGAAAATGGCCGTGGTATTCATTTTGCCGATCTTGCAGTTCAACCAAGGCAGAATCAGCATGCCCACGATGGTGGCAAGGCCCAACGAGACCGCCGCAGCCATCAGGGCCATGCCCACCGCCTCGAACTGCATGAAGGCCGCCATGCCCACGCCCAGCGCCGTCAGTGCGGGGCCGAGATAGGGAATGAAGTGCAGCACGCCCGCCGCCACGGCCCAAGCGCCGGCATTCTGCAGTCCCAGCCAGTGGAACGCCAGCCAACTGCTGACCCCGAGCAGGAGGTTCGTCGCCAGCATCGTGAGCATGTAGTATTGGACGGACCGACCGATGTCGTCGATGATATTGACCGTAATCTTCTTTTCCGAGAGCGATGGACCGGCCAGCCGAAGGCATTTCCGTTTGAATTCCTCTCCCGAGAGGAGCAGGAAGAATACGAGAAAGAGCAGCATCACGCTGTCGCCGAGAAAGCCGAACATCCCCAGCGACCCTGCCCAGATCATGTCCGAGAGCCGAAACTTCGGCTGTTCGACCACGATGCGGGATTGGGGTTTCTTGGGCGCGCCCTCGCCATCCGTGGCTTGCTTGGTGGCTTGCTCGATCTCCCGCGCCGCATCCTGCATCTTTTGTATCGCACTGGGTTGAGCCGCCATTTGGCGCAGCGCGCCGGAAAGCTTGCTCGCCGCATCTGGCACTTGATCCAAGACTTCGACCATCTGGTCGCGCAGCGACATCGTCGCGACCACCGTGGAGCCGACCAGCGCCAAGATGAGCAGGCTCGCGCCGGCGGCGCGCGGCAGTTTGAACCGTTCCAGCCATAGCACGATGGGGTTCAGCGTGAAGGCCAACGTCACCCCGAGCACCAGCGGAATGAAAAACTTTCGGGCCCAGTGCAAGACGAAGACCGTCGCCAGGATGGTGAGGATCATGATGCCCCAGCCTTCTCCTTGTCCAGCCGAAGGGATGGGGCGCTCAGCTAGGTCCGAGGCCGGGCCTTCGGGCTCGGCCTCGTCTCGACCCTCGAGGGCAGACCGTTTTGCCTCACGATCCGCCCCGCGCCGGCTCGCCGTTTCTATCTCGACACGAGTCATGTTTGCCTGATCCAGCGGACGCAGCGCCGAGTTGGTGCGCGCCCATCGCCGGCCGAGAAGGCCCGTTCGCGAGTCTGAGGCTTAGTGCAGGATCCCGAACATCCACAACAAGATGACGATGATGCCGGGAACCCCGAGCAACCAGAGAATGAATCCTTTGCCTGCTGCACCCATGAAGCACCCCTTTGGTGAAGTGGACGATTGATGTCGACCTTCCTCGACTACACCACAGGGGCATGGAGCACCCAACTGGGAAAACGCCTAGGAATGAGGCGTCTTGACACCATTGATGCTGGAGGAGAGAGGCGAAAGCTGCCGGCCGATAGAGACCCCTTGCATGAGAGGGGAAGGAGGGGATAGAGCGCTAACGTTGGTTCATGGCTGCGGCGATGGCCCACTTCAACTCTTCAGGCGCCACGTCTTTCTTGAGATACGCGACGACCCCCGCCTCCTTCATCGCCGACGCGATTTGTTCGCTGTTGTGTACGGACAGCCCGATGACGGCGACATCCGGAGAGGTTTGGCGTATAAGTCTCGTGGCTTCGACTCCGTCCATATGGGGCATATTGACGTCCATGACCACGACGTCGGGCCGGTGCACCTTGATGAACTGCACCGCCTCGTAACCGTCGGCCGCCTCGCCCACCACCTGCATGTTGTCCACGCCGTCCACGATCCCGCGGAGGCCTTGGCGGACCAGCGGGTGGTCGTCGACCAATAGGATTTTGACCGGCTCGCGTCGGCGCTCCTGATTAGGCGTAATCGCCTCCGGAGGCATGGCGGCGACCGAGGGAGCCAGGTGACTAGGCGCCTCCAGAGAGAGCAGCAATGATGCAGTGGTCCCTTCACCCGGCGCCGAGGTGAGGGCCAACTTTCCGCCCAAGGCCTCCATCCGTTCCCGAATGCTGAAGAGGCCGAAGTGCCGGTCGTCCTTGACCTGCTCTGCGGCTGGATCGAAGCCTTTCCCGTGATCGCTCACGGTAATGGTCAGTTGGCGGTCGGCGTTGAGCACAATGATCAACGAGGCCTCCTGCGTTCCGGCATGCTTGACGATGTTCATCAGCAGCTCGCGTACGCACTGAAAGAGAAGGATCGCCTGATCTTCGCGCATCTCGAGCGACGTCGCGCCGATTTCCACCGCGACCGTCAATCCATGCTGCTTCATCTGCTCCGCCAACCAGGTGAGGCCCATCACCAGGCCGAATTCACGCAGCACGGGCGGAGTCAGCTGTGCGACGAGCGACCGGGTATAGGAAATCGAGTCCTGCAGGATACGATCGACGTCGCGTAATTCCTGGCTCGGCTCGCCGGATTTGTTGCGCTGTATCGCGCGGGTGATCTTCAAGCGGCACACGACCAATAACTGCCCCAAATAATCGTGCAGCTCGTTGGCCAGTTGCCGGCGCACCCGCTCCTCCGCCAAGCTGAGCTCGTTGGTCAAGGCCCGCAATCGCTCCTGCGAAACGGTCAGCTCGTGGGTGCGGACGGCGACGCGCTGGTCTAATTCCTCGGTCAGGTTCCGCAGCTCTTGCTCGATCCGTTTGCGTTCGCTGATGTCCCTCGCACTTTTCGATGCGCCGATAATTTCTCCCGACTCGTCCTTGATGGGGGAAATCGTGAGCGACACGTCGAGCAGGGTCCCATCCTTCCTCTTGCGAACGGTCTCATAATGATCCACACGGCCGCCTTGCCTGATCTTGGTGAAGATCTCGGTTTCCTCGCTCAACCGGTCCTCGGGGATCAACTGGGTGATCGGCCGTCCGATCGCCTCCGCTTCGGAATACCCATAGATGCGTTCGGCGGCCCGGTTCCAGGTCGTGATGCGGCCCTTCATATCCATGCTGATGATGGCGTCATAAGAGGACTCGACGATGGCCGCCAAACGAGCGCGGGTGGCTGCTTCAGACAGATTCACATGGAAGGACGGTTCATTCATGCATACCCTACCCCGTGCGGACGCACAACCGGCGACATTATACTGATCGATCGTCTTTTTTTAATCTAGGGAAGCCCCTAGGTGGCTCGTGGGCCTTTCTGTCATTTCGCTGGCGTCGGTGCAGTGACGTTCAGTCATCGAGCTGACGGATAGAACCTGTCGGAACGTCCGATTATCAAACAAGATTGGGACAGCCTGTCCCCGCCTGTCGCGATCGTGACACGCATTGGGACTGCTTCGCGCCCCGGGACAAGACATGGCTGGTCGATCACCGCAGGTATGCCAGTTGCGTATGAGATTGATGACCGGCCGATGCCACACTTACCCATCACTTCATCCAGAAACGGAGAACGCTTCTTATGACACAGTTGGGAATGCGCGTCTATTTCACTGCGGTCGCCATGCTCATCTCTTCCATATTCGGGCGATCGCGGGCGAATCGCCGATAACCTTGCGGTCCGCCTGCCTAGAGCCGGCGGACCCGCCGAACCTCTCGAGAGGAGGGAATCGATGCTCTATGTGCTCGTGGTCGATGAGAACCAGGATCTTCGTGCGGCGGTGAAGCAGGAAATCGAAGAACACGAGGAGATCTCCGTCGTTGCGGAGGCGCGGGACGGAGTCACCGCCGTGAACCTGGCCCTGCAGGTTCGCCCGCATGTCGTGGTGATGGATGTGGGCATCTCACGGATGCACGGCATTGAAGCGACCAGATGGTTGAAGACCATCGCCCCCGAAATTTCCGTCATCGGACTATCCACGCAGGACGATGAGTTCACGCGGCGCGTGATGTTCGAAGCGGGGGCGACGGCATTTGTCTCGAAGATGCTCATGAACGAAGAGCTGGTGCCCGCCATCATCGGCTGCGACCGCTGAACCGAACGGTTTCGATGGGATCACGCAAGGGGGTCATGTATTGCGGACGTGGAGAGGTATCGAGCGAGGGGCAAACCGGCGCCGCAGCGCGGAAACCACGGCGGCATCGGCAGCCGGCGACAGAACCGTTTCGGCAAACGAATGGCCGGACGTAATGGCGATGCGCCCACACACAGCGATCAAGAGCATTGCGACGACCCAATTCGGCCAGGCGTCCAACTCCCACCCGAAAGGCGTCTCGTAGAAAGTGTCGTTGAGGGGCCACCAATACTGGATGGGCCATTCCACCCCACTCCCCAGCCAATCGCATAAAAGATGGAGATGAAACGCCGTCAAGCTCAGCCACCATACCGATCGCCGGTCATGAGCCAGTGCGGCACAGATCAGTGCGATCAGCAGAGCGGCCGACAAGCCATGGGTGAGAGCATGGTGCCAGCGACCATACAGTTCCGGCCCACCGACGATCGAAAGACCATCTAGATCGGCCGCGACCCCGGCCCAAGCCACCAGCCGTCGAACCTGCCGCACCTCCAGCCGGTGGGCCACCATCCATGAAGCCATGAGGTG
>DASTLA010000172.1:0-3161 GCA_035715525.1 Nitrospiraceae bacterium
ATGACAACCGGCAGTCGCAGCTCCCGGGCAAGTTGCAGTTGTTCGCGAAACCGGTCGCGCTGTTCTGCGGCCGGTGAATGGTTGTAGTGATAATCGAGCCCGATCTCTCCGTAGGCCACGACCTTACTGTTCCCCGAAGCCAGCCGACGGAGCTCGGCGTACCACCCGTCGGCAATATGTTTGACCTCGTGCGGATGAACGCCGACCGAGGCGAACAAGAACGGGTACTGCCCCGCCAATTGGACCGCAGCTTGACTCGTCGCGAGGTCGCAGCCGATCGTAACCATCTGCTCGATGCCGGCTTCGCGCGCGCGGGCAATCATCGCCTCGCGATCCGAATCGTACCGTGCATCGTCCAAATGGGTATGGGTGTCGAAAAGCATGGGATGGAGATCAAGAAGTGAGGAATATGGAATGGGAGAGTCGGCCTAGACGGGCTTCGCAACCAGGGAATCGGCCATGCCATAAAGCAAGGCTTCAGTTTCGGCCCATCCGAGGCAAGAGTCGGTAATGGACATGCCGTAAGCAAGAGGCTTGCTCGGTTCCCAGGTCTGGCGTCCCCCCTGAAGATGACTTTCGAGCATGAACCCCATGATGGAGCGGCGGCCGTCGCGAAACTGTTTCAGCACCTCGCCGGCCACCTCGACCTGCCGCTGATGATTCTTGCCGGAATTGTCGTGCGAACAATCGACCATGATCCCGCGTGCGATGCCCTCTTTCGCCACGGCCGTTTCCGCTTTGCCGATGTCCTCGACGCTGTAGTTGGTCCGTCCGCCGCCGCCGCGCAGGACGATGTGGTGGTCCGGGTTCCCGGTCGTCTTGATGATCGAGGTGACGCCGTCGGCGTTGACGCCGACAAAATGGTGCGGCGTGCGGCTGGTGATCATCGCATTGATCGCCACCTGTAGACTTCCTTCTGTCCCGTTCTTGAAGCCGACCGGCATCGAAAGCCCGCTGGCCATTTCCCGATGGGTCTGACTTTCCGTCGTGCGCGCGCCGATGGCGGTCCAGCTCAGGAGATCCGCAATGTACTGCGGGGTAACGGGGTCCAGTAGTTCGGTGGCACAGGGCAGGCCCTTGCCGTTGATATTCAAGAGAATCGTGCGTGCGAGCTGCATGCCCATGGCAATGTCGCAGGTGCCGTCCAAATGAGGGTCATTGATCAAACCTTTCCATCCAACCGTCGTGCGGGGCTTTTCGAAATACGTGCGCATGACGAGGAGGAGCTTGTCGCGCACCGCATGGGCCACCGGCCTCAGCCGGTCGGCATACTCGTAGGCAGCGTCCGGATCGTGGATGGAGCAGGGGCCAACAATAACGATCAGACGCTCTGTATCCCGGCCATGGAGAATATCGCGGATCGCGCGGCGGGTCTGAAACACCAGTTCCGCCACGCTGTCCTGAATCGGCAAAAGTGTCTTGACCTCACGGGGAGAGGGTAATGGTTTAATTTCAATGACATGCTGGTTGTCGATCGGCCTGGTCATCGTAGAATCCTTCTTGCTTTGGGAGGATCATCAACATAGCGGAAAGACCTGGAGAAAGTCCAGAGCAGCGGTCTCTGTCGCCCGGACTTGCATTCACCGGTGACCTTTGTTACAAGGACGCCCCGACATGATACCCCGGCTGATACAGAAGCATTCGGCTGCCTTTCTGGCCTTGTTCATCGCCTCGGCTGTGCTGACGATGGCGCCGTTCGCCGTCGCGTTGGAGATCCACCACGACCTCGCGGCGGCCGACCATGATGGTCACGAGCATTCCGATACCGACCTCTGTCAGTGGGTGCAATTTCATACGGGTCACTCGCTTGCGGCAGACGTGCCTGCGCCCCGCACATTGCTGGTGGAGGCGCCTAGTCATGCCGCTCATCCTCCCATCCTGACCTCGCTGTCGCATCCGACTTCGCGCGCTTCTCGAGCACCTCCCCGGTTCTGACGCTGCCCTTTTCCGTCCCCCATCTCATCGATCCAAGATCTGCCGACGGGCTCTAGTCATGGCCGTTGCATGGGGTTGGAATCATTCGGGAGGTGTGTGTCATGTGTCTTTCCCTCGGAAAGTTCTTTTGCCTGGGGATCGCGATCTCCGGGTCTGTCATCGCCCTGCTTCCGGGTCACACAGGAGCCCAGGAAGTCGTGCAAGCCGCCGACCAATCTCGCACGATCGTGGGCTCGGTCCAAAATCAGGATCTTCGTCGGGTGCCTCAGGCCGTGGTCGAGGTGCGCGATCAGGAAGGGACCACTGTAGCGACCACGATCGCCGACGAGGCCGGGGATTTTGCCGTGACCGTACCGGCCGGCGGGACCTATTCAGTCAGCGCCGTTCTGGATACCTATCGAAGCGAATATGCCGTCATCACGGTAGGGGCACAAAAGCTTGCCCCGCTCAAACTGACTCTCTCGAGCACCAAGGAGATCGCGCTGGAGGTGGTCTCGCCGCTGGCTCCGATCCAATACAAGGCGTCGAGCGAAACCTACTCCGTCAGCCGGAAGGAAATCGAAGCCCTGCCGCGTGGTAACAATAATGAATTGCACGACGTCCTCTTGACGATTCCCAGCGCCGTCTATGGGGCGTTGAAGCAGGTTCACATTCGGCAGGACCATGCGAATCTTCAGTTGCGGATCGACGGCGTGCCGATTCCGGATACGGTGTCGACGACGTTTTCCGATGTGATCGCGCCGCGGGCCTGGGAACGGGCCGACATCATCCTCGGCGGCATGGAGGCGCAGTATGGCAACAAGGCGGCCGCTGTCCTGGATATCACGACCAAGAGCGGGACGAAGCCGGGATTCGGATCGGCGCAGATGTTTGGCGGTTCGAACCAAACGATCACTCCGTCCTTCGAGTACGGAGGGACGGTGGGCGAGAAATTCCGTTTCTATGTCCTGAACAGCTATACGTCGACGAACCGGGGGATCGAGCCGCCGACCTTGGGCCATTCGATCTTTCATGGCCAGAGCGAGCGTAACCAGACCTTCATCCGCGGCGACTACCAACATGACAACAAAAACAATTTTACGTGGCTCTTCTTGAACTCCGTTGCCAAATACCAGATTCCCACGAAGCCGGGAATAGAACTCGATCCCAGCGGGCAGGTGCTTCCGTTGCTTCAGGCGAGCCGGCCCGGCTTTACGCCCGTCGCCTCGCAAGCCATCGACGAATTT
>DASTLA010000173.1:0-15435 GCA_035715525.1 Nitrospiraceae bacterium
GCTTCACCTCCGACATCTGCATGCGAAGCAATTCAACCGCAGCGAGCGTTTCGAGAGTGGGGACGTCTCCGCAGCAGACCATCACGGCATCGGGCTCGCTCCCCTGGTCGTTGCTCGCCCACTCCCAAATGCTGATTCCAGCCGTGCAGTGTTTGATCGCCTGGTCCATGGTCAGCCATTGCGGAGCGGGCTGTTTCCCGGCCACGATGAGATTCACGTAGTTCCGGCTGCGCAAACAATGGTTGGTCACCGACAAAAGCGTGTTCGCATCGGGCGGAAGGTATACCCGGACGACCTCGGCCTTCTTGTTGACCACATGGTCGATGAACCCCGGGTCTTGATGGCTGAAGCCATTATGATCCTGGCGCCAAACATGCGACGAGAGCAGATAGTTGAGTGATCCGATCGGCCGGCGCCATGGAATGCCGTTGCAGACCTTCAGCCACTTGGCATGCTGATTGAACATCGCATCAATGATATGGATGAAGGCCTCGTAGCATGAGAAAAACCCATGCCGCCCCGTGAGCAAGTATCCTTCTAGCCAACCCTGGCATTGATGTTCACTCAGCATTTCCATGACACGGCCGTCTGGAGCTAAGTGATCGTCAAACGGAAACGTCTCGCCCATCCACGCACGATTCGTCACCTCCAGCACGTCCTGCCAACGGTTTGAATTGTTTTCGTCTGGGCTGAAGAGGCGGAAGTTTTTGCTGGCCAAATTCAATTTCATCACGTCACGGAGAAACTTCCCCATCACACGCGTGGATTCGACCATGGTCGTCCCCGGCTTGGCGACTTCGACCGCATAGTCCTGAAATTTCGGCAGTCGCAAATCCCTGAGCAACAGACCGCCGTTCGTATGCGGATTCGCACTCATGCGGCTGGTGCCTTTCGGCGCCAGCTCCGCCAGCTCGGTTTTGAGGGTTCCGTTCTTATCGAACAATTCCATGGGCCGGTAACTTTTCATCCACTGCTCGAGAATGCGCACGTGGGCGGGATTTTCGTGCATTTCTCCCATGGGCACCTGATGTGAGCGCCAATAGTCCTCGGTCCGTTTCCCATCGATTTCGGTGGGACAAGTCCAGCCCTTGGGCGTCCGCAGGATGATCATGGGCCAGCGGGGCCGCTCGACGGTCTTGCTATCACGCGCCGCTGCCTTGATGCGCCGGATCTCCGCGACGATCTCGTCCAGCGTGGCGGCAAAAAGCTGGTGCATTTTGTCGGGCTCGTGGCCTTCCACGAAATAAGGCTTGTAGCCATACCCGCGGAACAGCTGCTCCAGCTCCTCTCGGCTGATACGCGCGAGCACGCAGGGATTGGCGATCTTGTAGCCGTTGAGGTGCAGGATCGGCAGGACGACTCCGTCGGTTGCAGGGTTCAGGAACTTGTTCGAATGCCAGCTGGTGGCCAGCGGCCCTGTCTCGGCCTCCCCGTCCCCGACCACACAGGCGACAATGAGGTCGGGATTATCGAAGGCTGCGCCATAGGCATGAGAAACTGCATATCCCAGCTCGCCTCCCTCATGGATCGACCCCGGAGTCTCCGGTGCCACGTGGCTGGGAATTCCCCCCGGGAAGGAAAACTGCGTAAAGAGGCGTTTCATGCCTTCTTCGTCTTGTGAGATGTCCGGATAGACCTCACTGTAGGTGCCCTCGAGGTACGCGTTCGCGACGAGTCCCGGCCCCCCGTGTCCGGGCCCCGTGATGTAGATCATGTCGAGGTCATGCTTTCGGATAATCCGATTCAGGTGCACATAGATAAAGTTGAGTCCCGGCGTAGTGCCCCAATGGCCGAGCAATCGGGGCTTGATGTGCTCCTTCGTTAACGTCATTTTCAGCAAGGGATTGTCGTAGAGATAGATCTGGCCGACCGATAAATAGTTCGCGGCCCGCCAATAGCCGTCCATCAACGTGCGTTCTTCGTCGGAGAGCGCCTGAATGACTTGTTCTTCCTCGATCCCACGTTCGAGCTGCGACATTGTGTTGCCCATTGGATCCTCCCTTGACTCCTCCAAACGTGCCTGATTGTGGGAATCTTATCCGGCCGGCAGTCCGTGTCGATCGCCTTGTCAGCCGGCGCGATGAACGGCTCCGACCATGTTGCCGGATTGGACTTCCATTTCTTCGTTGTACCTGCCGGACGTGGCGGCGCTATTGCACTTGGCCCGGTGATAGAAGGCCTGCTGTCCGGATGTGAAATTCTCCGGCCTGCCGTGCCAGGCGGCGAGCGCGGGATCCTGCAACGCCCGGCCGTATGAAAAACTGATTTTCCATGGCCTGGGAGCATCGAGGTTTTGAATGGCATTCAAATGCGCCGTGGCGAGCAGGGCGCTCTGTCCGCCGGATAAGAAGACGATGCCTGGTACTGCAGCCGGGGCGCAGCGCTGCAGAGAGCGCAGCGTCGCGATGGCGACATGTTGAACCGTGGCTTGTTTCGAGCAGGATTGTCCGGGCAATACCATGTTGGGCTTGAGCAATATCCCCTCGAGCCTCACACATTGTGCAAACAGCTCCTGGAAGACCGCATGGAGAACCGCACTGGTCACGTCTTCACAACGTTCGATGGTATGGAAGCCATCCATCAGGACTTCCGGTTCCACGATCGGGACGAGTCCCTGCTCCTGGCACAATGCCGCATAGCGAGCGAGAGCATGCGCATTCGCGCTCAGACAGACAGGGCTCGGCAGGGATTCCGTGACGCGAAACACCGCTCGCCATTTTGCGAACCGCGCACCCATCCCAAAATACTGATTCAGCCTATCGCGAAGCCCGTCCAATCCCTCGGTGATGGTTTCTTCCGGCGCACCGGCCAGCGGCTTGGTGCCTGTGTCCACTTTGATTCCCGGAATGATCCCGCGCCTCGTGAGGACATCGACCAGCGGCACGCCCTCTGGAGTCTTCTGGCGAATCGTTTCGTCATACATGATGGTGCCGCTGATGAATTGCTCCGCCTCAGGCGTCTCAAAGAGCATTTGCCGGTAGCTACGCCGACTGTCCTCGGTTGATTCGATACCGAGAGCCTTGAATCGCTTCGTAATCGTCCCGACTGTTTCATCGGCCGCCAGGATGCCTTTTCCACCGGCGACGAGCGCTCTGGCCGTCTGTTCCAATTCTTGGGTCATCACCTCAGCACCTCCTGCCGATAGACGAGATCAAATTGATCTCTTGGTGGGTCTGAGAAGCAAGCCTTCTTGGTGGAACGGATAAACGCATGAGCAAGACAAATGCCCGGTCAGTCTCTCCACTAACAAGCCTGGTGCCTCTCTGAAGTATTTTGAGAGGTTGCTGCCGATGACAAATTTATTTACAGATTTTGCTGGAACGGGCCATGGGGTGGGTCGCCACAGGGACATTGCACCACTGGGGGAAAAATTCCCCAGCGCGGATCAGTCCGCGCCGCCATGGTCGAGAAGAATCCGACGTATTTCTTCGATCGCTTCCGGATGACTTTGGACAGAATGGCCGGCATGAATGACTTTTTCCGAGAGCGCCTCGGTAATGTGAGCGCTTTGGTAGGTCACGATCCCGTCATCATCCGCTTCCAACTGTTTGTTTCCAGAGACGGCAATGATCGAGTGCACTTTGACGCCGGGGTCGATCGGAATCGACGTGAGGACCTTTGTGAAGGGCCGCGAAGGGTCCATACTGTGGACGCTGCGAGGGATCTGCAGCATCAGTTTGGAGGCAAGCCGGGGCTCATCCGCTGCCATCACTCGCGCGACTTCAAGCCCGGTGGAGAGGGTGGCGGCCGGTAACGTCACGATATCGGCCAGCCAACGAGCGATCCTGCCAGCTGCGGCATAGCTGCCTCTATGAGGGGTCGCCATGAAAATAACGTCGCGCACGAAGGGCAGCGGAGTAAAGAAGAAGGACCGCCGAAGTTCTTCTTTGACCTCCGGCTTGACATCCAGATCATCGATCGATTTTTTGGTAAGGAAATCCCAGAATCGCGTGCCGCTCTCGATGACCATGAGTCTCGCCAAAAGGCCTCCTTGACTATGACCGATCACCACCATCTTCCTGAGCGCAGGGTCGGTCCCTTCCGGATCGAATAGCTGCACGGCTTCTCTCAGTGATTGATGCAAGATGCCGGCACTAAACAAAATAGGATCACCCGTATTGTACGTAAAGATCCACAATTGGTAACGTTGTGCGATGTCCGGATCCGCCATCATTTCATTGATCAGGTCGCCCCAACGGACGACACTGGACGCTGTTCCGTGCACCAGCACGACCGGAATCTTTCCCCGCCTATAGGGTTCGATGGTTCCCAGATGGCTCAGCTTGGTGTGAAAGAGCTGGGGCCACAACCCAAAAAATCCCCGGATCTCGAAATCGAAGACGGGAATGTCTTTGAGGGCATAGGCAATGGCCGACGTCGACTCGAATTCAAGCGGGAGATCATAGCCCGAAAGCTGCACGGTCCTCTGGCCGTCTAAACTATAGAGTTCTAGCGTTCCACTCACATGCCCATCCACAAGGCCCCGCCGGGTTGCCGCGATCCGGAGCAACAGTGTGGTGGCAATTTTGCTGCCGGGAAATACCAATTCGCTGCCGGGTTCGCCACTGCCGGAGAGACGACCGAGGGAGG
Organism: Nitrospiraceae bacterium; assembly: GCA_035715525.1. Lineage (GTDB taxonomy): Bacteria > Nitrospirota > Nitrospiria > Nitrospirales > Nitrospiraceae > JAHBWI01. Next base: position 4,591 of record DASTLA010000173.1, read on the forward strand.
CGATCAGCGGCGCGCCGATGCCTGGCTGACGGTATCGGTTTCGGAGCCCGTAGACCTTGAATTGCACGGCGGGAAAGAATCGATCCAGCTTGTAGCCGGCCCAAGTAAACTGCTGAGGGGCCTCGATCACGAGTTCGCCGAACGGCAGTGCGTACCGTCCGCCACGGAGGCGGACCTCGTCCACCTCGCTGTCGCAATCATCCTGCGATGAATCACAGGTGACGACGAGCCCTCTTGCCAGTGCCGCGTTATAGATGTCCGCCACGATCCGATTCCTGGGATTGAGAGGAATCGGCGTGAAATCCCGCTCACTCCGATCGAGCAACGCATAGGCATAGACGGCGGCGGCGAGAAAGTGGGACGTGGATTCCGTATGGCGGGCATGAAGCATCGATAATTCCGCGAGGGCGAAGAGCCGCTGCTCGTCACCTGTCGGGCGCAGCCCCCTGTGCAGCTCCGCCAGCGTCCCTTCCGGATCGCTTTTGTATTGCTGATAGAGGTTGAGCCGCAGCAGCACTTGCACAGTGAACGAGGTGGGACGGCCGGTGGAAAGCGCATTGGAATAGGCTTCCTGGTACGCTTCATCAAGACTCCATGGTGTGACGCCGACGGGGGAGACGCAGGCCGATAACAGGAGCATCAACCCGATCAGCGCCGGATAGGGGACCTGCCTCGTCATCAACGTGAGCATCCCTCTTATGTCCCTCCGGAGGCTCCCTCGACGTCTATGGTCGGGAGGCCGATACGAATCAGGCGGGAGAAGTCGACGGCGGCATCCGCTGCCTGGGCCGCCGGATTGATCTTCGATTTTTGCATGAGCTCGAGGAACGGCAATGTCGGGTTCAGTCTCCCCGTCTCATAGAGGTACTGTGGGACGTAGCCGCTCAACAGTACCTTCCACGAGTACGGAAGATGTCCCGGGTTCACGCGCCCGTGCACAAACATGATGTTGGTGCAGTTGGCGGTCAGCGCGTTGTACCACTGCGGTCGGTCCTTGAGAGAGTTGATCGTGCGCATGTAATCGAGAAAGACTCGTTGGGCATTCTCTTTCTGACCTTGGAGACGAAACAAATACAGGTCTTCGGAAGGATTCTTTCGATAGTTGGTTCGTACTCGAATGACGTCACGCTCATCCGCGACGATATAGACCAACTCGTATTGCTTGAAAAACGCACGCAGGGCGGAATAATTCTCCTGCCGCTCCTTACGCGCCTCGATCGAAATCGCGAGATGGTCTTGGCCAAAGCCGAAACTGAGGAATAGGTGAGCGATCGTCGGGCCCATCCAGAATGAGGCAAGCAGGTCCACTGCATCCAACTTTTCCAGGTCGAAGGTACGATCGTAATAGGCCGCCTTGAAGTCATGTTCGCTTCGATAGTCGAAGTTCCGTATGTTGTGGACAGTCACGAGATTGCGATCGAATGTCGCATATGGCAGTACCGCCACCTCTCGCTGCCAATCCCTGTCATTTGACGGCTCGAGCGTACCCCACCAGCCGATCACAACGGCGAGGATTGCGCTGAAGATCCCGAGGGCGAATCTCCGAATTCGCCGAGCGGCGACGCCGCCGAGAGCGAGCAATCCTATCGCGGCATATGTGCCGGCCAGTGTCCGCCGAAGCCCCTCAGAGCCAGGTCCGTCGACGTAGAGAGCCAAGCTCCCCCACACGATCGCTCCCATTATCAGCAGAAAACCAAGGGCAACACCGACCGCAGCTCGGAGCTTCAATCCACCGGCCATGAACGACACCTCCATCATGGCCAGGCAGGCGGCCCGCCATTGAGCACCTGTCCAAAACTACGGCGACGACCGCCGCAAAAGAGGTGCCATCGCTTTCTCCAGCCGAACAAGCCCAAGAACCGTCAAGGGTTCGCACAGCAAGCACTGAACTCGCACTCTTTGAGGCGGGTCGCCACATGGCCCGACTCCAGCGTTGATGCAAAATTCCACAGGGAGGAGGACCGTCTGGAGATTCGCCGGAGCAAGCGAGCGCGAATGCAAGCCACCGACTCACCGATGCATGTCGGCAATCCGAATGGTTGCATTTCCAAACAGAGCCATTTGGCATGGCCCTCGCAACGTTGCTGTCCCACAGCGGGTCGCAAAAAGCAAAGGAACTCGCATGGAAGGCAGAGTTGGAATCCTGGTCGGTGGGGGTCCGGCCCCAGGTATCAACGGCGTCATCAGCGCCGCCGCCATGCGATTGCTTGCAGAGGGCCGTACCGTGATGGGAATTGAACAGGGCTTCAAGCTCATCATGCAGGGAGACGTGAGCAAAGTGTCCCCGCTCTCGATCCAAGAGATCAGCCGTCTCCATTTCCGAGGCGGCTCGATACTCAAAACCGCGCGAGCCAATCCAACCAAGAATCCAGCGCATTTGAAAGGGAGCTTGACGAGTCTGGACCGACTGGACATTACGGATTTAATTACCATCGGAGGCGATGACACGTGCTTCTCCGCCCTCACGTTGGAGCGCGCTTCCGCGGGGCGCCTCCGCGTAGTCCACGTACCCAAGACGATCGACAACGATTTGGATCTTCCTCAGGGGATCCCGACGTTCGGCTTTGAGACAGCTCGGCACCTGGGAACCTATGCCGTGAAGAATATTCTGGAAGATGCTCGTACGACGGGGCATTGGTTCTTCGTGACTGCGATGGGCCGCAAGGCGGGCCACTTGGCCCTCGGCATCGGGAAGGCAGCGGGAGCGACGCTGACGCTCATTCCGGAAGAGTTCACTGAGCGACCGGTTCCCCTGCCGAAGGTGGCCGACGTGTTGGCAGGGGCCATGATCAAACGACTGAGCGAGGGCCGCGAAGACGGCGTCGCGGTCATCGCCGAAGGCTTGGCCGAAATAGTAGACCCGCGGGATCTCACGGACCTCAATTCCATCAGCCGCGATGAGCATGGGCACATCGAGCTGGCCGATTTGGATCTCGGCCGCGTGCTGAAGGAAACGGTGCTGAAACGACTGGCGCCCTACGGTCTTGCCCCTACTATCCGACTCAAGGACCTGGGGTTTGAATTGCGTTGTGCGGATCCGATTCCCTTCGACATGGAATATTGCCGTGATCTCGGGTGCTGTGCTGCTGAATTCCTGCTCAAAGGACAAACCGGTGCGATGGTGGCCATGGTGAACGGGCGGTTCACCCCGATTCCCTTCCACTCGATCCTTGATCCGAATACGCAACGCACGCGCGTGCGGATGGTCGACATCGCATCAGAGCCTTACATCATCGCGCGACGCTACATGATTCGCCTCAATGCGCAGGACATCGAATCCGAAGACCGGCTGGCCCGGTACGCAGCCGTGGTCGGCCTGACACCTTCGGCATTTCGCGAACGGTTTGCCGCAGCATGGCGATGACCGCCATGCGAATCGCTGGATTCCTCGGCAGAGGATGAAGAATCTATGCCCAGCCTTCAAAACATCCGACGCAAGATCACATCGGTGAAGAATATTCAAAAGATTACCAAAGCCATGAAGATGGTCGCCACGGCGAAACTCAAACGAACGCAGGACCGGATTCTGGCCGCACGGCCTTACGCGCATAAAATGCGGTCGGCCATTTGCAACCTCAGCCAGCGTGTCAACCGTGACGCCCATCCGCTCCTCCAAAAGCGAACGGGTCACCACATTCTTGTGGCAGTGATCACCAGCGACCGGGGAATGTGCGGAGCCTTCAACGCGAACATTCTCCGCAAAGCGGTCGCGACCATCGCGGAATTCGAGTCGCGCGGGGCTCACGTCGAAGTCGCGGTGGTGGGGCGGAAGGGACGCGACTTTTTCCGCAGACGGCACTGGCCGATACGTCGAGAGATCGTGGACATCTTTGAGAAACTTTCGTTCGAGCATGGGATGGTTATGGGCGAGGAACTTCGCGCCCTGGAAGACTATGCGCAAGGGCGGCTCAATAGAATCTATGCCATTTACAATGAGTTCAAATCTCCCGTTCAGCAACGAGTCGTAGTCGAGCAATTGCTCCCGATCGACTGGTTCTATGAGATAGCCGAAATCGAAGACGTGGACCAGGTAAGGCCGATGGCCGCCGGAGGCTATCTGTACGAGCCGAGCGAAGATGAATTATTGAAGGAACTCCTCCACCGCAACTTCCATGTTCAAGCCTATCGAATTCTCCTCGAGTCATCCGCCGCAGAACAAGGGGCCCGTATGGTGGCCATGGAGGGAGCGACGCGCAACGCTGGGGAACTCATTAAGAAACTGACCCTCAATTACAACAAAACTCGCCAGGAAGCGATCACGAAGGAGCTCTTGGACATCATCGGCGCAGCTGAAGCGCTGAAATAACGGTCGGCAGCACCCGATGTAGATGTGTGAAGAACCCACGATGAGGTGGGAGAGGGTGCTAAGGTGCCATGACAGGTATTATCTTCTCCAACGGATTCTCCAGGGCAAAGGCGTCGCTTTACGTCGAGCTCCTTCTGTGCCTCGTCACCACGATCTGCGTCGGCTGCAAGCAAGAGGCCGCATCCACTGCCGCTCCTCCGGTTCCCGAAGTCGTCGTGGTGGAAGTGCTGCAGAAGGACGTGCCGATTTACTCCGAATGGGTCGGCACGACAGAAGGTCATGTGAATGCCAAGATTCGGGCCCAGGTGACCGGATACCTGCTGAAGCGCCCCTACATCGAAGGAGCCTTCGTCAAGAAAGGCGACCTGCTGTTCGAACTCGACCCCAGCAGGTTCCAAGTCGCGCTTGACCAGGCCAAGGGAGACCTGGCGAAAGCGCAAGCCCAGCATATGAAGGCGAAGCTGGACGTCGAGCGCGACACCCCGCTGGCCAAACAGGGAGCGATCAGCCAAAAGGAGCTGGTGGATTCGATTCAAGCCTATGAAGCGGCCAAGGGAGTGAGCATCACGGCGAAGGCGGCGGTCGAGCAAGCCAAGCTGAACCTCGAATGGACCAAGATCTACGCGCCGATCGATGGCGTCGCCGGCATCGCACAAGCGCAAATCGGCGACTTAGTCGATCCCAACGTCGTCCTCACTTCAATCTCGACGCTGGATCCGATCCGAGTCTACTTTTCCGCCAGCGAGCAGGAATACCTGGCTGCCGCTGAAAAAATCACTCAGCGTTACGAAGCCCGTACCAAAGATCCTCGCTCGCTCGAAGAGCTCCCTGCCAATGTCGAGATGATCCTGAGCGACGGCAAGCTGTACCCGCACAAGGGGAAATTTTTTCTGGCCGATCGGCAGGTGGATGTAAAGACCGGCACGATTCGTATCGCCGCCCTGTTTCCCAACCCCGGGAACATCCTTCGCCCGGGACAATTCGCCCGCGTCAGGGCGGTGACGAAGACAAAGGAAGGCGCGTTCCTCGTTCCCCAGAGGGCCGTAACGGAAATGCAGGGAGGCTATCAAACTGCCGTCGTGACACCGGACAATCGCGTGGAAATTCGCAGCGTGAAGGTCGGTGAGCGCAGCGGCAATTTATGGATTATCGATCAAGGGCTCAAAGCCGGAGATCAAGTCGTGGTCGAAGGACTGCACAAGCTGAAGCCAGGCATGACCGTTCGGTCCACGCCGTTCCAAGCGACACAGGATGAAGTAGCCAAATGATCAAGCTACTTCAGGCATGATCCGGCTTTCCTACTGATCCGATCTCGTTATGGCCAGATTCTTCATCAATCGTCCGATCGTCGCCATGGTGATCTCGATCATCATGGTGATCCTCGGACTCATCGCAATGGTTCAACTCCCAATCGCGCAATTTCCCAACATTGCACCGCCGGAAATCCTGCTTCAGGCGACCTACGTCGGCTCGGACGCGGTCACGCTGGAACAGTCCGTCGCCACCCCGATCGAGCAGCAAATGAGCGGGGTGGACAACATGATCTACATGTACTCGGTCAACGCGAGCAACGGCCAGATGACGCTCCGGGTGGATTTCGATGTGGCCACCAAGCCCAACGACGACCAGATTCTCGCGCAGATGCGCTATGCCCAAGCCGAATCTCAACTGCCGTCCGATGTGAGGAATTTCGGCGTCACGATCAAGAAATCGACCGCCAGTCCACTTGCCTTGTTCTCACTGTATTCCCCGAACGGCACTTACGATGCCACTTTTCTTGCCAACTATGCCTACGTCAACATCAACGATCCCATGACGCGTGTGCCGGGTATCGGCCAGGTGCAAGTGTTCGGGGCCGGACAATATGCGATGCGTTTCTGGGTACGGCCGGATCAGCTCGCCAAGCTCGGCATCACGGTGACGGAGATTATCAATGCGATCAAAGCACAGAACACCGTGAACCCCTCCGGCCAAATCGGCGCCGAGCCGGTGCCGGCCGGGCAGGAATTTACTTACAGCGTCCGGGCTCAAGGCCGACTCCAAAAGGAGGAGGAATTCGCAAACATCGTGATCCGGGCAAATGTGGACGGATCGATGGTCCGGTTGAAGGACCTAGCCCGGGTGGAGTTGGGCGCTCAGATGTACAACATCATCGGACGAATGAATGGGCAACCGTCGGCGATCATCGCCGTGTACCAGCTTCCCGGATCCAACGCCATTGAAACCATGGACGCAGTCAAGAGGCTGATGGAAGAAATGAAAACGCGCTTTCCCACGGACCTCGACTACGTGGTCTCGCTCGATACGACCATCGCCGTGCGTGAGGGAGTCAAGGAGATCGCGCAGACGCTGTGGGAAGCGCTCGTCCTCGTGATCATCGTGGTCTATGTCTTCCTCCAGGGTTGGCGGGCCACCTTGATTCCGCTCTTGGCCGTACCGGTTTCGCTCGTCGGGACGTTCGCACTCTTTCCGCTGCTCGGGTTCTCGATCAACACCCTCTCGCTGTTCGGCTTGGTGCTGGCCATCGGATTGGTCGTAGACGATGCGATTGTCGTGGTGGAGGCGGTGGAGCACCACATCGAGCAGGGTCTGTCCCCCAAGGAGGCAAGCCTCAAGGCCATGGAGCAGGTTTCTGGTCCGGTGGTGGCCATTGGGCTGATTCTGGCTGCAGTGTTCGTGCCCACCGCCTTCATTCCCGGCATCACCGGGCGGCTCTACCAGCAATTCGCCGTGACCATCGCCGTGTCCGTCGTGATCTCGGCATTCAATGCGTTGACCCTCAGTCCTGCGCTTTCGGCGCTATTGTTGCGACCGAGGAAACCAACTAGAGGTCCGCTCGGTCTGTTCTTCGGCTGGTTCAACAGATGGTTCGGGCGCGCGACCGAGGGCTATGTGAGTTTTTGCGGGCGCCTGATCCGCAAGGCAGGCTTCTCGATGGTTTTCCTCTTGCTCGTTGCAGTGGCGTCAGGGCTGATGGGCGCCCGGCTGCCGAGTGGCTTTCTTCCTATGGAAGATCAGGGCTATGTCTATCTCAACGTCCAACTGCCGGAAGCCTCGTCCCTTCAGCGCACGGACGAAGTCTGTCGCAGAATCGAAGCAATCCTGAAACAGACACCGGGCGTGCAGTATGCCACGACGGTGGTTGGCTACAGTTTACTGAGCACGGTGAGCACGACCTATAACGCCTTCTTCTTCGTCACGCTGGCGCCCTGGGAGGAACGCACCAAGCCCGAAGAACAGCTTCTGTCGATCTTCCAGAACGTCAACAAACAACTGGGCGCCTTGCCCGAAGCCAGGGCCTTCCTGTTTCCGCCGCCGGCGATTCCCGGCGTCGGGACTTCTGGCGGCGTGACATTTATCCTGGAAGACCGGCTCGGAAAAGATATCGGCTTCCTCGCGGATAACACCCAAAAATTCATGGAGGCGGCCCGCAAGCGTCCCGAGATTGCACGGATCGATACCACCTTCATTCCCGATGTCCCTCAGTTTTTCGCGAGGGTAAACCGTGAGAAAGTGCTCAAGCAGGGGGTGAATCTGAGCGATGTCTACCAGACGTTGCAGGCCTTCATGGGCGGGGTGATGGTGAACCTCTTCAACCGCTTCGGGCGGGTGTGGCAGGTCTATGTGCAAGCGGAAGGCGAGTTCAGAACCCAAGCGGAACACGTCGGGCAATTCTATGTGCGCAATGCAGACGGAGATATGGTTCCACTCTCGTCTCTGGTGACAATGGAGCCGTTCCATGGGCCGGAGTTCACCATGCGGTACAACGAATATCGTTCCGCGCAATTGCTCGTGGGGGCCGCGCCTGGGTACAGCTCCGGCCAAGCCATGAAGGCACTGGAAGAGGTCTTTGCCGAATCGATGCCGGCCGGCATGGGATATGACTATCTCGGCATGTCGTTCCAGGAAAAGGTCGCGTCGGAAGGCGTCCCTGCGACGGTTATTTTCGGATTTTCGCTGCTGTTCGTGTTTCTCATTCTGGCGGCACAGTATGAAAGTTGGGCCTTGCCCTTCAGCGTGTTATTCGGCACTCCAATCGCCGTCTTCGGGGCGTTTGGCGCCTTGTGGCTTCTCAAGCTGGCCGCTCCGCAAGCCAGCGAAAATGACGTCTTCACGCAGATCGGACTCGTGATGCTCATCGGCCTGGCGGCGAAGAATGCCATCCTCATCGTGGAGTTCGCCAAAGCCGAGTATGAAGCAGGAAAGTCCGTCATGGATGCCGCATTGGCCGGTGCCAAAGTGCGGTTGCGTCCCATTTTAATGACGGCCTTTGCGTTCATCTTCGGCGTCCTTCCCCTCGTGTTCGCCAAAGGAGCCGGCGCTCATGGGAGGGTTCTTCTGGGCATTGCGGTGTTCGGCGGCATGGTGGCTGCCAGTGTGATTGGTATCTTCCTCATTCCGGTCACATTCTACGTCGTGCAACGACTCGTGCAAGGACAAGCGCGACCGGAGAAACCGGCACCGTCTGCATACGACTCCCCGGTGCGACCGGAGATCGGCGACGGCGAGCCTTCCCATTCGACCTTGGACCCAAGAACGACGCCGACGACCCATCTCGGCGGCCACGGAGGTCGGTGAGATGCAGGCTCAGCGGCCTTCCATCGCCTGTGCAGCGAGAACCGCGCTGTACGTCCTATGCACGGTGTTGGCCTTGTTGTCGGACGCCTGTAAGATGGGACCTAATTACACCCGTCCCGAAACGACACCGGCAGATTCCTGGCGTGTCACGGCGGCCACCGCCGAATCTTTCGCCAATCTGCCCTGGTGGGAGCTGTTGAAAGACAGCGAGCTGCAACGCTTGGTGCGCACCGCGATCGAGGAAAACCTGGATCTCCAGATGGCCGCCGCAAACATCCAAGAGTTTCGGGCTCAGCTCATGATCGCCAAATTCGATCTCGCGCCGTCGCTCGGTTATACGGGGACCGCCTTCGGCCTTCGCAATACCAATAGCAATGTGCTGCCGATCGGCGGCCCTGCCATTCCGATCGGAGGCAAGGAGGGAGGCCTCACGCTTGCAAGTGAAAGCATCGATGTGGGCCTAAAATGGGAAGTCGATCTCTGGGGCCGCCTGCGGCGCTCAATCGAAGCAGCTCAAGCACAGCTCTTGTCGCAAGAAGAACATCAACGGGCGGTCATCCTTGGCTTGGTCAGCAGCGTGGCCGAGGCCTATTTCGACCTTCGAGGTCTGGACTTAGAAGTTGAAATTGCGGAACGCACGCTCAAGTCCTGGGACGAAACCGTCCGGCTATCCGACCTGCGATATAAACACGGGGATGTCCCGAAGCTGGATCTGGATCGGTTCGAAGCGGAGCGGGCGGGGACCGCGGCTCAATTGGCAGATCTCCAGAGGCAAGTGGTTCAAACGGAAAATCGCCTCAGCATCCTCCTCGGCCGGAAGCCGGACGCGGTTTACAGAGGCCTTCGTCTCACCGACCAGCCCATCCCCCCCGCGGTTCCGCCTGGGCTTCCCTCGGATTTGCTCCAGCGTCGCCCTGACGTCCTGGAGGTCGAGCAGAACCTTGCGGCAGCGACCGCTAACATCGGCGTAGCCCAGGCCTACCGGTTTCCCCAGTTATCTCTCACCGGCTCGGCCGGCGGTGCAGGATTCCAGATTTCCGATTCCTCCGTCGGGCCTTTCGCGGTCTTTAAAGGCTCTGCGACCGTGAGCGGGCCGATCCTGAACGCGACGGCACTGGGCTATCAGGTGCAGGCAGCCGAAGCGAAAGCCGCTGCGGCGGTAGCTCAATACAAGAAGACCGTCTTGACGGCCTTCAAAGAGGTCGAAGACTCACTCATCGCCGTCCAGAAGGCGGCGGAGCAACGGACGGCGCAGGAGCAGCAAGTGGCGGCGTTGCAATCGGCGTTTCGTTTTTCCGATTTACGGTATCAAGGCGGGAGAGCCAGTTACCTCGACGTGCTCACGGCCCAGCGAAGCCTGTTCGAAGCGGAGCTGGGGCTCGCCAGAACTCGGCGCGGCCAGCTCAAGTCAATCGTCGAGCTGTACAAGGCCCTGGGCGGTGGATGGTCCCAGCAGAGCATGTCCCACGCCGCGGAGGGACCTGTTGTTTCAACAACAACCGGCAAGGGGGAGCGGTAGCGGAGTTGGATCAGACACAACAGGAGCATGAGATGGAGCCAGGCAACGTATCGCCTCGCAGGGGTTTCAGCACGCTTGCAGTCATGCTGGTGAGTGTGTTCGCATCATCCTGTGCAGTTGTGAATCCCGGTTATGTTTTGCCCAATATCTGCAAGGAACTCGAGGATGCCCCGTTGACGACGATGATTACTCCGGATCCGAACGATCCGACCTATCCCAAGCTGGTGTTCGAAGACCAGGGAACGATCAAAGCGATGTACGGCTTCGGAAAAGCGAAACTCAGCTCCGGCAAACGAATGATCAAGGTGCAGCAGACGGTCCCCATCCCGGACTATGCCACTCGGGCGACGGTCTTCCTCAATGGTTGGAAGCTCAATTATCTCGGCGGGGATCAACATGTGTTGGGACTAGGAACCGTCCTCGCCAAATCAATCCCGACATC
>DASTLA010000174.1:0-3487 GCA_035715525.1 Nitrospiraceae bacterium
GGTTCAGAAGAAGGTCGATGCGCTGGTCGATGCAGGCAAATCATTGCCTGAGGTCAAGGCGGCGATGGGCGATCCTGTCAAAGATCCCAGCGGCTGCCGAGGAATCCCCTGGCCCAGCTTGTCGACCGTCGCGTTCCACGAGCGCGCCGACCGCAACTCGGCGCTCAGATCGCAAACGCCCGGGCCCCGCGAGCGATCACGTTGAGCGAGCGACAGATGCAGCATGCCCGAACTGTACTGGCGCTCCTGCTTGTAAGCTTTGCTGCGCCGGCACTTGCCCGGCAGGGCGACGACCACGCATCCCGATCCGAATCCGGGCACTTGCGGCTTCTTGCGACCAGAGCGATCCATGGGCCTCTGGATGCCGTGCTGAATCAGCTGAAATCGGTAGCAAAGATGCCCATCGTCGTGGAGTACGGCTCGGCCAAGGGAAACCTCAGAGAAGAAATTCTCAGTGGCAAGGACTTCGAGATCGCCATTCTGCTTCCGGATGTCAATCGAGATTTGCTTGCGGCAGGCAAGATCGAGGCGCGAACGTATGACCTTGCGACCGTTCCGACGGCGATCGGGATTCGGGGCGAGGCAACCGTGGATGTGAGCACGCCCGAAGCATTGAAGCGGACTTTGCTCGCGGCAAGATCGGTCGAATACTCCCCCACGGGGACCGGCGTGGTTTCCGTACGAAACATGATTGCGGCGCTGGGACTGGCGGGGCAGCTCAACGACGCCAGCACTGTGGACGCCGAGGTCATGTTGAAGCGCGGCGAATACGAAATCGTCTTCTATCCGCTCAGCGAGATGCTGGCCCGTAAAGAACTGAGAAGCCTGGGGCCGCTGCTGAGCCGCTTCCAGGTACCCGTCGTTCTGCAAGCAGCCATCGGCGTCAACGCCAAGGCTGCGGACGCGACACTCGCCGTCCTTCAATTTCTACAAGGCCCCGGGTTTGACGAAGCACTTGCGGAAAGTGGCATGTCCCGGAGTTCTCGCACTGACACTCTCAGATGAAGCAACGCCCTTGGTGTGTAGAAAGATGAGCGGCGCGAACAGGTTCGATGTGCCCAGCAAAGTACGCAACAACGCCGCTGCGGCGATAGAAGGCGTTCTGTTTGATGGGATGACTGTGATGTCCGGCGGCTTCGGTTTGTCGGGCAACCCCGAAAACCTGATCGCGGCGCTTGCAGAGAACGGAGTCAAAGGTCTCACGGTCGTTTCCAACAACTGCGGTGCCGACGATTTCGGTCTTTGGGTTCTTCTCAGGAATGGCCAGATCAAGCGCATGATCTGCTCCTACATTGGAGAGAACAAGCTGTTCGAACAGCTGAGTATCGAGGGAAGGATCGAGCTTGAGCTGAATCCACAGGGAACGCTTGCCGAGCGGATTCGGGCCGGCGGCGCGGGTATCCCCGCATTCTTCACTCCTGCCTCGGTAGGAACCTTACTCGCAGAAGGCAAACCCGTGGAGGTATTCGATGGTCGAGAGTATGTCCGCGAGCGTTGGCTGCGCGCGGACCTTTCGATAGTAAGAGCCTGGAAGGGCGATGCGGCAGGAAATCTCGTCTACCGAAAGGCCGCTCGCAACTTCAATCCCGAGATGGCGGCGGCGGGCAAGGTGACGATTGCGGAGGTCGAGGAACTGGTGCCCGTAGGCTCGCTCGATCCGGATAAGATTCACACGCCGGGTATCCATGTGGATCGGATATTCCAAGGCTGCAACTACCAGCGTCGCATCGAACGATTGACCACGCGAACTGCGGTGGAGGTAGTGCGCTGATGGCTTGGACACGCGAACAGATGGCTCAGCGCGCTGCACGGGAGATCAAGCCTGGCAGTTACGTCAATCTTGGGATCGGAATACCGACGTTGGTGGCGAACTACATTCCCGCGAACATGAACGTGACACTTCACAGTGAGAACGGAATGTTGGGCATCGGACCGTTTCCACTGCCGGGGGAGCAGGATCCGGACGTGATCAACGCGGGCAAGCAGACAGTCACGGTCTTGCCCGATTCGAGCTTTTTCTCGTCTGCGGAAAGCTTCGCGATGATTCGCGGCGGACATATCGACCTTGCGGTGCTAGGAGCAATGGAAGTGTCCGAAAGTGGTGACATCGCAAATTGGACCGTGCCGGGACAAAGGCTGAAAGGCGTGGGTGGGGCGATGGACCTCGTCGCCGGCGTCAAGAAGATCATCGTCGTGATGGAACACACGAGCAGCACCGGCAAGCCGAAAATTCTTTCTGCATGCGAGCTGCCACTGACCGGAAGGGCCTGCGTGGACATGATCGTTTCCGATCTGGCGGTCTTCTCGATCGACAGGATGGGCAGGGCCCTGACGCTAGTCGAGCTGGCGCCTGACGTGAGCGAAGAAGAGGTGCGTGCGAAGACGGGGTGCGAGTACAGCGTGAGGCTTGCAGCGTGAGGCTCGTTGCGTTTGTTACGGAGAGGTCATCATGCATCTCAAGTCGTTACTAGCAGTCGGCTGTCTCTTCGCCGTGTTGGCCTCGGTCCCGGACGCACACGCCGAGGAGCGCTTTCCGAAATTGCCCTTGGAACAGATGACGCCGGCGCAACGAACCGTCGCTGAGTCCATCATGGGTACTCGCAAGCGTATCGCGGGTCCCTTCAATGCATGGCTGCGCAGTCCTGCGCTGGCGGACCGATTGCAGGCAGTCGGTGCATATCTTCGATACGAGTCCACCCTTCCGGGCGATCTCCGAGAGCTGGCCATCATGGTAACGGCCAAGCATTGGGGCGCCAGGGAAGAGTGGGCGCTTCACTACGATCCCGCGCTCGCCGCGGGACTTTCCAAAGAACTGCTGGCAGAGCTGGACCGTGGCAGCCGCCCGCGGGGCATGACGGCTCAACAGGCCATCGTTTACGAATTCACCATGAGCATGCATCGGGACAGAGCTCGCATTGCCGACGATCTTTTCCAGAAAGCGAAAGCTGCTTTGGGAGAGCAAGGCGTCATCGATCTGGTCGGCGTGTGTGGTTACTACGCGGCCATTGCGATGACTTTGAACCTTTCTGAAGGCGTGCGGCGAGGAGAACAAGCCCCGTGAGTATTCCGCAAGACGGTTTGAGTATTCCCCAAGACGGCCGCGGTGTCGAAGATACGAGTACGGCTGCCGCTGGCGATCCGACGATGAGCCGGCGTATCAAGTCGGTGATTGGCGGCTCCATCGGCAACCTGGTCGAATGGTACGACTGGTATGTTTACTCCGCTGCCGCGCTTTATTTCGCGCCGATATTCTTTCCGCAGGGCGACCGAACGGCACAGTTGCTGAGCGCGGCCGCCATCTTCAGTGTCGGCTTTCTGGTGCGGCCGATCGGCAGCTGGCTGATGGGTATCTATGCCGACCGGCGCGGACGACTTTCGGCGATGGTTGTATCGATGGGAGTCATGGGTGTGGCTTCATTCGCAATTGCCCTGACGCCCGGTTACGACACCATCGGCGTGTTCGCGCCCATTCTTCTTGTGGTAGCAC
>DASTLA010000175.1:0-20781 GCA_035715525.1 Nitrospiraceae bacterium
TATTTCTTTGAATGGTTGCACTGGTGGAGCTATGTGCTCATGGGAATGGCGCTTCCGATGGGCAATTGGGGATTGACGCTGTTGGGGCCGCTGGTCATGGGGACGGCACTCTTGAAGGTTACCGGCATCCCCTGGACCGAAGCACAAGCGCTGGTGAACCGACGCGAGGAATACGCGGCCTATCAGCAGACCACCAACGCCTTCTTCCCGTGGTTCCCGAAGCGACGAGCCTAGGCGCGCCTTGAGTGCCTTGAGGCGCGTACGCGCCTCGTCTGCCGCGGCGGATGAGGGATAGGCCTGGATGATCTGTTCGTAGAGTTCCATTGCATGAGCCTGATTGTTTTGGCGCTCCTCGAGGCGTGCGGTTTCCAACAGTTGACTCGATGAGTCGCCTCCGCAACCGGCGATGATGGCGAGGAATGCCATCCCATAGAGAGTCAAGCGAGGGGATCGGCTGCCGCGGCTCGATTCGAATGGTCGAATCGGCTCTCCGTGTTCCATTGGTTTCCTGTGGACCTCCTTGAAACGATGAGTCGACCAAGTCGAGCGGTGAGACGCTCGGTCTGCCGTGCTGCTACGGTCGCCTCGGGTGGCTTGTGATGCCGTAGCGGGGCGACGTGATGGCTTCACTGCGACAACGCGGGCAACGACTGGGTCTCGTCAACCTCGTGCGGTCACGGAACACATAGGCACAGCTCTGGCATTCGGACGGCTCGAGGACGAAGGTACGCGCGGGATCCCGGGCGATCGTCTTAACCACGTGTCCCAAATGCTCTTCGACCTGACGCTCGGGCATGCCGAGCAGCTCCGCCAATTGATGCGAGGACAGGAGGGTTCCCTGCAACAAATCCATGATGCGGCGGCGAGGCGTTTGTTCAGGAACAATCATGCGCTGCATCATAGGGGAATCCTAGCGGCATGAAAAGGCGAGAATCAGCGCGCGCGATGTTGGTATACTGCACCGAACATCTACATTCGACGCGGCGAGATCCATTATGAACGGACCTTCGTGGGATGAGTTGGCCGAACTCGCGCTCAACCGCGCGCGCGCAGCCGGCGTGGAGTACGCCGATGTCCGCATCGTGGACATCACTTCGCAGACATTGCAGGGAGAAGACCGGCGCATTGCGCAGATTCGTGATGTATTCGACCGCGGGATCGGGATTCGCGTCCTGCATCGAGGCGCCTGGGGCTTTGCGGCCAGCTCTGTGCTGTCTCTCGAGGAAGTGCCCCGGGTGGCTGAGCTGGCAGTAGAAATTGCCAAAGGGTCAGCGTCTCTCGCGATAGACAAGGTACAGTTGGCGCATGAACCAGTGCACCGGGACCGCATCGTCACGGCATTCGGCGTCGATCCATTTACCGTCCCGCTCCAAGACAAGACTCGGCTGTTGCTTGAAACCATGGAACTGATTCAGCAGCAGCCCGGGATCGTCAGGAGCCATGCCAGCTTATGGATGCAACGGGACCGTAAGCTCTTCGCATCGACTGAAGGCACCCGACTCGAGTTCGATCTGCTCGCAACGCAGGGAGATTGTGCCGCAACGGCTTTGTACGAAGGAAGGTTTGCGACGCGATCGTTCAATACGCCGCATCTTCGGACCGGGTACGAGCTCATCCTCGACGCAGGCTTCACGCGCGAAGCGGTCCGCGTCGCCGCCCAGGCGGTGGAAAAAGTGAAGGCCCCCGTCGTCGAGCCTGGTCGATACGATTTGATTCTCGATCCCGAGCATCTGTCGCTGACGATTCATGAATCTTGCGGCCATCCCAGCGAGTTGGATCGTGCGCTCGGCTACGAAGCCAACTATGCCGGTACCAGCTTTCTGACCCCGGACACGTGCGGACATTTTCGCTACGGATCATCTCACGTGACGCTGGTCGCGGACAACACGGAACCCCAGACCTTGGCAGCCACCGGCTACGACGACGACGGAGTCGCCTGCCAGCGATGGGACATCGTTCGCGACGGCGTTTTTGTCGGCTATTGCACGAATCGTGAGGTCGCCCCCCGCATCGGGGACGAGCGCTCTCACGGCTCCAACCGTGCCGACAGCTGGAATTCGATGCCGATCGTTCGGATCGCCAACATCGGGTTGGCCCCCGGCAAAGCTCGCCTCGATGACTTATTGGCCGAGGTCAAACGGGGAATCTATATCGAAGGCCACGGTTCCTACAGTATCGACCAGCGGCGGTACAATTTTCAGTTCGGCGGGGACGCGTTCTGGCTGATCGAAAACGGCAAGCGCACCCATATGCTGCGGGATGTGATCTATCATGGGATCACTCCGGAGTTCTGGCGCAGCTGCGACGGGGTTGCGGACGCCAGTCATAGGGCACGATACGGCTTCATTACGTGCGGCAAGGGGCAGCCGATGCAGTCGGGATGGATGACCCATGCCGCCTCGCATGCCCGGTTCCGTCGCGTCAACGTCATGAGAGGCGAGGCGAAGGAATGAGTTCGGCCATCTCTAAAGACTGGCCCAAGATGACGAGTCCTGAGGAATTTCAGTTCCTCACCGATCTGGTGATGAAGCACTCGACCGGCGACCATACGCTGGTCCATCTTCAAGACGCCCATGGCGGCACGACCCGGTTTGCCAACAACCAAGTCGTTCAAAACGTCAACAGCCGGCGCGGCGTCTTGACGGTCACCGTCGCCTTCGACCGACGGCACGGCACCGCCACGACCACCGATTTCACCGCCGGCGCCGTCCGGGAGGCCCTCAAGCGGGCGGAACGAATTGCCGCCGTTGCACCGGAAGATCCAGAATACCTGCCTCCGGTGGGGCCGCAACAATATCTTTCCCTGCCGACCGCGCGTCCCGAAACGAGCTCGGCCGGCCCCGTCCGGCGCCTCGAATACGCCCGAGAAGCGATCGGGCAGTGCAAGATGGAAAACTTAACTGCGGCTGGGACGGTTTCTTCCGCTGCCACGGTCCACGGCCTGGCCGCCGATACGGGCCTAAGGGCGTATGAAGAACGGACGGAAGCGCGGTTCAGTTTGACGGTGCAGGCCGGGGAGGCCACTGGCTGGTCCGCTGCAGCGCACCGGTCGATCGATCATCTCCGGGTACAAGAACGAACCCTTGCCGCGATCGCGAAAGCGAAGCGCGGTGCCGATGATCCACGGGAATTACCGCCAGGCCGCTATACCGTCGTGCTCGAACCGGCGGCGGTCGCCGGGCTTCTCAGCTGGATGATGTGGATGCTGGATGCCAAGGCCTTCTACAAGGGAACGAGCCCCTATTCCCGCAAACTCGGCACCCGGCTCATCGATCGGCGGCTGACGCTGTCCAACCAGCCGGACCATCCTGACCTGATGGGGTCTGGTTTCACGACCGAGGGATTGCCGGTGACTGGCTCCATCTGGATTGACGGGGGGGTACTGCGGCAGCTGCAGTATGATCGTTATACCGCGCAGGTCCACCGGGTCGACTCGCTGCCGACCTTGGAATCCCCTTGTCTATCGGCCGATCGGCCCATAGGTTCCAGGGTGGAGGAGCTCATCCGCACGACGACTCGTGGAATCCTGGTCACCAACTTTTGGTATATCCGTCCGGTCAACCCGTCCGATTTGACCTTGACGGGCATGACGCGAGACGGGACATTTCTGATCGAAAATGGCGAGATCGTGTCGGCGATTCGGAATTTCCGCTTTCACGATAGCCCCCTTCGCGTATTCAACCAACTCGAGGCCTGGACCACCCCGGCCGAAGCGGTGACTTCGGAGACGGGCAAGAGCTTGGTGCCCGCCTTACGGCTGCACGATTTCAATTTTTCGAGTGTCACTCGATTCTGACGGCGCGTCGCTGGCGGGAGCGCATGGCGTGGCTCAGTCGGCTCGCTCGGCCAATGGGTAGAGCAGGGTATTTTCTTGCTCGATACGTTTGCCGAGGACCTCGAACAGCTGCCGGGTTTCGGTCACGAACGTGACGGGGTCTAGGCGAATCGCCTCGGCCGTCATCCATTTTTTGCTGTAGGCCCCGAAGGTCTGGGCTACGGAGCCCATCTCCGCCATGAAGCGCTTTGCAGTCTCCCTCGTTGGGCGGTCTTCGTGCACGACCAGCCTAGGGTAGAGCGATCGGTCCTCCATCGCCAGATGCACCATTAATTTGCTGATAAGTTGAGTGAGGAGGTCGCTCACGGGCTTGGAATCGCGCGCGAGTTGGTCCGGCTTCAGCATCGGCGCCATGCGCTAGAGGAAGGCCATCAGCTCCTCGTGCTGCTTTCGAAAGATATCCAGACGTGGCATAGCGGCCCCTTGTTCCACGGGGTACCCCTTTTATCGGTCCCAGATGGAAAAAATTGAGAGACCTACGTACAGGGCTGCCCCGAGCAAGGTCCTGCGCAGACGAAGGGGTTCTGGGATTCATTGGACTTGCCTGTCTGGGGGCTGGAGCGACCCTGGCCGCTAGGAAAAAAAGCCCTACCAGCCATTGACTCGGCTTCCTGGAAAAGAGTAATGAAAGGAAGGGATAGGTCCCCAGTGAGTGTCACATGACCAAAAAGCAACAGCGGCTGGCCGAGAAGCCGATTCAACTCCTGACGTTTGTTCCTACTGAGGGGAAAAAGCCCGGCTCTAATCCCTTGCTGCCCTCTCCCGTGCGGATGGCGGTCCGTAACATGTTCGTAAAGCTCGAAGATCTCACGGAGCGATTTGAGGATTGGTGCCATCATGGCCGAGTGGAGGAACGGGCCCTCGAGCCTATCGGGCAGCGTGTGCGGCAGTGGTTCGGAGCCCTCCCGGACCGTTATACAGAGAACCAACAGCCAGGCGATTCCGCCCTTGTGCCTTCCCGCAGGTGGGACGGGTCGGTAGGTGATGTCATTTTTCGCATTCGTGACCGCGCCGGTTTCGTGCAGCGGGCGCTCATGGCCCAGGCTCGGGAGATCAAAGAATGGATGATTCAGCACAGTCAATCCACGCAGGCTGAACTGAATGACTTGCGCAGCGAAGTGGCTGCCCAGCGTTCTCAGGTCGAACAACTCACGGCTCAATTGCAGGATCTGCGGGCTCTCGTGTCATCCCAACAGCAGGTCCTGATGTATATGGGAGAAGAGTTAGACGCCGGCCACGGGCCTGATTTGAACGGTAAAGCCATGTCGTCCCGGAATGCCGCCTCTCGTGCGAACTCTGCCTCGGTCGATCGACGCGACGCTCCGGCCGATGCAGCGCAAGTACCCTATATCAACGCCTGAGTCGTCCCTCCTGCTTCTCTATTTCGTGCCTCCCTTCCGTGCCTTTGCGCTCATCGACGAGTACGCCTTTCAGAGACTGCGGCGAGCTTTCCATCACGCATCAATATTGCGGGCTCCACCTAGCATCTTCCGTTCCGGACTGCTAATTTGTAGGCCATTTGACGGACGGGTCGACGTTCGATCCATTCGAGGGCACGATAGCTTGTAAAGGCTGATGATGTTGCAGAGCGACTACATCTTTCAGGCCGGGGAAGAACAACGCGAGTTGGAGCGGCTCCAGACGATCGAGCGCATATTCGATCCGGGAACTCAGCATCGCCTGCTGGAGACCGGATTGAGCACAGGCTGGAGATGCCTCGAGGTAGGTGCGGGCGCCGGTTCCATCGTGCGATGGCTGGAGCAGCGCGTCGGCCCGTCCGGCAAGGTGGTGGCTCTCGATACGAACCTGCGATACTTACGAGGAAGCGGGACGGCCACTATTGAAGTGGTACAAGGCGACATATGCGAGGTTGACCTCCCCGCCGCCGCGTTTGATCTTGTGCATGCGCGCTATGTGTTGATCCATGTTGCCGATTACCGGCTGGCATTTGAACGCATGCTGCACTGTGTCAAGCCGGGAGGATATATCATGATCGAGGAGCCCGATTTCAGTGCGGCGCGCGCGATCATCGCAACCGACCAAGCTAAGCTGAGCTTTGATCGAGTTACGAAAGCCATTGAGCGCATGTTTGTGTCGCTCGGGATGGATTATGCGGCCGGGTCAAAACTGCCGTCTCTTTTTCACCGACATCACCTAAGCCAAGTGACGGTACATCACGAAGGTCATCTTGCATCCGGAGGAGGGCCGGTCCCGCGTTTAATGAAATTGTCGGCTGAACAATTACTCGAAAAGTATGTCGAGACGGGCATCGCGACGGAGGCTGATGTGGAAGCCTATCGTCGGTTTGCGGATGATCCCGATAGCTGGGCCGTCTATTATGCGACCGTGGCCGTAACAGGATGGTGGCAACCACAATGCGAGGGTCGAACAGAGGCGTAGAAGGATGCGATTCATTGTCGGAGTCATGGGGCCCGCGAAGGCGAGAAAAAAGGACATTGAGAACGCGCGGACCTTGGGCGAGCTCATCGCTCGACGGGAGTGGATTGTCCTGACGGGGGGACGCGACGTCGGTGTGATGGATGCCGCCGGTCAGGGGGCCAAACAAGTGGCTAGAAGCTTAACCATCGGAATTCTATCGTCGTCGCGCGACCGAGTATCCAAGTACGTGGATGTGGCCATCATCACCGAAATGGGCAGTGCGCGCAATAACGTCAATGTGATGTCTAGCCATGTTGTGGTCGCTTGCGGTCTCTCCGGAGCCGGGACGGTATCTGAAGTAGCCCTAGCGTTGAAGGCCGGAAAACCGGTCATTCTGGTCGGGGCGACACAATCCGAGTAAAAATTCTTCAGGAAGCTCGGAGGAAAGCTGCTGGCGGCCGTAGACAACCCCGAGCAGGCTGTCAACTTGATCGTGAAGCGATTCGAGCAGCGTCGCGCCGACCACGTAGGGGAAGCGCCCTCCTGGGGTGGCATTTGAACATGCCGGCTTCTTGAGGCGCCGTTCTTCCTGCACTTTCGGCAGATATTTCCTGATCCATTCCCTCGTAGCAGCCTATCGAATGCGATTGGTACAGTGTATTGAACTGCCGTGAGTCGATGCGGCTTCAGGCGCCGACCCGGGCGGGCTCTTACTGCTCTTAATATTTTATCCGGCGATGTAAGATTCTGCCGTCCAATTGGACGCAGGAAAAAGGGAGGATGCAGTCATGATTCATCGCGCATGTGCGGGGCGAATCTTTTTGTTCATCCTAAGCGCGGCTGTTCTTCTGGTGTCCGGAGCGCTTGCTGCCGAACAACGGCCTGCATCGGCGAAGGCTTTCTTTGCCGGCGGCTGTTTTTGGTGTATGGAGGAGGTCTTCGAAAAAGTACCCGGCGTGATTTCCGTCGTCAGTGGATACATGGGTGGGCGAAATGCGAATCCCAGCTACGAGGAGGTCTCCGCCGGTGGCACCGGCCATGCGGAATCTGTCGAAGTCACGTACGATCGGGACAAAATCTCTTATCAAGAGCTGTTACGCGTTTTTTGGCACAATGTGGATCCACTCACGGCGAACGCCCAATTCTGCGACCATGGAACACAATATCGGGCTGCCATCTTTTTTCAGAACGACGAGGAACGCCGACTGGCTGGAGAATCAAAACGAGCGATCGAAGACACCAAGCGCTTCAAGGAGCCAATTGTGACTCAAATCGTCGCGGCCGAGCCCTTCTACCCCGCCGAGGAGTATCACCAAGATTTCTATAGAAAGAATCCCATTCGTTACAAATTCTACAAATACAATTGCGGTCGCGCTCAACGACTGGAAGATCTGTGGGGATCGCCGTGATCTCGCCGCCTTCGCTAAACGTACTGGAGACGATCTTTAACGAGTGCCGCACTATTGCGGTCGTTGGTCTGTCCTCGAATCCGAGTCGGCCATCTCATGCGGTTGCTCGGTATATGCAGGAGCAAGGCTATCGCGTCATTCCCGTGAATCCGAATGAAGCCTATGTCCTCGGTGTACCTGCCTATTTTACTTTGTCGGCAGTATCTGAGCCCATCGATTTGGTCAGTGTCTTTAGAAGGCCTGATCAAGTGGAACCCATTGTGCTCGACGGCATCGCTCTTGGGGTGCGTGCTATCTGGCTGCAAGAAGGGATCATCCACGAACAGGCCGCCGAGAGGGCCCGTCGCGCTGGGTTGCTCTTCGTCATGGACCGATGCTGGCTCAAGGAACATTCTCGCCTGCGATCTTCGCGAGGCCTTTCCTAAGGTCTCGAAGAACTGCTCGTATTGGAGGCCGCCATGGCCAGTGCGGCTTTGCGGCTATGCAGTGCCATTGAAGGCTATGCCGACCAATACCGAATCTTTTCAAGCCGCAGACAAACACCGCTGTCGTTTCGCAGAGTTATCAAGAGCTTGAATAGTGCGAGGCCATCTCCGTCACCTTTTCGGCGTTTCGGCTCCCACGTGCCCATTTCTGTGTTTCACTTGTCGCTCGGGATTTCACGTGGGACATTGCTCATACGGCTTCTGAGGGGCGGCCACATGAAGGACATAACTCCCCGGCTGTCCCCGACGTCTACATTTATTCATAGCAGGACAATCCATATGCCTT
Source organism: Nitrospiraceae bacterium (assembly GCA_035715525.1). Classification (GTDB taxonomy): domain Bacteria; phylum Nitrospirota; class Nitrospiria; order Nitrospirales; family Nitrospiraceae; genus JAHBWI01. Next base: position 8,395 of record DASTLA010000175.1, read on the forward strand.
TGGGGTGCACGCAGGGGACCATGCTCGCGCGAGTTTTTTGTACTTTACTAGCCGCAAATACGCTAACAACGGCCATGCCTCCACTTGTTCAATCCACGGCGAGTTCCAAGGTGGCGAAGAAGGGATTATTAGGAACTGCTGATTCACTGGCTCCTCTCATCCATTCGTATGCCGGGAGGTACGGATTGGATCCGGCTCTGCTCCAGGCGGTCATAAAGGTAGAATCCAACTTTAACCCTGTGGCGGTCTCGCCAAAGGGTGCGCTTGGTTTGATGCAGCTGATGCCGCCCACTGCGCAAATCTTCCACGTCGTGGACCCTTTTGATCCGGATGAAAACATTCGGGCTGGCGCATCTCTGTTACGGCGGCTTCTTGATCGATTCAATGGCGATTTGAGCTTAGCGTTAGCCGCCTACCATGCCGGAGAAAGTCGTGTGAGCCAATACTCCGAGATGTCGCTGCTGCCTAGCACACAACTGTATGTCGATCGAGTATTGAACCACTATGCCAGGTTCGTTTCGAACGCTCGCCCTAGCCGAAGGCCCTACCCCGGCACAGACCGGCATCAATCTCCAAACAGCAAGCCGGCGTTCCAATGAGGACAGGCCAATATCACCAGGCTGGCAGGTAGTGGAAGGGACTCGGTAGCCTAAGTTGGGGAAGGTGAAGACCAGCCGACAGGATTACATCAAGCAACAGAAGGGAACGGCCGTTCTCGCAGCTCCTTTCGCAGTTCGATAAATTGATCCAAACGCTGCTTGTCTGGGACGTCGATCTGCAGTATTTCCAAGCCAAAGTTAGAACCATCTACCCAACGTACAGCCGCCCTGCCGATAGATACCCAGCGCTTCTCATTTTCCAAAAAAAGGCAGACCGGCATCTCCATCCCGGTGGTGACCGGCTGGGTTCCACTAGCCCTCCATCCCGCAGCTGATAAGTCCCACACGGAGCCCTCTGCCACCAACCCATCGACAAAATATTGGAACCTACACCGAATGTGGTGGCGAGACCGTGAGCGGTGAGCAAAGTACTTGGTCATGGGAACCTCCGTATGACCTGCTTCTGAAAACTGGTTTGTTCACTGCTTGCCGAATAAGAAAACCCTAGCAGTGGAACAGCGCTTTGCCATGACTCCTTAGCGGTACCATGAATGAGGGACGGGTAATGGCGACTTTCAGTAATGGAATCGGCCTGTTATGTGGCTCATCCAAGTGGGTCGGCATTTGTCACGCTTCATTCAACATTCGTAATTCACGTTATACCGCCTTGCCGGGTATTGGAACGACGGGATAGTATCCTGGCTCTCAGAATAAGGGCTTCTCGCTCTGCTCTAGGCGCGAAAGGGGGGTCGTCCATGTTGCAGCGTTCCCGTGGCGAAACTAGCTGGAGAGTTCTGTTTCAACTTGGATCAATGCTAATCCCCTGTCTGTTCCTCCTTCTCAGCTTTGGTGGATGTCTTTCACCAATTGCCATGCACAGGGCCGTCCTGGAATACGACCGGACGGCTACTGATTTGGAAGCAGAGATGTTGCTTCTAAATATCGCCCGTACCAGTCATTTTCGTCCGCTGCATTTCACGACCATTTCGAGCGTGGCGGCCACGTTCGATTTCTCAGCAACAGGTGGGCTCAACAGCCTGCTGTACCAGCGTGTGGAGCCGCCGAATCAGACGCTGTTGATGAGCGTCGGTGGATCCGTTGCAGAACGACCCACTGTGACGATCATTCCAATTCAAGGTGAAGAATTTACGAGCAGAATCCTTACGCCTTTTGACGAGACAAAACTCGCCTTTTTATTCCAGCAAGGTATTGAGCCCGGCATACTATTGCGTTTAATGGTACGTGAAATCGTCTTAACCGGCGGAGGTCAACGGGGTTTATTTCGCAACAACCCATCCAGGCGGGATGAATACGAGGAATTTCGCCGAAGGGTATATCACTTGTCTGCGTTGCACAACAATCGCTCGCTTTATGTGTCGCCCATCGTATATGAAGAACCCCTTCCCATCGCAATCGATCACAAATTGACCGAAGGAATGATGGCAACGGTGATCGACGCAACCGAGAAGCAGTATCGGTGGATCGCAGCGAATGAATATACCCCCTTGATCTTTACGAAGCGAATGATGGGCAGAGTTGTGATTACGAACTACGATTTACATAACCTCACAAATGAAGAACGGCGGCTGTTACAGCGGGAAGCAGAACGCAATCCATCGAACACCGTATTGGTCGACATTCGGCCCAATTACCCCGGAGGCGACTATCCGCTGCATGGAATGATTCTTCTTAGGAGCTTTAACGCCGTTCTCCGCTTCTTGGCTCTGGGAATCACGACGGGGCCTGAGTATGCAGTCGAGCATGATCCTCGCAGCTTGGAGGGTCCGCAAAATCCAGCCACTACCATTCAAATCGACGAAACCGAGAAGCGTCCGGTGGACAGCGACTTCGCGGTCGAATATGAAGGAAAATGGTATTCCATTAAAAAGGCTCCTCGTACTCCCGGAGCCCGAGCTCCCTGGAATCAAGAAGCCTTCCGGGTTCTGGCAATGTTGTACCAAGTCACTGTCACAGATGTCTCCCGCGTGCCTACACCGGCTATCACGATCGCCAAATAGTGTGACGGGACCGTCGGGGTGCTCTGTGGCTGCATGTTTATTGGAATGCTTAAAGGTTGTTATCCAAAGGTTTACATTTCCTCAGGAGCAGGCGCAATCGTTCCCGCTGGGCCGGCAAGATGCCTTCAAATTCGAGTCCGAACGTATATCCGTCGACCCATCGCACCACCGCTGTTTGAACATGTAGAGGCCATGGATGATCGGCGAGATATATGGAAAGAGAAAATACCATACCGATTTCGATGGCAGCTTCGGACTCTGCACGACATCCCGTTAGTGAAATGTCCATGACCTGCGCTCGTCCTTGCATGTCTGAACCAGCCAAGGAAGGACAGTGAGCAAGTGAGAGCCATTCGCTGCGACCGACGAATGTCTGCAAGACCAGGTTTTAGGTCCAAGGCAGCTCGCTTTCGGCAGTAGAGCTGTTATAGGTTGCGTTACCGAAGTCTAGTTCATAGATATCGTTCGAACATGACTCTCCTAGAGTAGCGCTGAAGTAGCAGTAATTTTCCAGGTAGGCACCCTTCAGTCCAAGAGAGGCAGATGAATGGGACGAACGTTCAATCAAAGGCTAGAGCAACTTGTTCAATCCGAGATCAGGGCAATGACCCAGGCTTGTGCTCGTTTGAAAGGCGTTAACATGGCTCAAGGAGTGTGCGATACGGGTGTTCCGTCAATCGTAGCCCGTGCAGCTCAGCAGGCCATCGATACCGGGTATAATACCTATACGCGCTTCGACGGCCTGCCAGAACTCAGGCAGGCGATCGCGAAAAAGCTGAGCGCGTACAATGGGCTGAGGGCTGATGCCGAGCATGAGATCACCGTGAGCGCCGGGGCCACGGGTTCTTTTCACTGCGCCTGTCTGGCCCTACTCAATCGAGGTGACGAAATCATCGTCTTTGAGCCCTATTACGCCTATCACATCAGCGCAATTGTCGCGGTGGAAGCTGTGCCTCGAGTGATCCCGACCGCGCCTCCCGATTGGGTATTTTCCCGGCAAGCTCTGCTCGAGGCCGTCAACAATCGTACGAAGGCCATTGTCGTCAATACGCCAAGCAATCCTTCGGGTAAAATATTTACAAGGGAAGAACTTCAGTGGATCGCGGATTTGGCTCACGACCGCGACCTCTTCGTATTTACGGATGAAATTTATGAGTATTTCCTCTTTGACGGTCACCGCCATTGCAGTATTGCTACGCTGCCCGGAATGGCCGAGCGTACCGTCACGATTGGCGGCTATTCCAAAACGTTCAGTATCACGGGCTGGCGAATTGGGTATAGCGTCGCCCAAGAAGAATGGGCTCAGTTGATCGGGGCAATGAACGATTTGTTGTATGTCTGTGCGCCGGCGCCACTTCAATACGGTGTGGCGATGGGTATTGAGCAGCTACCGGCAACGTTTTACACTGATCTTGCAAGGGAGTATCAAGCAAAGCGGGACCGGTTCTGCGAGGCTCTGACCAAGGCGGGGTTGCCGCCTGCGATCCCCGCAGGCGCCTACTATGTCCTTGCCGATGCTTCCCGGTTGCCGGGAAGCACGGGGAAAGAGCGGGCGATGCATCTTCTTGAACGAACCGGAATTGCCGGGGTGCCAGGAGAAGCGTTTTTTCAAGGATCTAAGGGCCACCAATTCATACGCTTCTGTTTTGCCAAGAGTGACGGCGATTTGCTTGAAGCATGTGACCGGCTCTCTCGCCTCGGCTGACCGTATCGAGCCCGAGTATATGGCGTCGATTCGCGGGTTTGCGCGTTCCTGGCAGAATAGCTAGAGAACTTGTGGTAGTTTGGAGAGGTGTGATATCAAAACAAAATGAAGGTTACCAAATCAGGAGATAATTTAGGGCATGATGAAAATTTCTTTGAACTGTTCTATGACGAGTGTCGGGGCATCTGTATGTATCGGTCTGCTCCTCTTAAGCGGTTGCGCCCATCAATTGCGGTCGTCGGACATGCCCACTTCCGGCATAACAGGTGAACGGGAGGGTACGTCGGCCGGGGATAACGACATATTGGCCGGTGAATGGGACTATGAGGAAAAAGGGATGACGATCACGTTGAGACTGGACCGGTTCGGCAATGGGACGTATGACTTTAAAGACGGACGGTTCATGACGAGCATGCTGGTCGATCGCATGTGGAAAGGAAGGTGGTTGCAGCGGGAAAATGACCGCGAAGGAGAATTCGAAATCGCGCTTTCGGCGGATTATAAAGAGGGCGAAGGGCACTGGTGGTACACCCGTATTGAAGGCGACCGCAGCCCCAAGAAGCCAGGGGGAACATTCCGCGTGACCAAGACCCCTGTGCTGCTCGATGCACAAAACATCTCCATTTTGTCAAACGCCACAAGGTAATAGCACACATTCATCCAGGAGGATCAATCGCTTCGTATAGACAAGAGTAATCGTAATCAGCTAGTCCTCGTTCCAGGGCATTCTCCAGCAGCCGGCGCACTCCTTCCAACCCGACCGTGTTCAGTTCACTTTTTTCTGCAGTCCGCAACACGAGATCGACATCCTTTAGGAGATGACGGGCTGAAAAATTGGGCCGACTATAGTCACGGTCCAACAACCGTGGTAGTTTTTTGTCGAATGTCGGCGCAAATAATGCGCTTTTTCGGAGCAAGGCCATGAAAGTGCTGGGGGAAACACCTGTTCGACGGATCAGTCCAAGACTAAAGCCAAACGCGGCCGTTTCTGCTGCAATGAGCTGATTCAGCGCTAGTTTCATGATTGCCGCAGTCCCGACCGGTCCGATGTGGTGCAGCTCGCTTCCCAGAATATGCAGCGTTTGACTCCAACGTGAGTATTGCTCGACTGTGGCACCGACCATCACCAACAAAGAACCATGGCTCGCCTCCGTTACGCTGCCCAATACGGGTGCTTCGAAATAGTCACTTCCCAACTGGAACAACGTTTGAGACAGCTGAATACTTTCATCAGGCCCAATCGTGCCTAGCTGTATGACAGTACTTCCCGATAACGCAGGGACGGTCTCGATGCTGAGCAGCACCGATTGAATCGCTGGGTAATCGGACAAGGTCAACAGAGTCACGTCGGCAGTACGAATAGCCTGCCCCGGCTGTTCGGCGACGATGAGGCCATGATTCTGCAACGGAATGGCTCTTTGGGGTGTCCTGTTGTAGACCATCACCTCATGCCCATTGGATTGAAAGCGCTCGGCAATGGCGCTACCCAACACTCCGGTTCCGATGACGGCGATGCGCATGCGAGATCTCCCTTATAGAGGGTGAGTCAAGAAGCCGTGCTTATCGGCTGTCCATAACGGTCTTTTCGAGCAGATCCAAAAGACCGGGCTCCAGCGTACGACTAAGCGCAACCGCACCCTGCTGGCGAGGATTGGGCTGATTGAACACCGGTTGATGGCCGGAAGCATTACTCGCGCGACCGCCGCTCTCCAGAACCAGCAGGACACCGGCTGCAATATCCCATTCATTGCCACCCTCGAGCATGATCGCAGCATCGGCCTGGCCCGCGGCGACCAGGGCGAGGGCGTAGGCGATAGAGCCGATTGGGCGGCATCGTACGTGCGATTCGAGCGAACGAAGTCGCCCGGTACTCAATTCCCAGGGATTCACGAGCACAACTGGTCGTTCAGCGGGCTCGAATTGACGCCTCTTCTGATCCAGTACGGTCTCGATAGTCATGCCGCGCCGATGTATCGCGGAAAACCATTCTCCTGTCGCAGGGTTAAACACAGCGCACACAACCGGTCTTCCCTGGTCAACCAAGGCGACGGAGATGCAATATTCCGAGAGTCCACGCACAAAAGCCCGTGTCCCATCTATTGGATCAACAATCCATACGCGCCGTTTTTCCAAGCGGTCCGGACTATCCTGAGATTCCTCCGAGAGCCATCCGTCTTCCGGGAACGCCTCACTCAAGTGTGCACGTAGAATGCTATTGACCGCTAAATCTGCCGATGTGACCGGAGAACGATCGCTTTTTGTATGCGTTTCAAAACCAATCTGTGCTAATCGAAGAGCCTCGGCGCCGGCGCACAGCACCGCTTTCCTCAGAGTAGTGAGTTCACGATCCATCATTTCATTCCCTTTACTATTTCTACCGTACCAGGTCCGGAACCCACAACAAAGAGAGATAATTACTGACAGCACAAGGCTCTTGACCGCTTTCAGCGTTCCGCGTACAAGCGACCCATTATGAAGCTAGTCCAAAAGCGGTCCAGGAAGTCCGGCTTGCCACCGGGCACGTTGGTTCATATCGGCGAAAAGCGGGCGGAGACCGTCAGGATCAGCGTTTTCGACTATGATGAAGCCCAATTTCAGGAGCGGACGGCCGTCAAGCCTGAGGAAGTCACCACCCCTGGTGATGCGATGGTCCGGTGGGTCGATATCGGTGGTATCCATAAGATGGACGTGCTGGAGACATTTGGGAAGATCTTTGGGCTCCACCCGCTCTTGCTGGAGGATATCGCCAATACCGACCAACGTCCTAAGCTCGATGACTACGGCACATACGGCTATGTCGTCCTAAAAATGCTGTACGAGGGCGACCGCCGTGGGGACATTAATGTCGAGCAAGTGAGTTTGGTATTTGGTGAAAACTTTCTGCTCTCGTTTCAGGAAAACGGGGGGGACGTCTTTCAGGTTATCAAGGAACGCCTTCGGGCAGGAAAGGGCCGCCTCCGCCATGCGGGAGCGGACTATCTCCTCTATGCGTTGATGGATTCGATCGTGGATCGTTATTTTGCCGTCCTGGAAACCTTAGGTGAGAAAATCGAGGTGCTTCAGGATACAGTCGTGACGAACCCCCAGCCTGAGACCCTCCGGGATATTCACACGTTGAAGCGGCAGTTGCTGTTTGTTCGTCGTTCGGTTTGGCCCCTTCGAGACGTCCTCAATAACCTGTCGCGGTCGGACGGACAATTCTTGCAAGGGACCACCAAAGTATTTATTCGAGACGTGTATGACCATGTGGTCCAGATCGTGGATACGATCGAGAACTTGCGTGAGATGGTCTCTTCCATGATGGAGGTCTACCTGTCCAGCGTCAGCTATCGGTTGAACGCCGTCATGAAAGTACTGACTATCATCACGACCATTTTCATGCCCCTCAGTTTTATTGCCAGCATTTATGGAATGAACTTCGAGCACATGCCGGAATTGAAGTCGCCCTGGGGATATCCCGCCGTTCTGGCGGTCATGGCAATAAGCGGAGGTGCGATGCTCTATTTTTTCAAACAGAAGAAGTGGCTATGAGCGACGCTGGGCGATGACGCTAGTCTAAAATCTCAATGCGATCGACAAAGTAGGCCGTTTCGCCGAAGCAGGTGGTGGGAATGTATCGAAATTCCTTGTAGTGCAGAACTACGCGCTTGCCCATTCGGCCATCCAATTTTTTTGCCAGTTCATCATCCCACACACTGAAATCCCATAAAAGCGGCGCGACGCCTGGTACGGTGGTCATGGCTAGCTCGCCCTCATGCGTCTTGCAAATCCACCCTTTGCGGGAGAATTTCTGCAGATAGCCGGCACGCTCGCCGTCGGAGTAACTCCAATTGAACACCACGAGCAGATAAGCCGCACCGGCAAAAAACAACAGGATGAAAAACAATTTCGGCCGCCATAACCACATGAAGGGAAAGAGAATAGTCTCCCACCAGGTCATCGAAACTGCCCGTGCTATGCAACGTCCTCAAACAACCACGGAACTTGGGATCGACGCCTCTGCTCGTAGTCGTCAATTTCACTGGCATGACGGAGGGTGAGACCGATGGAATCCAGTCCCCGATAGAGGCAATCTTTGCGAAAAGGATCAATTTCAAATCGATAAGCAGTTCCCGTCGGCGTTGTCACCTGTTGCGCGGCGAGATCCACCGTGATCCGGTAACCATCCTGTGCAGCGACGTTTTGAAACAGGGATTGAACCTCTTCCGTCCTCAAAACGACGGGAAGGATGCCGTTCTGGAAGCAATTATTGTAAAAAATATCTGCAAAGCTGGGCGCAATTATACAGCGAAATCCCTGGTCAAGCAGGGCCCATGGGGCGTGCTCGCGCGAGGAGCCGCATCCGAAGTTGTCCCGGGCCAGCAAAATAGCCGCACCATCATATCGCGGCTGGTTGAGAAAAAAGTCAGGATCGAGTGTGCCATCCTTTTTCTTCCGCCAGTCATAAAACAAGCCTTCTCGCAGTCCCGTGCGTCTGATCGTCTTCAGAAACTGCTTTGGGATGATTTGGTCAGTGTCCACATTCAAGCGATCCAGCGGCGCGACGATGCCAGTTAAAGAAGTAAATGGTTGCATAACAGTTATGTCTCCATCGAATGCGCCGTACAAATTTCGCTACACGGATGATAGTCTCATCGTTGAACGTATCAGCTCCACTGCCTGATATCGACAAAGTGGCCTTCAATCGCCGCGGCGACTGCCATGGCAGGAGACACGAGGTGAGTGCGACCTCCCGCCCCCTGACGTCCCTCAAAATTCCGATTGCTGGTCGACGCGCAACGCTCGCCCGGCTTCAGCACATCGGCGTTCATCGCTAGGCACATGCTACAGCCTGGTTCGCGCCATTCGAACCCCGACTCTCGGAAAATTCTGTCCAGACCTTCTTCTTCGGCCTGCTGCTTCACAAGGCCAGAGCCGGGGACCACCATGGCATGGATCCCGGTCGCCACCTTTTTCCCCTTAGCGTACTGGGCGGCCAGTCGGAGGTCCTCAATTCGGGAGTTCGTGCAGGAGCCGATGAACACACGGTCGATCTTGATGTCGCGGATCGGCATCCCCGGTGAAAGACCCATGTATTCCAACGCTCGTTCGGTGGCGTGGCGCAACTTGTCATCGTCCATTGTGCGGGGATCCGGTACTTCTCCATCGATTCCCGTGACCATGCCGGGACTTGTTCCCCAGGTTACTTGCGGTGCAATGCTTTCTGCTCGTAGTTCCACGACCGCGTCATACCGTGAATCTGGATCACTATGGAGCTGTCGCCAGGAAGCGACCGCCTCATGCCAGCGAGCGCCTGTGGGAGCCATCGGACGTCCCTTGATATAGGCGAACGTCTTTTCGTCCGGCGCGACCATGCCCGCCCGCGCTCCACCTTCGATCGACATGTTGCACAGTGTCATACGGCCTTCCATGCTCAGATCCCGGATCGTCGACCCGCTGTACTCAATGACAAAGCCATTTCCACCGGCGGTGCCAATCTTACCGATGATTGCCAGAATGACGTCCTTCGCGGAACAGCGCGAAGAGAGTTCACCGTTTACTCTGATCTCCATCGTCTTGGGCCGCTTTTGAACCAAGCATTGAGTGGCCAGAACATGTTCCACTTCGCTGGTTCCGATGCCGAACGCCAATGCTCCAAACGCGCCATGGGTGGCGGTATGGGAGTCGCCACACACGATCGTCATTCCCGGCAAAGTAAAGCCCTGTTCGGGCCCAATCACGTGAACGATCCCTTGTCGGAGGTCGCTCATCTTGAAGACGGTAATTCCGAATTCCGTACAGTTCTCCTCCAATGTCTGGATTTGCTTGGCACTGACTGGGTCGGCGATACCGAGCCGCCGATCGGTGGTCGGTACGTTGTGATCGGGGACTGCCAGGGTGGCGCCAGGTCGGCGGGGCTTGCGTCCCGCAACCTTGAGCCCCTCAAAAGCCTGAGGCGAAGTGACCTCGTGCACCAGATGCCGATCGATATACAGCAACGTCGTGCCATCGGCTTCGGTATACACGACGTGCGAATCCCAAATCTTGTCAAACAATGTGTGTCCGAGCATCCCTGGCTCCTTCAAAAACGCTACCGCGGGCGACGTAGGGCTTACGAAAAGAGCCTATTATACATGGCACAGGGTCATCGGCATCAAGGGCTAAGGCTGGGATCGTCGATGCTGGTCTTCAGATTATTGAACGGCATACCGATAGAGATTCCATGGAACGCGACTCTTTGGATTGCGAGCATATTACGATCCCTCGGTGGACGATTAAGAGAGACGCTCGTGCGCTCAACTGCACGGTCTGCGGCTCGGTGATCGTGAAGATCACCGCGGAATGGCGGCAAGTCTCCTTTTGCATTTGCCGGTTAATCGAATATCGTGTTTTGCCGAGAGCCCCGAAGTCCCTTCCCAGCCCCTCTACTGCTCCTGAGCCACGCAAAGAGCGCTCATAGGCTCGATTTCCCAGCCAGTTAGGAGGCTCTGCTAGGCTTAGCAATGGTGCATTATTGCCGAGTTGCATGCTAACCACTATGGAGCGAGTCATGGTTCGATACATAATGATGACGATGGTGCTCGGTGCAATCATAGGCCCGGCCACAACGGTGGAAGCTGCGGATCGTTCGCAGGTGAAGGCATTTGGCAAGCCCAAGGCCGTGCTTCAGGCGGGCCCCTTCCGGTCTTGCACGCAAAATGAATTGGTGGGGAAGTGGCAGTTGATCAAGTTCGATTCTCCTTATCAGTTCCGCGATCCCCATGCAGGCTACCTTCTTCCCTACCAAATGTTTCAGTATTCCAAACAGGGCGGCGTGAAATCCGCTCATTCGCCCAAGCCGCTCATGAATTCGACGGACGAAATGTTTGACGCCATCCCCCCTGCCATGTCTTATCAGTTCCAACACGGTGGAATTGTACGCCTCACTAAACAAGGACGGGAAGGCATCGTGGAAACGTGGCGTTGTGCCATCTTCATAGAGGACGGTGTTGTGTCCGACAGGGATGGAACTTTACAACGGGGTGATCTAATCATGACACTCGTAGGACGACACGGGGACAGCCTGTTCGTACGCTATCTCCGTAGAGTGCCGACGTAAGCAGCGGCATCGTCGGCGAAAGGCATGATCGAAGCCGCAAACCCACAGGAACCCTGCAAATCCCCTGTGCAACGAATTTCAATCTATGGAACACTCCGGTCCAGCATGGAGCCACCCCGCGGCTGTAGATTGGGGCCAGCTGCTGTTGAACAGCTATCGGCATTGGACGGGGCGGGAACTGATCGTTCGCATCGGAGATGCGATGGTACAGGCCCACAGGCTATTCCTTGCGCCCATTGTAGTCGTCTCCCATGGCATTGAACAGGATCCGGTCTTGAACTATGGGAATCAATTGGCGCTGGAATTGTGGGACACTTCCTGGGACGGACTCGTCAAAACTCCTTCGCGCCTCACGGCGGAGCCGGTGAATCGGGCCGAACGAGAATGGATGCTCGAGCAAGCTCGCCGCCGAGGCTACATAGAGAATTATCGTGGAGTGCGAATTTCTGCGACCGGGCGCCGATTCTTGGTAGAGCGTGCGACGGTGTGGAATGTCGTCGATACGACCGGGCGGCGGCTCGGGCAAGCCGCCACTTTCTCAACTTGGATTTTCCTCTAAGAGTTTGAAGCGCGGCTGCACAGTTCCCTCGACCCATACGGACTCCAGGAACATTGCCTTCGGTCGGATCCACAATCCGCCTTCACCGTACAAGGCGCGGTAGACCACGTATTCCTCTTCGGTCTCCGAATGCCGAGCGACGCCGAGGACCTCGTAGTCGTATCCTTTATAGTGGCGATAGCGACCAGGTCGGATCATGATGTATCCTACGACGCTACTGTATCGGACCGAGGCATGCCCACTCAACCTTCTTCACCATCTCTTCGTCAGCATGACGTGATTGTCATCGGGGGCGGTTCTGCTGGCTATGCGGCTGCTCGTGTCGCCAGGGACGCGGGGGCTGACGTCGCGGTCGTTGACCACGGCCCCTTGGGCGGGCTCTGTATTCTGCGCGGCTGCATGCCCACGAAGGCCATTCTGCGTTCTGC
>DASTLA010000176.1:0-6654 GCA_035715525.1 Nitrospiraceae bacterium
TTTGGGATGCTCCCCGTATTTCTTTGCGATTTCGGCCCCCAGCATGGCGTGCGGACCTTCCTCCTCGTGACTCACCGCTTTCCCGATGTCATGCAGCAATGCGCCCCGCTTCGCGAGCTTGACGTCCAAACCAAGCTCTGAAGCCATGATGCCGCAAATGTACGCGGCCTCTCGCGCATGATACAGATTGTTCTGACCGTAGCTCGTACGAAATTTCAATCGCCCGAGCACTTTCACGAGCTCGGGATGGAAATCGGACAAGCCCACCTCGAAAATGACCTTCTCGGCCTCTTCGATCATGAGCTTTTCTATTTCCGTCTTGACCTTTTCGACGATCTCCTCGATACGCGTGGGATGGATACGGCCGTCATGCATGAGCCGTTCCAGAGACACTTTCGCAATTTCTCGACGCAACGGGTCGAATCCTGAAATGATGACGGCTTCGGGGGTCTCATCGATGATCAAGTCGATCCCGGTGGCCGCCTCGATCGCGCGAATGTTGCGGCCCTCGCGACCGATGATCCTACCTTTCATGGCATCATTCGGAATCGGGACCACCGAGATGGTCGCCTCGTTGACGTAGTCCCGTGTCACGCGCTGGATAGAACGCGCGATAATTTCGCGCGCCTCCCGCTCCGCGTTCTCCTTGGCTTCTTCGAGCGTGCGCTTGGCGAGACCGGCCGCTTCCAGCCGCGCCTGACTTTCCATTTCCTGCACGAGCTGGCGTTTGGCTTCCTCCGCAGTCAACCCTGCGACCCGTTCGAGCGCCTCGCGGTGCTCGCGGAGAGCTCGTGCGCATTCCGATTCTCTTTGAACAAGCCCTTCCTCCCGTCGCAGCAGTTCCTGCTCCCGCTTCAATGCTTCGGCGTCCCGCTTCTCTAACGCGCCGAACTTTTTCTCCAGCGCCTCCTCACGTTGCGCAAATCGCCGTTCGATATTCGCTGCCTCCGCAAGGCGGGCCTTTTGGTCCTTTTCGAGTTCGGTTTTGGCTTGGAACACCAAGTCTTTCGCTTCGAGCCTGGCCTCTTTCAGCAAGTTTTCAGATTCCCGCTGCGCGGACTGCAGAATCTGAGCCGCTTGGTTTTCCGATTCAGCTCGGCGACCCAATACCGAGCGACGTCGCATGAACTCATAGAGTGCAACACCAGCCCCTGCACCCAACAATGCTGTGAAAATATAGGCAATCACTGTGAGAGAAATGGGAACCACCTCCCTTACATGCAAGGGGATCTCGAAAGATCCGCCTGCAATTTCAGGACAAAGACGCGATGACAAGGGGAATGGCAGAACCAAAAAGAGGCGACTGAAGAGGAGATAGGAAATGACTGTGGCTAATCAGAGATCGGTGCCGAGCCGCTGAATCGCTTGTGCATATCTGCTACGAGGTGTGGTCGGCCTCGCCCCAAATCGTTCATCTCCGCTTGCCCTGATCGACTTTGAATAGGACCGCCGAGATGAATATCTGTGGAATATGGGAATAGGGAGCACCGGCGCAGAAGCGTCGGACCATGCTCTCCCGTATCCCGCTGTCACCTGAACCCATTGTTGTCGCACAATGATACAGACATGGGTCATTCGTTGCCATACCCATGTCCCGATAACCACGCTTACAACGACCACCAATTTAAGCGATTCCATATGTTTGCGCTCAGAACCGTCGCCTATGCCAACCTGGTCGAATTTCCTTTCCCCAACGTGCGTTGCTTGCCCTCTCAGGTCACAACCATCCCGTTTCCTGACACGGCAAGACGATAACAAAGCACCCCAACGATTGCAAGGCGAATCTCAGCGTGACGAGAGCGACGGCATCTGTTGCTCAATGGAATCCATCAACGACGCCATGCGACGATCGGCATCCGCTTCCCCCTGTTGACGACGGCGCTCCGACTCCATGAGCTCATGGGCCAGATTGACCGCCGCTAGGACCGCGAGCTTCACCGGGGTGGCGGTCTTCATACTTGTCGAGACGGTTTTCATTTGTTTATCAACGATTTCCGCGAGCCGCCTCACATAAGCCTCATCCGCCTCACCGTTGATGCTGTATCGCTGTCCATAAATCTCCACCTCGATGGTTCTAGTCAAGCGCCACCTCCTTGGAAGAGTCCAGGCACTCCAGCACCTCTATCTCACCCAACACCTTTTCGATCCGCGATCGTATGTCCATCCGTTCGCGTTCCCAACGGCGGTTCTCGTCATCACGAGTGGAAAGGCGTTCTCGAGCCAGTCGGAGTTCGTCTTCAAGCGCGGCGTTCTTTCGCTTGAGATCCTGGACGAGCTTGACCAAGTCGCGAATGCGGATTTCGAGGGCATCAAGACGCTCTAACGACATGAGACTTCCTCACTTTATGGAGTATGGGTGCAGTGGGTTGACGATTGCGGGGAATATAGAAACTTGCCGGGACCTTGTCAAGAAAACGGGACAGTGGAAGCGCTGTTTCGTAATCGGACATACTCGCCGTAGCTCCGAAGCACTCTTTTGACGTACAAGCGGGTTTCTTGATACGGAATCAGTTCGACGAATTCGTCTTGATCACGGCCGCGATGCATCGCGATCCAATTGTTGACGGCGAGCGGACCGGCATTATAGGCGGCCACGGCATAGGCTATATTTCCCGAAAATTGTTCCAATAACTGCCCCAGATAACGCACGCCCAGACGGATATTGGTTTCTTGATCGAAGAGGTCGTCGCGGTCTACCGGTGGAAAACCATAACGCTGAGCGACGGCGTTGGCCGTGACGGGCATGAGTTGCATGAGGCCGATCGCCCCGACCATCGAGACGGCCTTCTCGTCATATTGGCTTTCTTCGCGGATGATAGCCGCGGCCAATAGGGGATCTACCGTTTTCACCCCCTGGGCTTCGATCAGTGGCACGAGCCCAGTCGGATATGCGACGGTCCAGAGTTCCGGGGCTACGCCCGTACCGGCCCGTTCCAGCTTGTCCCGAAAATGAATTTTCGCAATTCGAAGTGCCGGATGGTACGCACCTGCTTCGCTCAGCAATGTGGAAAAGGCAAGCAGCACATCGGAGTCGCGACTGTAAAGTTCAGTGAGAAAACCAAGCTCGCGGGATGCATCGTACCCGAAGCCCATATGTTTCAACTCGAGCGCCCTCCGGTACGCAGGATGCCGCTCGATTTCGGCGCGTCGGTCCTCCGGGAGTCGCTCGCTTTCGATTTTGGCCGAAACTTCCGAAACCGGACCGGCGGCGAGGACGGTATTGACGACCGGGAGCGCTCCGTGTTGGGCAGCCAACTGGCAATAATAGCTGTATGCATACCGATCGCAGACGCGGGCATATGAGTCCGCGGTCTGTTCTTTCGGACGATGATCGCGTTCACTGGCTCGTGCATGCCAGTACATTGCCTGTGGCTCGAGCCCATTGACATGGGATTCCGCCACCAGACGAAACGTGCCGGCTGCCTCCTGGTACCGCGCGATGCGATATTGCACCCAACCTACCCTCCACAGCCCTTCAGCCCGTTGGCTTGCCGAATCTCCGAGTTTCGCCACCTGTTGAAACATGGTGATCGACTCATCATACCGGCCTTGATCCTCAAGCCACACCGCCGCAAACAGGTGCACCATCGCTCGCTGATCACCGGTGAGGCCGCCGTTTCCAAGGGAGCGGGCCAACTCCAACAGCTTGTCTCCTTGCCCTTGCCGAAGATGGACCCGGGCCAGCCACACCGTTGCCTCGGCAGACTCCTGCACACGCTCGGCTGCCAACGCTCGGAAAGTATCCCGCGCCAAGTCATATTGTTTCAACCGAACGGCGGCGATTCCCAGCTTGAGTCTGGCTTCGAAGCGGCGAGGGTGGCCCGGCGCTAATGTCAGGAATCGCCGTATTTCTTCCACTCCCTCAGCCTGCAGTGCTTGAGCAAAGTAGGCCTGAGCACGGATGTAGTAATCCTCGGGAGAAGGGGTCCAGGGCTCGCCGCCCACGTTGGATTCCAACCGTGCCTTGGCCTCCCGGGCTTCCGGGGATTGTGGATGTCGCATCCATAAGAGCTTGAGCGTCGCACGTGCCTCGCCGAACTTATTCTCACGGATCTGGCAATCAGCCAGGTTCAGCAAGGCCGATGGAGCGGCCGGATCCTTCTCGGCCGAAGACAGAGCGCGCTCATACCATTGGGCCGCCTTACCCCATATTGAAGCGGCATACCAAGCGTCGCCTGTGCGATAAGCGCTCTTTGCGAGCAAATTGGAATCCGGCACAGCTTGTGGAATGCTTTCCAGCGTCTCGGCTGCTTGGGTCGCATCGCCGAGTTTGAGCAGCGCTTCGCCGATCCATAAACGCAAATAATCATCAAGAACAGGAAAGTCCGGCTGCGCTCCACGGAGAAGCCGAATGGACTCGCCAGGATCGCGCTCGATCAGCAAGGTCGCGAGCAGGATCTCCCCTCGCTTGGCCCACCGCGAACCGGGGTGAAGGTTCGACAGCCGACGCAGTTGCTCGATCTTCAGGGTCAGCAATTGCTCCCGCTGCGTCGGAGAGCGCTGACCGTCGTTCATGGCCACTGCCACCCGAAAACAGTCCTCCGCGTCCTCACAGGCGGGGACGGTAGAGGGGGACGGAGGCGAGTCGGCCACGGCCCCCGCTAGGACGCCCGAAGCCAACAACCACACCGCAAGACAAGCCGTAGCGGTCCGACGAGAAGGATTGGTCACGATCATCCCGGGGAAGAGGGTGTGCAGCGCTCCATTATAGCAAAGCAGCCCGGAAACGCGATTCGATTCGCTTTGCTTGTTCCGTCTTTTTTTCCTGTGTTAGGCTTCCCTATGCCCGCTGCCGCACAGGAGAAAGTCAATCTGCTGGCAATGAGTGAAGCGGAGTTGGCCGGTTTCGTCCGGGAACTCGGCTGGCCGGCCTATCGCGTTCAACAAATCCTGCGATGGCTGTACCGCAGTCGGGCCAAGCTCGTTTCAGAGATGACCGACCTCTCCCACGCCGACCGCGAACGATTGACCTCGATCTGCACGATCGAGCAACCCTCACAGATTCGAGTCTTTTCTTCCGAGGACGGTACCCGGAAATTCGTCCTGACCTTAACGGACAAACAAGAGGTCGAGTGCGTCCTGATTCCTGACGAGGAGCGTTTGACCCTCTGTCTGTCGACACAGGTCGGTTGTACCCTGGACTGCGGCTTTTGTCTGACTGGAAGGATGGGCCTGAAACGCAATCTGCGTATTCACGAAATCATGAATCAAGTTCTGCTCGTCCATGACCATCTCGGCGACCACACGCGTCTGACCAATTTGGTGTTCATGGGTATGGGCGAGCCGCTTGCCAACCTCGAAGCCGTTGAAGAGGCCGTTGTACGATTGACAGACAGCCGCTGGGGGTTAGGATTCTCGCCCCGACGAATCACCCTCTCAACGGCCGGGCTGGCCTCCCGTATCAAGGATGTCGCTCGCATGAAAGTGAATCTCGCAGTCTCCTTGAACGCACCGACGGAGGAGGTGCGACGGGCGATCATGCCGGCGGTGGAAAAAATGTATCCGCTCAAACGCCTGATGGCGGCTTGTCGCGCCTATCCGTTGGCACAGCGTGATCGGCTCACCTTCGAGTATGTGCTCCTCGCTGGCGTAAATGATCAACCGGAACATGCACGGGCCCTGGTTCGTCTGCTTCGCGGACTGCGATGCAAGGTGAATCTCATCGCGTTCAATCCGTTTCCTGGGAGCGCCTATCACCGTCCCTCCGACGACGTCATCGGATCGTTCCAGAAACTGCTGCGCCGCGCACACTTCGATGTCTATCTTCGCAGGAGCCGCGGCCGTGACGTTCTGGGAGCGTGCGGCCAGCTCGGCGGCATGGTAATCCCATCGCCAGCCGTTGCCTTGACACAGATTCAACCCCGTTGCTAGCATGTTTTTCTTCAATGACTAGCCAGCCCCCGCACTACAAGAAGATCGCCACATCGGTTCTGCGCACCTGTAGTCCCGCACTGATATTCGCCTTGTTCATCGCGTCGACAGCTCATGCGGTGGAACCGAAAGAATTTACCCTGTCAAACGACATGAAGGTCATTTTGGTTGAAGTTCCCAAGGCGCCGGTAGCCACGGTTCAGGTCTGGTACAAAGTGGGATCCCGCAATGAAGTCATGGGGCGGGCGGGACTCTCGCACATGCTTGAACACATGATGTTCAAAGGAACGACCAAGTATCCGAAGGGGTCGTTCTCGCGGATAATTCGCAAGAACGGCGGCATGGACAATGCTTTCACGAGCCAAGACTTTACCGCCTATTTCGAAAACCTCGCGGCCGACCGCGTGGGGCTGGCACTGGAGTTGGAAGCGGATCGGATGCAAGGCCTCGTCTTGGATCCGAACGAATTCAAGACCGAGCGCGAAGTCGTCAAAGAGGAACGCCGGTTGCGATCCGAGGACGACCCGCAGGGAGCGCTCGTCGAAGCCGTCTTCGCTCAATCATTCGTCAGTCATCCCTATCATTGGCCGGTGATCGGTTGGTTTTCCGACTTAGATGCGATGAGCCTGGAGGACTTGCAGCGGCATTACGACACCTATTATTCACCCAACAATGCCACGTTGGTCGTTGTCGGTGATATCAAAGCCGACACCTTGCTTCCCGTCATCGCCAAGTTGTTTGAACCGATTCCGAAAGGACCGTCTCCGAAAGCATTGACCGTTC
>DASTLA010000177.1:0-9107 GCA_035715525.1 Nitrospiraceae bacterium
GGGGGTGTGCTGAGCGGTGGTGAGCAACAACAACTTGCAATCGGTCGAGCGATCCTGTCGGACCCCCAAGTCCTGCTGCTGGATGAACCGACCGAGGGCATTCAGCCGTCGATTGTGGACCACATCGAAGATGTGATCATCGGGTTCAAGGCCACGAGACGCTTCTCGATCGTCTTGGTCGAGCAAGGGCTGCATTTCGCGGCCAGGCTGGCGGATCGATATGTCGTGATGTCAAAAGGAACTGTGGTGGCAGCGGGGCGTGCGGATGAGCTCACTCATGAAGAAGTCAAGAAGCACTTGACGGTATAGAGCCATGGGTGTGACCGGACAATCCCTCGTGGTTCTGAACTGCTCACCTTGTGGTGATCTAATGCGGGTTCTGTTGCAAATCAGCCCATACGTCCTCGCCTCACCCATTTGAATGGAAACGTCCCCTGGCTCGCGAGTGAAGACTCCTGTTGATCTCATCAGCCGCCCTGGCTAGTATGCACGCCACTGTCGCTGGCATGAGAGACGGTCGGAGATGCCTCGGACAATCCAGCCTCATATTCAATGCAAAGGGCAATGGAGAGGAGTCTACGAAGCGGCTCTGGTCCTCCTGCTCACGGCATGTGCCGGCTGTGCTACTGGGCAGTATACCCCCCTGGTCAGTGCCGACAAGGATCAAGTCGAGCAGCTCAAGGAGAACGTCTATCGCGTCGAATACCGGGTCAGTTCCTTCACTTCCCAGGAGCAGCTGGACGACTATATACGCCGGCGGTCCGCGGAGTTGACGTTGCGGGAGGGATACGATTATTTCCTCCTTTCCCAACGGGCCGACGTACTCGCGCTTTCGCGGCGGACGTCGATGACAGTGACGATGTTCAAAGGCCAGAAGCCGTCCGGCACGACGGACCTGTACGATGCGAGAGAAATTCTATCCGCACCCGCGGCAGTCCGGAGGACCGATTGACGCATGACGGTTGTCGCCTGCCATTGGCATCGCGATGACGTTTGAGGTTCGACGATGGACGAGGCTTTGACATGCATCTGACACCGCGCGAGCAGGAAAAATTGTTGATCTATGTCGCGGCGAATCTGGCAAAGGAACGCCGCAAGAGGGGACTGAAATTGAACCACCCGGAAGCCGTCGCCTTCATCACAGCGGCGATTCTGGAAGGCATTCGCGACGGCAAGAGCGTGTCCGAGTTGATGACCTTCGGCGCGACCCTGTTGAAGAAGAAAGACGTCATGCCGGGCGTGGCAGAGATGATTCCGGAACTCCAAGTCGAGGGCACGTTTCCCGACGGAACCAAGCTGGTGACGGTGCATGAGCCGATACGGTAGGTGCAGGAATGAAAAAGCGAGCATTAGAGCGAAAGAAGCCTTCCAAAACCGGAGCCCGGAGAGCCGCTTCTGCTACTACTAAGGTCAGGTCCCATCAAGAGATCATCCCTGGTGAAATCATCCTCGGCGAAGGTGATGTGATCGCATTGCATGGACGTGAGACGCTTGAATTGACCGTCTCGAATACCGGCGATCGGCCGATCCAGGTGGGGTCGCATTGTCATTTCTTCGAAGCCAATCGGGCGCTTAGGTTCGACCGGGAGCGAGCCTATGGATTCCGCTTGCAGGTGCCCGCCGGCACCGCCGTGCGGTTCGAGCCGGGCGAGGCCAAGCGGGTGACGCTCGTCGCGCTCGGCGGCAACCGCATTGCCTACGGCATCAATGGATTGGTGAACGGCAAGTTGGACGATTCCGAGGTGAAAGGGAAGGCCTTGGCCAGGGCGCAAGACGGGGGCTTCATAACCCCCTCACCTCCGTCCTCTCCCCCAGGCAGGGGGCGGGGATAAACCCGGATTCTGTACGACCGAAGGGCAGAGAATAAGCACCATTTCAGCTCACGTCCTATGCCCTTGCGTACAGCATGAAGTCTGCTCGCAGTTGTTTCTCTCCCCGAGTAGACGGATAAAGTGAGCGCCAGAAAGAGGCATGATCGCATGAAGCTTCCACGCCGCCAATACAACGACCTCTACGGTCCCACCGCCGGTGACCGTATTCGTTTGGCCGACACCGGGCTGTTTATAGAAATTACTCGCGACCTCACCGTCCCGGGAGAGGAGGCCAAGTTCGGCGGCGGCAAAGTCATCAGGGACGGTATGGGGCAATCTCCTGCCGCGACCCGTGCCAAAGGCGCGCTCGACCTCGTCATCACGAACGCCATCATTCTCGACTGGTGGGGCATCGTGAAGGGAGACATCGGCATTCGCGACGGCCGCATCGTCGGCATCGGCAAGGCAGGTAATCCCGACCTGATGGACGGGGTAACGAAAGGCATGGAAGTCGGCCCGGGAACGGAGGTCCTCTCGGCTGAAGGCAAGATCGTCACGGCCGGCGGGATCGATACCCACATTCATTTCATTTGCCCGCAGATCATCACCGAAGCGCTCGCCAATGGGCTGACCACATTGATCGGCGGCGGGACGGGCCCGGCCACGGGGACCAATGCCACTACCTGCACGCCCGGTCCGTGGAACATTCATCGCATGCTGGAGGCGGCGGACGGCTTTCCCATCAACCTCGGGTTTCTCGGCAAGGGCAACTCATCCTTGCCGGAGGGATTGGACGAGCAGGTGGAGGCCGGCGCCATTGGGCTCAAGCTCCACGAGGATTGGGGTACCACGCCGGCCGCGATCGACTGCTGTCTCAGCGTGGCCGAACGGTATGATGTGCAAGTCGCCATTCACACGGATACCTTGAACGAAGCCGGTTTCGTCGAAGACAGCATCAAGGCCTTCAAAGGCCGTACGATTCACTCTTTCCATACGGAGGGAGCCGGCGGAGGCCATGCGCCGGACATTATCAAAGTATGCGGGGAGCCGAACGTCCTGCCGTCCTCCACCAATCCCACAATGCCCTTTACCGTCAACACGATGGACGAGCACCTCGATATGCTCATGGTCTGTCACCATCTCAATCCACGTGTGCCGGAAGACATTGCCTTCGCGGAATCGCGTATCAGGCGCGAGACGATCGCTGCCGAGGACATTCTGCATGACATAGGCGCGATCAGCATCATGTCGTCCGACTCGCAGGCGATGGGTCGGGTTGGAGAGGTGATCATCCGAACCTGGCAAACCGCGCACAAGATGAAACTCCAGCGTGGTCATCTCTCGGATCGCGGCATGGAGGCGCCGGACGGCCAGCACGACAACTGGCGAGCCAGACGCTATGTGGCCAAATATACGATCAATCCCGCGATCGCCCATGGAATCGCCCATGCTGTGGGCTCCATCGAGGTCGGCAAGCTGGCCGACCTGGTGCTCTGGAAGCCGGCCTTCTTCGGTGTGAAGCCCGAGATGGTCGTGAAAGGCGGATTCCCCATGTCGGCGGCCATGGGCGATCCGAATGCCTCGATCCCCACACCGCAACCGGTGTTGACGAGGCCCATGTTCGGCAGCTTCGGTCGCGCGCCGTTCCGCACGAGTCTGACTTTCGTCTCTGAGAAGGCCCTGGAGCGCGAAATTCCCAAGCAGCTCGCTCTGCAAAAGCACGTGGTGGCCGTCAAGGGTTGCCGGGCCATCGGGAAACGCGACTTGAAATTGAATGACGCGCTGCCGGAGATCGAAGTCGACCCGGAAACGTATGACGTGCGCGCAAACGGGGAGCTGTTGAAGTGTGAACCGCTGGCGATTCTCCCGATGGCGCAACGGTACTTCCTCTTCTAGGCTCATGAAACGGTCCCCGACCGCGCGAAGGAATGATGGGGCGCGCTCAGCGCCTCCCACCGATGTGATGGATACGCTCGCTCTCGTCAACGGTCTGCGGTTCATCGACAGCTTTTTCCCCTCTGGCGGGTTTGCGTTTTCATCCGGTCTGGAGGCCGCGGTGCAAGGTGGCGCGGTGCGCGGGCCGGATGAATTTGCTGCGTTCGTCGTCGAACAACTGCGCCAGCAGCTGGGCACTCGTGAGGCGGTGGCCCTGGGGCTGGCCCATGACGGAGCGACCCAGATGGATCATTCACTGGTAGTCGGGGTCGATCGAGAGCTGGAGGGCATGAAGCTCGGTGGCGATATGCGCAAGGCCAGCCGGCAAATGGGTCGGCAGGTCCTCCGCATTGCCGCTGACCATTTTGACGGACCGCTCCTGGGGGAGTACCAGACAGCCGTTGAGTCCGGTGGCGCGCTAGGGCATCTCGCCGTGGCGTTCGGCGTGGTATTGCAGGCAGCCGGATGGCGCAAAGAAGATGCGATCGCCGGCTTTCTCTACCATTCGGCCGCCGGGTATGCGGCAGCGGCGTTGAAGCTGTTGCCGATCGGCCAACGGGAATGCCAGCGGTTGCTGCATGAATGGACGAGGCTCATCTGTGAGCTGACCAGGGAGGCAGCCTCAGGACGCGAGTTGTCCGCCTGGACGCCCCTGCACGACATCTATGCCATGCGCCATAGCCGGCTGGAATCGAGGCTGTTTCGATCGTGACTGCGAAGCCGCCCCCGTCGCGCCTCTCCGTTTTGTGAGATACGAGATACGAACGACGAGTTGAACATGCATCGTGAAGACGAACATCTGTGCGGCAGCGGTCGAACCACCCGAGCGCGGGCCAAGCATATTCCGGTCATCGGAGTCGGAGGTCCGGTCGGCTCCGGCAAGACCGCACTGGTCGAGGCGCTCTGCCTCAAATTGCGCGAGCGGTTCAGCCTAGGTGTCGTCACGAACGATATCTTTACCAAGGAAGATGCGGAGTTTCTCACGCGACGCGGGGCACTCCCGCAGGACCGCATCCTCGGCGTCGAAACGGGTGGATGTCCCCATACGGCCATTCGAGAAGACGCGTCTCACAATCAGGAAGCCCTCGATGATCTCGTGAAGCGTCATTCTGACGTCGAGTTGATGTTTGTCGAAAGCGGGGGAGACAATCTGGCGGCCACCTTCAGTCCTGAGCTGGTCGACAAGGTGATCTATGTGATCGACGTTGCGGCGGGAGACAAAATCCCGCGCAAGGGCGGGCCCGGCATCACGCGATCCGACCTCTTGGTGATCAATAAGATCGACCTGGCTCCGCATGTCGGCGCGGATCTAGCAGTGATGGAACGGGACAGCCGAAAGATGCGTGGATCGTCGCCCGTTCTCTTCACAAATCTGAAAACGGGCCAAGGGCTCAATCAGGTGGTGACTTGGGTCGAGCAATGGCTGCCGCTAAGATCGAACGAGAGACGATAGACGTAACAGGTAAGAGCAGGATGCCAGACGTCCAAGGTCGTCCCCTTATCGAAACTGTCGGGCGGCGCGGTGTCTTGCACCTGGAGTTCGAGCGAGATGGATCGCGGACGGTACTTGCGCGGTCATCCTGTACCAGTCCGTGGCACTCCTTCCCACCTTCTTATCTCGACGACAGCGGCTGTGCCTACACCTGGCTCGTCAACCCATCCGGCGGTCTCGTCGGCGGCGACGAGGTTGCGGTTGAGGCCCGACTCGATGCGGGCACGCATGTCGTGATGACTAGCCCATCGGCAACCAGGGTGTACCGGAGTCCGTCTGCTTCCGCAGTGCAGCTCGTCACACTGGAGGTCGGGGCCGATGCCATGTTGGAATGGATGCCCGAGACGACCATTCCTTACGCAGGTTCGCGGTTCGCTCAGACCATCCAGGTCGCCCTTGCTCCTGGCTCGACCCTGTTGTTGTGGGATGGAATGGCCTCCGGCCGTGTCGGCAGGGGAGAGCGTTGGGCCTTTGCGGACTATGACAATGAAATCTGCATCGAGACTGCGTCGGGTGGCGCGCTCATCGAGCGGTTCCACCTCCAGCCCGGCTCGCTGGGTGCCTTTGTCCGCGATTGGGACTATGTGGTCTCATTGTTCGTGGTCAACGATAGCGTGGAGGCGTCCCGATGGGCGAGGATCCAAGAGACGATCGCCGTGGCGCTCGATTCGTTGGGCAGTGACGTGCTGGGTGGTGTCACCGTCCCCTCGGTTTCCGGCCTGGCGGTCAAGCTGCTTGCGCGCTCGTCGCCTTCACTTGCGAAGGCTCAAGAGATCGTGTGGGATCGCGTGCGACGTGAATTGCTCGGCTTGTCGCTGCCACTACTAAGACGATACTGATTCGCTCTAAACTGCCTCCGAAATCTACGGGGCCACCTGCTGTTTCTTTGGAGCGGGTTTCGGTTTGGCTTTCGCCGGTGGAACGGCCTTCTCACTTTGCTGTTTCTTCAGTTGGTCGAGCTCGTCTCGCAGCCGCTGCAGCTCTTCCGCTTGCTTCACGACGAGATCTTTGGTGGATTGCAGCTCCTGCTCCAGCCGGATTTGTTCGACGGCGGCGTTCACTTGCGCAGCACCGGGCGGCGGAGGAACAGCGGTCCCGGCCGAAGGCGGAATGAGGCCTCGCAGCGCTTCGTGATTCACCGCGATCCGCGGATGATCCGGTTCGATGATCATCCAGGATTGCGGGGCGTCCGCCTTGACGACCGCTTGGTCCGGCCTAAAGATCAGCCCATAGGAGGCGAGCTTCCCGTCGGGTCGGCCCGCAGGGGTGCGGTAGCGCGCGAGCGTAAAGCGAAGAATGCTTTTGTAGACGTACAGCGTGGCGTCCGTCGTCAAGCCGTCGTCCTTGACGGCAATCTTCACGCGCTGATCCGGCTCGGCTTCCGAGAGGGCCTTCGCGATCAAGGGTGCCAGAAACTCTACCTCTTCATGCGAATAGAGTGGGTACGTGCCGCGGGCTTCACCCGGAGTGGCCGGCTCGACACCGGTGATCTGTAAACCGGAAAGGAAGGCCGCCGCCTGGGCCGGCTGGACATCTGCGGGATGGGATGCTTGGAACGAGTTCAACGGGCCGCTGTAGCGGGCAGTACTCCCTCGGCTGCTCAATCGTTCGAGCGCCACCGTTCCCAATGGGCTCTCTCCAACCTTTTTAGTCGGAGGTCCTCCGCTGCAGCCCGACAAGATCACACAGCAGAGTAGGATGCCCTGGGCGGCCGACATCGCCCACAACGTTCGATGGAATCGATGGCGCGGGCCTGAAGGGCTGGATGGCATGGCGCGCTAGTGTAGCATAACCCCTGCGGCTAACGGCACGTTTCGCTAAGAGAATCGGGGAAAAATGAATTGACACTCCGCTTTCCAGGGTGCTATACATGCCCCACGTTTTTCGGAGACAAAGGAGTCTCCGACGTACGTTCCGTTACATACGAGTAAGGACAACGACGTCCTCCGATTCAGGAGACTCCTGGGTCAGAGGGCGTTTTTTTTTGATGAAGGCGGTCTGTCGCTTCGTTCTCAGTCCCTTACCCACTGACCGATCCTACAGAGTCGATTGATGATGCGCCCCATCCGAATTGCCATGGTCCAGATGAATCCGACGGTCGGAGACTTGTCGGGCAACGTGCGTCGAATTGTGAGGCGGATCCGCGAGGCCCGTGCGGCCCAGGCCGATTTGGTGGCATTCCCGGAGTTGAGCATCACGGGCTATCCGCCAGAAGATCTGATCCTGAAACCGCGTTTCGTGGAAGACACTCACCGGGCATTGAGGGCGGTGGCGGCCGAAACGAGGGGCATTGTCGTAGTGGTGGGCTACGTGGGACAGGGCGCGGCCATCGCATCGTCGCCGGCCACGATTGTGCCGGCCGGGGCCCATCATCTCTACAATGCTGCGGCGCTGCTGGCGAACAAAAAGATCGTCGCTTCGCATTGTAAATGGTACCTGCCGAACTACGGGGTGTTCGACGAGAGCCGATATTTTCAAGCCGGTCGCCGCCTGCCGTTGCTCTTAGTCAATGGCACGACCATCGGGGTCAACATCTGCGAGGACATCTGGTATCCCGAGGGTCCGACGCGACTTCAGTCCCTCGCCGGGGCTGAGATCATTGTGAACATCAACGCCTCGCCGTTCCATCTGGGCAAGGGCCGATTGCGCGAACAGATGCTCGCGACGCGGGCGCGCGAGAATCAGGTGATCGTCACCTATACGAATACGGTTGGAGGACAGGACGAGCTGGTGTTCGACGGCAACAGCCTTATTTTCGATCATACGGGGGACCTCGTCGCCCGCGGTAAGGCATTCGAAGAAGATGTAATCATCGCCGATCTGGACGCTTCGGCGGTGCGGTTGGCCCGCCTCGCCCAAGGCCGCAAAAGGAGCTTGCCGCCGCGCGTGGCGGCCGTGGTGGATCGTGTCACCGTCTCGCTCCCGACCAAGAAACAGCGCGGAATGATCGTGCCGTCTTTCAGTCCGCAGTTGGACGGGCTCGATGAAGTCTATCGAGCGCTGGTGCTGGGTGTGCAGGACTACGTGCAGAAGAACGGATTCAAGCGCGTCGTGATCGGCCTGAGCGGTGGTGTCGATTCCGCGCTCACGGCCGCGATTGCAGTCGATGCGCTGGGAGCGACGAACGTGCTGGGTATCTTCATGCCCTCGCCCTACACTTCGAGGGAGAGTCGCGAGGATGTCGTCGACCTTGCAGGCCGCTTGGGCATCAGGCTCGATACGATCGCCATTACGGGCATGTTCAAGGGATATCTACGGGCGCTCGCCCGTCCGTTCACAGGTACCAAACCCGATACTGCGGAGGAGAATATCCAGGCGCGTATCAGAGGCAATCTTCTCATGGCTTATTCGAACAAGTTCGGCCATCTCGTCCTGACGACCGGAAACAAGAGCGAAATGAGCGTCGGATACGCCACGCTCTATGGCGATATGGCCGGCGGCTTCGCCGTTATTAAGGATGTGCCCAAGACGATGGTGTACGAGTTGTCTCATCTCCGGAATCTCGCCGGGCCCGAGCCGGTGATTCCGAAACGCGTCTTGGACCGCGCGCCGACGGCGGAGTTGCGGCTCGATCAAAAGGACGAAGACAGCTTGCCGCCATACCCCATCCTTGATCCGATTTTGAAAGCGTACGTGGAGGAAGATCGCGCCTTGGAGGACATCGTCGCGATGGGGTTCGATCGCGAAACGGTCGCGCGGGTCATTTCGATGGTGGATCGAAGCGAATACAAGCGGCGGCAGGCTCCGCTGGGGATCAAGATTACACATCGGGCCTTCGGCAAGGATCGCCGAATGCCCATTACGAATCGGTATCATTGAGCACGGGCCGAGACATCGATCATGCGCAATGATGCGACAGTTTCCTGCGC
>DASTLA010000178.1:0-3567 GCA_035715525.1 Nitrospiraceae bacterium
AAAGGCGATCGTCGCAACCGCGGGCGATGTGACCAGCGCGCGGCCGAGGTCCGGACCGCCCGGAAGATAGCGCAAGATTCCGTCCGGCAGGCCCGCTTTGCGGAACGCTTCGGTCAACCGGTACCCGATCGCGCTGGACCGTTCGGACGGTTTGAACAACACCGCGTTCCCGGTGACCAAAGCCGCCGCCACCATGCCGGTGGGAATCGCCAGCGGAAAATTCCACGGCGCGATCACGGCCGTCAGCCCACGGGGGGACCAGATTACATCGTTCTGTTCACCCGGGTAACGTCCCAATCGTTCCGGCCGCTCCAGCCGCCCCATCTCAGCGGCATAGTATTCGAGGAAATCGATCGCTTCGGCGACGTCCGCATCCGCCTCGCGCCAAGGTTTGCCTTGCTCAAACACTTCCCACGCTGCCGTCTCCCAGCGCGAACGGCGCAGCACGTCCGCCGTTCGCCTGAGGACTCCGATCCGCTGATCGAACGGCGCGCAGGCCCACTCTTGGGCGCGTTTCGCGGAAGCCTCGACGATGCGGGCCACATCACCCGGCGCATAGCCGGTACAGCGAGCCACGACCTGATCCGGACGGCTCGGATCCATTGAAACCAACTCAGTTCCACCGGGGTCAGGGAAGCTGCTGCTGCGATCAAGGCGTCGTCCGAGCTGCGATCGAACCAGTTCCAACGCAGCGTTCATGGCCTGGCGCGTGGCCTCGTGAGAAAAATCGGCCACCGCTTCATTTGAGAAGTGAGGGACGGCAACATGCTGATCCGCTCCGGGCTTCGTCGCGTGCATGGGCGCCTCCGCAGCAGCTCCGTTCGGTTTGGCAAGCAGGAGGCTGAGCGGTTGAGACTCGACATATTCCTTTCGGAGAAACGATTCGTTGGATGTATTTTCGAGCAGTCGCCGAACGAGGTATGCCATTCCCGGGAGCAGTTCACCTACCGGCGTGTAAAGACGGAGCCGTCGCCCCCCGGTAGCGATCGCATGTTGAAACGGTTCGGCCATGCCGTAAATCATTTGGTATTCCCACGCAGCCGCCGGAACCTTGAACGTCTCTGCGAGCGTTTCGATGACCGACAAGCTTCGGAGGTTGTGGGTTCCGAACGCGGGGCGAACCATCTGATGATGTTCGAGCAGCAGGCGTGCAAGAGCTTCATAATTGAGGTCGGTGTCGGCTTTCTGCTCGAAGAGCGGACTGGACCATCCGCGTTGCCGATACCGGACCGTATCCGAATCCCAGTAGGCGCCCTTGACCAATCGAATCATGATCGGCGTGCGCCGACGATCACACCAGGCGAGAAGCCAACGGATGTCCGACTCGGTATCTTTCCGATAGGCCTGAAGCGCGATACCGGCATGGGGAAAGGCGCGGTAGGCTGCCTCTTCGAAAAGGCGCATGAAGATCGAGAGGATCAGCTCTTTCGTCTCGGCTTGCTCCATGTCGAAGACCACCGAAGCGGGAACGGTGGAGGCGAGATCCAGCAAAGGGCGCAGCCGGCCGGCTACGGCGCGATAGCCACCTTCTGGATCTATCGGGTCGAGCTGCGAATAGAGGGCGGAGATTTTGACGGAGATCTGCACCCGCGGCAGGGGCCCAAGATGATCCCGTTCGAGGAGGGGTTGAACGGGCCAGTCGCGGCAGGCCTCGCCCAGGTCATGAAGCGCGTCCAGACAGCGCGCCGCATAGCGGTCGGCTTCTTGTTCGCTCACGGTGGCTTCGCCCAACAGATCGACGGAGAAGGCTCGTCCGCCGTCCCACAATGCGCGCAGTGCGGGGAGGGCGGCGGCCACGGAATCACCGGCGATGAATGTGCGGGCCATGTGTTCCACCTGATGGCGGATTGTCTTTCCGGTGAGGGTGGCGCCCAAGGTCGTCGCCGCCAAGGCTTTGAAGCCCCATTGCACGCCAAACAAATGGTGAGTCATGTCGCCGAAATATTCCTCGGCCAGCCGTACGACCTGCGCATCTTCACGGAGGGCGGGCAGCACGTCGATGAAACGAAACAGCTGTGCCTTGAAGGATGGGTCTTTCATGGCGAGATTGATGGCGGCCTGAGACCACCACCGGCTGTCAAAGAGGCCCGGAGAAAGACCGGTGGACCGGCGGGCCAGTTCCTCACCGATCGCCCGAACGCGTGTTTCAATCGAGGCATCCATCCGAAATGTCCTTCAGGGCGGCAATTCTACTGTTCAGTATACACCTGCCCTTTGCACTTGAAAATTTGCCGACACATCCGTTAGCATGCGCCCCGTTTGTTCACCGCGAGAACAGGATGACCCATGCGCTGTTCACGCAGACCCGCACCGACAAAGGAGAGACAGAAGAGTGATGACCGCTTCGACCGTTCCGACTGCTTCGACCGCCCCGACCCTCTGCTGGAAGACGACGCTCGTGTTCATCTGTACGTGTCTCGCGACCGTCATCGGAGTGCCACTGTTCGGCTATTTCTACCATTACACCGCCTTTGATTGGACACTCCTCGGCATTCTGTACATTGTAACCGGGATGGGAATCACCGTGGGGTACCACCGCATGATCTCCCACCGCAGTTTCGCCTGTCATCCCTGGGTCAGGATCGTCCTGCTCATCATGGGCGGCTGGGCCCTGCAAAATTCAGCGTTGCTGTGGTGTGCCGACCACATTCGTCATCATGCCCACACCGACGAAGAAGCGGATCCGTACAATGCAAAAAAAGGATTCTGGCACAGCCACGTCGGATGGTTGTTCCACGAGACGACGTTCCGCGAGGATCGGTTTGCCTCCAAGCTCAAGCACGATCCGATGATCCTGTGGCAGCACCGCTATTATTGGGGCATTGTGGCCTCCGGGCTGATACTGCCGTTTGTCGCGGGGTACGTGATCAACGGCGGCCTGGTGGGCGCTCTGAGCTGTTTTCTGTTGGCCGGGGTCCTGCGAATCGTGCTGGTGTTGAATTCTACGTTCACCATCAATTCACTCTGTCACATGGTCGGCGCCCAGCCGCATGGCACTCAGGACAGCAGCCGAGACAGTTGGTTGATCTCGTTCATCAGCTTCGGCGAGGGATATCACAATTACCACCACACCTATTCCCACGATTATCGCAACGGCCCGAAGTGGTACAACTTTGATCCGTCGAAGTGGTTGATCTATGCTCTATCGCTCGTGGGCCTGAAGTACGACCTCTCCCGCGAGAAGGTCTGACACTCGGACATTTCCGACCGCGGCCGTCTCCAGCACAAGGGCCTTAGCTCTCCTGCCCCATTTCTTTTCGCCGCGGCGATGGCATAAGATGACTGAGGGCCCTCGAAAAATTGTGACGAAATGGGAGGCCCTCGAGGAGGCGAAACATGGCTGAGCAGACAGGGGGCGCCCCCGAGCAGAATGAGGCGGCGGCCAGACCCAATATCATTCCGGGCGTCAAGTATGTCATCGCAGTCAGCAGCGGCAAAGGCGGCGTCGGTAAATCCACCGTCTCGGTGAATTTGGCGGTGGCCCTGAGTGTGTCCGGGGCCAAGGTCGGTCTGCTCGACGCCGACATTTACGGTCCCAACATTCCGATGATGATGGGCGTCGAAAAG
>DASTLA010000179.1:0-8640 GCA_035715525.1 Nitrospiraceae bacterium
GCGAGCGCGAAGGACCATGCCATCGACGCCGGCGGCGGACAGGTCGATCAACAACTGATCGAGGAACGGCTGCAGCGCGGAGGACAAGAGATCCAGCTGGGTCCAGTGATGGACCGCCCGCCTGGTGGGGTCGTAGAGCAGCACATGCCACTCCTGCCGCGGGTTATTCAAGGGTGCATGGAACAAATCGAGCACCGCATAGACGGAAATGCCCAGCTCGTGTGCCGACGGCACGATTTGGCTGTACCAATCTTGAATGACCGGGGCCTGCTGTGTCGGGAAAAAAGCGCCTTCCAGCGGATCGGGCGCAGCCGCCATCTTGCCGGTCGGCACATGCGGCCTGATGAAGGAGGAATCGGGACTCGCATCCAACAAAATGGCGGTAATGCCTTGGGCGCTCAGTTGCCGTACCCATTGATCGACTTGGGACACGGCCGGCAGATTGTTGAACGGCACGTACAGAGCCGTATGGCCGGTCGCCGTCCCGCGCGGCGCCATGGGAGACTGCTTCAGCTTCTCCCAGCGGCTCAAGGCCCGCTCGGCATATGTGCCCAGCTTGGCCTTCGGCGTGCCTTCCGGTCCGGCGAGCGCTCGATATTCCCTCAAGGCCGCGGGAATGTCGCCCATCTGCTCGTAGGCCTGAGCCAAATCCCATTGGGCTTCGGTCGCGCGGCGTGATCGCGGATAGGTGGTGAGGAAACGACCGTACAGTTGAATGGCGGAGGCGAACCGCCCGTCCGAAAAGGCGGTGGACGCTTGATGCCAGAGCCTGGTCTCTGCCTCGACGGCGGGATCGTCGGATGGACGCGGCGGCGAAGTTTTCCCCAACAGGCTGCAGCCGCTCGCGAGCAAGGCGGCCAGACCAAGCACCAGCGCCGGCGAAAGACGCGCCGCACGACGGCCCTTTCGCTGCGCCGCGCCTGATCCGGCCGATTGGGTGATCACGTAGTCCCTACCCGACCAACTCCATCTCGGGGAAAAAGTATCCGATCTCGAACTTGGCGGTCTCGGGAGAATCCGATCCATGAACGGCGTTGAATTCGATGTTGGCCCCGTGCGCCTTTCGGATCGTGCCGGCATCGGCCTTGGCGGGATCCGTGGCTCCCATCAGGTCGCGATTCTTCTTGATCGCATTGTCTCCCTGCAGCACCAACACGAGGCAGGGGCCGGAGGACATGAACGTGCAGAGGCTGTCGAAGAACGGACGGGCCTTATGCACGGCGTAAAATCCTTGCGCGGTCGGCTTCGACATCTGCATCAGGCGCATGGCGACAGGCTTCAGGCCGGCCTTTTCATACCGAGTGATGATGTCGCCCATCACGTTCTTTTTTACGGCATCGGGCTTGATGATCGCTAACGTACGCTCGCTCATGGAACTCCGGCTCCTTTGGCTAAGGGATCATGGCTGAATGGCTCACTAAGAAGGCTCCGGCCGCATTATAAAGAAGGCTCGAAAGTGCTGGCAAGATAAAGGGGGTGTAGGCACTGCGCTAGAGACAGGCGAATAAGGCAGCCCTTCGAGCACGGGCGATTGCGCCTAAGCCACCGCTCCGTACCGATTGTCTTGCGCATCCCCCGGTTTGCACATCCAATACAGGTATGGAACGATCCCGATAATCGTCATCGGAATGAATAAGCACCATGCACTCCGGCTCACGTCATGCAGGCGGCGCGAGGCGACCGCCATGCCCGGTAGCATCAACGCCAAGCCGAGCATTTCGGAAAGGCCGTCGATTCCTTTTTCGGACAGACCCATCATCATTCCGATCATCGCGATTCCAACACCAGCCAGAAATTGAAAGGCGGTGAACCACCAAAACTCTGATCGTTTCGCTCGCCCTTGGAAGTCGGCATATTTTTTCATGCAGGTTGAGACGGACTGTGAAAATGTCATGGGACCCTCCTTATCCGCTTCATTTGCTCGAGCGATGTAGTTCCCGCCTAGCCGATCGGCATCCGGCACATCGCGCTCACTTCGCTGAACTGCCGGAGGCTGACAGGTTCTACACTTCCATCGCTGTGGCATTAGGGCCGGGCATGTTGCATGCGCGACGACTTGACCGCGGTCCGAAATGAGTCTTCCGCCGTCCATTGCACCACCTGATTCATGATGTTGGTCAGGCTTTGCGCCACGGCTGCTTCGACCTGCTTTTCACAATCCCCGAACCAGCAAGATTCTCTTCCCGGTGCGCGGAACGAGCGCGCTTCTGCTTGCTGCCCGTGGGGGACTCTGACAGACATGGTGATGGCGGTGTTCCCGAATATCGGCACGTATGGCCAGGTCCAGCTCCACATCTCGTAGGCGAATTCGTCGATCCTGAGGTGAAGAACGGGCCCCGTGCTCGTTGCGAGTTCCGCATTCGAGATGAGCTGAACGTCATATCCGGCCTTCGTGAGAGAATTCTTGGCAAGGTTGACGAGTTCCGTCTTGGGAGAGGGCGCAGCCTTGATGCCCGCAAGATGCATCCGAAACAAAGTCCAGGTGGCCTCTCCGATGGCGGGCGATGAAGGATAGGAGTCGTCCGCCTGATCCAACAACGCGATGCTCCCATGCGCCATCTGCATCGGAGGGGCAAGCTCGTTCGTTCGAAGCATGATTGTGGTGCCACCCTTTCCAACACATCCGACGAGAATAGTGAAACAAAGCAGCAAGCCCGCGAACCTCCGTGTTCGACGGCCAATGTAACGGTTCATAAAGTCCTCCACTTCGTGAGGTTTTAGTCGATGCTTCCACGGCAACCCAGAGATCTTCAGGAGAACGAAACAGCTTGCGTCGCTCTGCATTCGGCCGAGCGACCTTGGCCTATCGCTCAAGTTAACTGCGCCGCCGATACGAAAGTCCCAGCAGGGTGACACCAGCGCCGGCCATGCCAGCCGCGATCAGCGGCAAGGAATCGCCAAAGACGCTCATGCCTCTGAATTGCAAACCAAACAACGGCAGAAGGAAGGCGCCGATCCCTATTCTCATCAAATACCTTCCCCATTCACGCATGGCGTCCTCCTTTCTTCTCACCTGAGTTCCTATTGCGAATGCTCGCGACTGCGAAGATCAGAACACACCGACTGAGGCTGCAAAATATGTGCGGATCGAAATCTGTGGGTGAATGAACCGAGGTGGATCTAGTAGAAGCAGACGAATCAGGAGGCCCTACGGAGAATTAGAATCCACGTATATCGACGTGGGGCAGCGGCAGGCAGCAGGAACAATCGGTCCGCGACGATTCCAACTTTATCCGAAGAGATACAGGATCGAAATGGAGGGATACGGGGGATTACAACGAGACCGACTGAGGTCTAGGATCGAAAATGGCCGGCGAGCTCGCCCGGCTTGAAGCAGCCTCGTTCGGTGATGATGCCGGTGATGAGGTCGGCGGGCGTCACGTCGAAGGCCGGATTCCAGACGGACACGCCGGCCGGCGCGACCGGATGGCTTCCATGGATGGAAGTCACTTCGCGCGGATCGCGCTCTTCGATAGGAATGTCTGCGCCGGTCTTCGTGCCCAGATCGATCGTGGAATAGGGCGCCGCGACATAGAAGGGGATGCCATGCGCTTTGGCCAACACGGCCACCGAATAGGTGCCGATTTTGTTCGCCACGTCGCCGTTGGCCGCGATGCGGTCCGCCCCGACCACGCAGACATGAATCTTCCCTTGGCGCATCAGCGCTCCCGCCATGTTGTCGGTGATGAGCGTGACCGGAATGTGGTCCTGCATCAGTTCCCAGGCGGTGAGGCGTGCGCCCTGCAGCACGGGTCGGGTTTCATCGGCGATCACCTGAATCCGCTTCCCCTGCTCCCAGGCGGCGCGAATGACCCCGAGTGCCGTCCCATATCCGGCCGTTGCCAGCGCGCCGGCATTGCAGTGCGTCAGAATCGTCTGCCCGCTGGTGATTAATTCCGCGCCATGTTGGCCCATGGCTTTGCACAGCGCGATATCCTCGTCGAGGATGGCTTGTGATTCCTTGATCAACTCTTGCTTGATCGCCGCGACGGGAACGCCTTTGAGGCCGGCGAGTTTCTGCTTCATCCGCCCGATGGCCCAGAACAAATTCACTGCGGTCGGACGGGAGGCCGCCAGATGGTCGCAAATTTCTTCCACCTGTTTGGCAAAGGCATCGTAATGGTCCGCCGCCAGGGCCTGCGCGCCGAGTGCCACGCCCAGGGCCGCCGTCACACCGATGGCGGGAGCGCCACGGACTTTGAGTTCTCGAATCGCTTGCGCCACCGCCCGGTAATCGCGGCATTCCAAAAATTCCACGTGCGCCGGCAGCCGGCTTTGATCCAGCAGCCGCACCGCTCCGTTCAGCCATTCTACAGTCGGTACCATACTCACCCTGTTTCGTCAGTCGTCGAACGTGAAACGTCACACGTCAGATGCCAGCCGCAAACATCACGAGCCCCCCTCATCCTCGCCTTCTCCCCTCTGGGGAGAAGGAATAGATGTAGAAACCATTCGATGCAAGATACGCCAAGCGTAACCCATCATGCCTTTTATGCGTCGATTGACGCCGATGCTAGCCTCTCGGCGCCGGCTCGGTCAAGAGAGCTCGTTCACTGAAGTTCTTCCGTAAGGATATGGACCACCCTTGTCACGTCTTCTTCCGTCATCGAAGGGTGAATCGGCAGTGAGATCGCCGTCTGGTCGACCTCGTCGCTCACCGGAAACTCATGCAAATCGAGATACCGATGGAGCGGGCGAAATACCGGCTTGCGACATTGCACGCCCCGATGCTCGATGCGAGAGAGAAACGACGGCAGGTCTTCGGATGCCTGGATGCCCTTCGGCATCCGCACGACGAACCGATAGTATGCATGGCTGCGGCCGGCAGGGACCGCCGGCAGCGTAAAGAGTTGGGTCGGCAGCGCGTCTCGATAGACGGCCGCCAGTGAGGCCCGGCGTTCCAGGAACGTCCCGAACCGATTGAGCTGTTCGAGGCCGATGGCCGCCTGCAGGTCGGTCATCTTATAGTTGGAGGCCTGCGCGTTCAGTGAGGGGGCTTGATCATATTCGCGATAAGACCGCAGCCGTTCGAGCAACAGGGGGTCGTTCGACAGCACCATCCCACCTTCGCCGGTGCAGAGCAGTTTCGTCGCATAGAATGAACAGACCATCAGAGCTCCCACCGTGCCGACGGCTCGTCCCTGCTCCACGGCACCCAAGGTCTGCGCGCAGTCCTCGATGAGCGGAATGTTCAACGCCTGGAGCGCCGTGAGGTCGGCCGGCAGTCCGAACAGGTGCGGCACGATGATGGCGCGGGTGCGACTGGTGCGGGCTTTCCGTACTTTGTGCGGGTCGAGATTGTAGGTGTCCGCTTCGATATCGACCAGGCGGGCCTGAGCTCCGACGCGCTGGATCGCGAGCCACGGCGCGGAGCAGACGTAGCTGGGCACAATGACGTTGTCGCCATGGCCGACGCCGAGCGCCCGCAACGCCAGTTCGAGCCCGACCGTTCCGGAACAGACCGCCACGCCGCCTTGGAGGCCGACATACGCGGCCATCCCCCGCTCGAACTGTGCGACATAAGGCCCGTCGGCGAGCCGGCCGGATCGGATCACTTCGGTGGCAGCACGGATCTCATCTGGTCCGAGCGACGGACGGGAGTGAGGAATCATCGTGGCGGTTCAGCGTTGCTTTTCAATAATGCGCCGCAGGGATACGACCTGTAGGCGAGGCAAGATTCTGCGTGATCGGCTCACATAAAAACAAGATGCCTACGCTATTTCGCCTGGTGGTAATCGTACGGGGCTCTGATGAATCAGCTTGCCGCCGCCTTTTCCTCGAGCAAATCGCGGTACAAGGGTTCCAGCGGCCAGAGACAGCGCGACCAGTCATATTTAATCTCCGCCAGATGCCGCGCCGCCCGGCCGAAACGTTCACGGTCCGTTTGGCTCGCCAACAGCGTGTGGATGGATTCGACGATATCGGCGGCCGTATCTTCGATCAAGAGATCCCGCCCGGCCTGGGCCTTGATCCCTTCGATGCCAGGCGGCGTGGTGATGATCGGCAGCCCAGCCGCCATGGCCTCTAATAATTTGGGTCTCGCCGAGGCCCGCGTGAAGTGCGGAGCGACGTAGATCGAGGCTGCTTGCAGATGAGGCTGGATGTCCGGAACCGTTCCCGTCACGACGATGCCGTTGCCGGCGAGCTTCCGTATCCGAGGATCGGGATTGCGTCCCACGAACCGGAGCTCGACGCTGGGATATTCGCGGCGGATCACGGGATAGATTTCCGTCGCCAACACCAGCGCGGCCGCGACGTTCGATTCGGCTGCCATATCGCCGGTGAACAAGAGCACCGGCGGCGACGCCTCGTAGCCCCGCTTGGGCACGATCGTCCGACAATCGACGCCGTTGGGAACCACGAGAGCCCGTTGGTCGGGACGAGCACGTTCACAACGCACTCGCTCTTCGTCCGACACCAGGAGCAGGCAATGGATCTCGGGCCAGCACCATCTTTCAAATGCCCCGAGCTCCACCAGCCGGACGATTTGCCTTGCCCGGCTCGCCCATGCCGTCCCTTTCCGAAGTGCACGGAGCGAAGCGGCAAGACCGTAGGCCCAGATGTCGAGGACCAGCGGGATGCCGCTGTCAGAGGGCACGTACGGGATCATGCCGGGTTTCTCGAGCTGGACCGCTCCGTAAGTTCTCGCGGCCAACCGTTTGCGCACGGCGGCAGCCAGCGCGCGATCCTTCACATAGGGTCCCACTTGGGTCAGCCGATTGAAAAAGCCCGGCCCTTTCACCGGCACGAATTCCATCTCCGCACAGAGGCCCTCGAGCAACCGTTGTGCATCTTCGACTCCCTCCAGCGCTGGGGCGACGAGATCGACTTCGAAGCGTTGTCCGAGAAATCGCACCAGATGCAGGATACGGAGGGCGCCGCCGCCGTAGCGGTCGGAGGGAGGAGTGGGCGCAAGAAACAGTAATCGCTTCCTCACCGACTCGCAGCCTTCGCAGGACTTGCCATAGGTTGCTCTTGGGGGGCGGCCTTCTACCTGCATGGGCTGTGCCTTGCTGGTTCGGTGGACCGGAGCTCGATGTGATGGCGTTTTCGGCCTGGAACAGAGACCTTCGTTTCATGCCCCGTTCCGTGAGAGCGTTTCGCATGGCGGGATTTGTACAGGCCTGTAGGTCAAGGCCAAACACGGTCCGGCTGTCAAAGGCCTGGCGGATCACCGCCAATTCCAGCGGTCCCACAAGCGGGTCAGGTTCGCCCCTTCGCCGCTCAGCAGGTCCGACAAACGGTCCGGGCGATCCAGCCGCTCCAGACGCCAGTCATCCATGCTCCTGACGAGGAGTCGATTTTGGCTGAGATCGATATCCACCCAGATGGCGCCGTGGCGATCCGTCCGCATGACCTCCGTGCCGATCGCTCGATAGGCCGCCAGCACCTCGCCCGCCGGATGGCCGTAGGCATTGTGCCGGCCTGCCGAAATGACCGCGATCTCCGGCGCGGCCGTCTGCAACCAGGCCGGTTCCAGCGAGTTGCGCGCTCCGTGATGAGGCACCTTTAAAACCGTCAGATGCTCGGTCCGGCCTTCCCGATGCAGCCGCATCAACGCTTCTCGTTCGATGTCCCCCGTGAACAGCATGAGCCGGTTCTGGCAGGAGAGCTGGGTCACGACGGACTGATTGTTGAGCGACTTGGCTTCTCTGCTCGTAAGGATGCTGCGATCGGCGGGAGGATTCAGGAACGTCAGGCGACAGGGACCGGGCATCGGGACCTGCCGGTCCGGACCTGCTGTCAGTGGTGTAAGGTGGCGACGCATGACCGTCTGCTCGATCTGCTGCCAAAACGGTTCTGGTCTGGTCAATCCGTTCGTCCATACCGTTCCTATGTCGAAATGCTGCAGCACCCAAGCCAGGCCTCCGACGTGATCCAACTGGGGATGGGTACCGACGACATGGTCGACATGCCTGATTCCGCGATTCCAAAGGAACGGCGCCACGACAGCCCGCCCCATGTCGAACCGCTCGTAGGCCGCTCCCCCATCCACCAGCATGGTCACGCCATGAGGCAACTCGATGACCGCACTATCCCCTTGTCCGACATCGAGGAATGTCACGCGAATGTGATCTTGCTCCGGGAAAAATCGAGGCGACCAGATCCACCAAGCGAGGAGCAGCGCCATCCCGAAGCCGATCGTCGGCCGTAGGGCGGCACGCCTGTCCGAGGATGCCAGCCGCAGCATGCTCCATCCCAAGGCGTAGAAGAGCAGCATCGTCGGCAGGGTCGGTGCGGCGACATGCCACTCCGCTCCGGGAAGATCGG
The DNA here is from genome assembly GCA_035715525.1 of Nitrospiraceae bacterium. Classification (GTDB taxonomy): domain Bacteria; phylum Nitrospirota; class Nitrospiria; order Nitrospirales; family Nitrospiraceae; genus JAHBWI01. Next base: position 8,272 of record DASTLA010000179.1, read on the forward strand.
CCAAGAAATGGACGATCTCGATCATTCCGTGCGATAGACTTTCGATCAGAAAGCCCGCCGGGACGGTCGCGGATTTGGTTGCAACGATCCAGCCGGCCGCCATCAAACAAAAAGGCAGCAGGACAAAGCCCACGAATGGAATGACCAAAAGATTCACGATCAGTCCCAGCCAGGGCACTTGATTGAAATGAAATGCGACGAGTGGGAGCGTAGCCAAGGTGATCAAGGCGCTGGTGTGACCTGCTTCCATGGTCCAGTACTTCACGCGCGACCACATCGATGTTCGAGGCTCTGCATCTTCCCGAGCCGTCGCATCGATTCTCAAGGCCAGGATGAGGACGGACCCATAAGACAGTTGAAAGGAGATGT
>DASTLA010000180.1:0-13229 GCA_035715525.1 Nitrospiraceae bacterium
CTACCGACGTAGAGTTTAGAATGGAACACATCATTTCAGTGACGGTCGAGAACAAGTTCGGAGTTCTGTCCCGCGTGGCTGGCCTGTTCAGCGGGAGGGGTTTCAACATCGAAAGCCTGTCGGTCGCGCCGACGCTCGATCCCTCGATGTCACAGATGACGATCGTGACGTCCGGGGATGACCGCATCGTGGAGCAAATCCTCAAGCAGCTGAACAAGCTCATCGACGTGATCAAGGTCGTGGATTTGAACGAGAGTGAATTCGTCTCGCGGGAAACGGCGTTGATCAAAGTCCATACGAAGGCCGAAGACCGAGCAGAAGCGCTTCGAATCGCGGACATCTTTCGAGCGAATGTAATCGATTCGACTCCCACGACCTACACCATTGAGGTGACCGGAGATCCGAAAAAAATTGAAGCGATCATTAACTTGCTGCAGCCGCTTGGGATCAAGGAATTGATTCGGACGGGACGTGTCGCGATTGCGCGTGAGGCGATCCGACCGGCGGCGAGCCAGCCCAAAAAGGTGGCGCGGGAGTAGCCCGGCCACGCCTCACGTGCGGCACACCCGTTTTTCTCACGCACCATTGATCGGACCAACCTTCAGGAGTGATGTATGAAGATTTATTACGACAAGGACGCCGACTTGCAGCTGATCCGCGGGAAAAAAGTGGCCGTGATTGGTTACGGCAGCCAGGGCCATGCCCATGCACTCAATCTCAAAGAGAGCGGCGCTTCCGTGGTGATCGGCCTGAGGGAAGGCAGTTCGTGGAAAAAGGCCGAGGCCGGCGGCCTCAAAGTCATGCCGGTTGCGGATGCCGTGAGGTCTTCGGATGTGATCATGATTCTCGCTCCGGATGAAGTGCAGGCGGCGATCTATCGTCAGGACATTGCAATGAATCTCAAGCCCGGCTCCTATCTCGCATTCGGGCATGGTTTCAATATTCATTTTGGCCAGATCGTTCCGCCGGCCACCGTGAACGTGTTTATGGTGGCGCCGAAAGGACCCGGGCATTTAGTTCGCTCCGAATACACCAAGGGGAGCGGCGTTCCTTGTCTGTTGGCCGTGCATCAAGACCCGAGCGGGGACACTCGGCAGGTCGGCCTCTCCTATGCCAGCGCCATTGGCGGAGGGCGGGCTGGAGTGATCGAGACGAATTTCCGTGAGGAGACCGAGACCGACCTGTTTGGCGAGCAAGCCGTGCTGTGCGGCGGACTGACCTCGCTGATTCAAGCCGGCTATGAAACCTTGATCGAGGCGGGGTACTCACCGGAAATGGCCTATTTCGAATGCCTGCATGAAGTGAAGCTGATCGTCGACCTGATTTATCAGGGCGGCATCGCCAACATGCGCTACTCCATCAGTACAACGGCCAAGTATGGAGATATCACTCGCGGCCCTCGTGTGGTGACGGAACAAACCAAACAGGAAATGAAAAAGATCTTGGCAGAGATTCAGAGCGGCCAGTTCGCCAAAGAGTGGGTGCTCGAAAACCTGGCCAACCGGCCGGTGTACAACGCATTGCTGAAAAGGGGCGAGGGGCATCCCATCGAGGAAGTCGGGGCTCGGCTCAGGGCCATGATGCCGTGGCTGAAAAAAGACCAGCTTGTCGACAAGAGCAAGAACTAACCACTTCGGACCCATGCATGGTAGCATGTAAAGACGAGCCGGAGGGGCATGGCTGATCGCGCCGTCGGAATTCCGATCGCAAAGGAAGGATTGCCGTTTGTCGGCGGGGCCGGAGCCTTAACCTTAGTTTCGGCCTTGCTGGGTTGGACCATTCCGGCAGCGGTATTCGGCGGGGCCGCACTTTTTGCCGGCTGGTTTTTTCGCAACCCAGGCCGGACGATTCCGCAGGCACCGAACCTCGTGGTCGCACCGGGCGATGGGAAGGTGATCGCAGTTCAAGAGGAATTCGAACCGCGCTATCTAAAAGAAAAAAGTGTTCGGATCAGCATTTTCCTCAACGTGTTCGACGTACACGTGAATCGCATCCCCTGTGAGGGCCTGGTAGAAGACATCGCTTACCAGCCCGGACAATTTCTTGTGGCGAGCAAGCCGGAGGCCACACTTCGCAACGAACAGAATGCCGTCATGATAAAGACACCGTCAGGGGCGAAAGTCTTGTGCGTGCAGGTCGCAGGCTTGATTGCCAGGCGCATCGTCTGTTGGTTGACCATCGGAGACCGGGTGGAGCGCGGAGAGCGGTACGGCCTGATCCGATTCGGTTCTCGCATGGACACATTCCTCCCTCTCGGTTCGACCGTGCAGATCGCGGTAGGGGACCGAGTCAAAGGTGGTGAAACCATTTTGGGAGAATTGCGATGAAGCATTCCCCACTTAGAGGGTCCTTCGCGAGAGGTAACCGCAAACGACAGGCCATGTACCTCATCCCCAATCTCTGCACGACCGGCAATTTGTTCTGCGGGGTGTTTGCCATTTTGTCGGTGTTTAACGGGCAACACCTGGCCGCCGCGATTGCGATTCTGGTCGCGATGATCTTTGACATGCTGGATGGCAAGCTGGCCCGCTTGACGAACAGTACTGGGCAGTTCGGCATCGAGTATGATTCGTTGTCGGATGTCGTGTCGTTCGGCGTCGCCCCCGGGCTGTTGATTTATTCGTTTGCATTGAGCGGTCATGGGATGTTCGGTGTCGCGGTCATGTTCGCCTACGTCGCCATGGGCGCGGTGAGGCTGGCTCGGTTCAATGCCACGGTGACGACATCCGACAGCAAGTATTTCACCGGGTTGGCCATTCCTGCCGCAGCGGGTGTCATAGCGTCCCTGGTGATTTTCGATTTGCACATCACGAAGATGGGGTCGGAAGTCAAACCGGTTTTAATCCTGGTGATAACTCTTTGCCTCGCATTTTTGATGGTGAGCACGATCAAATATCGCAGTTTCAAAGACATGAAGTTCCGCCGTGGCGAACATTTTACCTACCTGGTCTGGGGGATATTGGCCTTGATGTTGATTGTTGCCTGGCCGCAGGTTATGGTATTTGTCATCTTCGCCGGGTATGCGGCTTCGGGGCCGGCAGTTCGTCTCTGGAACTCCATTTCCAAACCGACGGCTAAGCCGCTGTCCAAGGGAGATAATTCGTTGTTGGAGTCGAAAGAGTAGTGTCAGGGCTGTGACGAGGACCAGTACGCAGAAGGCTTGAATTACGGAGCGCTGAAGCAGGCCTGAAACGAGACGTCTGCAGAGCAGCATTCCGGAAGAGAGCTGGTGGATGGTGCAAACCAGCCGGTCGACTGCCGAACTCCCCTCCGAGCCGGACCAGCGAACCCCAAATGGGCAGTAGTCGGTCCCGAGCGATCCACGTAACGGATCCAATCGAGGGTTGCGGGAGCGGAGTTCCCGTAGCCGAATCAGGGTGGTACCACGAAGAGCCTGGAGCCTTCGTCCCTGTCCCCGGGGCGAAGGCTTTTTTATTTCCGGGACGCTTGAACGTAGTGTCCTGCGATTGGAGCAAGAAAGGGAGGGCGACGCCATGACACGATTGATCAGAATTTTCGACACGACGTTGCGGGACGGTGAACAGTCGCCAGGGGCGAGCATGAACGTCGAAGAAAAGCTCATGATCGCGAAGCAGCTGGCTCGCCTGGGCGTCGATATCATAGAGGCGGGATTCGCATTCAGTTCACCGGGGGATTTCGAAGCCGTGCGGCGAATCGCCCATGAGGTCGAAGGACCGACGGTCTGTAGCCTCGCGCGGGCTCGTCCGGAGGACATTACACGGGCGTACGAGGCCTTGAAGGGAGCTGCGAAAGTCCGCATCCATACCTTTCTGTCGACCTCGGACATCCACCTCAAGCATCAATTTCGAATGACGCGGGAGGAAGCCAAAAAGCGGGCCGTGGAAATGGTGCAACTGGCTCGCAGCTATGTCGAAGACGTCGAATTTTCACCTATGGACGCGAGCCGGTCCGACCCGGCCTTTTTGTATGAGGTCATCGAGGCCGTCATTGCGGCGGGGGCCGGCACCGTTAATATTCCCGACACGGTGGGATACGCGATCCCTCAGGAATTCGGCAAGCTGATCGGCGGCATCCGAGATCGTGTTTCGAACAGCGGGCAGGCCGTTATTTCAGTGCATTGTCATAACGACTTGGGGCTCGCCGTGGCCAATAGCCTTGCTGCGGTGAGCGAAGGGGCCGGGCAGGTGGAGTGCACAATCAACGGCATTGGGGAACGCGCGGGGAACACTTCCCTGGAAGAAGTGGTGATGGCATTGCGGACGCGAAAGGACCTCTACAAAGCCGATACACAGATTCATACAGAAGAAATTTCGAAGACCAGCCGCCTTGTGAGCAAGATCACCGGAATGGTGGTCCAACCCAACAAGGCTATCGTAGGGGCGAATGCCTTTGCCCACACATCCGGTATACATCAGGATGGGTTGCTGAAGGATAAGACGACGTATGAGATCATGCGGCCCGAGTCGATCGGGTTGGAACAGAACAAGCTGGTCATGGGAAAGCTTTCCGGCCGGCACGCGTTTCGGCAACGGTTGGAAGAGTTGGGATACAAGTTGACGGAAGAAGAGATCAACCACGCCTTTGAGCGGTTCAAGAAGTTGGCCGACCAAAAAAAGGAAATCTACGAGGAGGATTTGGAAGTCATCATCTCCGAAGAGGTGGCCAAAATATCCGAGCGGGTCATCTTGAAGTCCTTTCAGGTCGAGAGCGGTACGAACAAAGTGCCCAGGGCCATCGTGGATCTCGAGATTGATGGGAAGACGGTAACGCATGCGGGAACGGGGGACGGTCCCGTTGATGCGGTGTATCGCACGATCGCCGCGATGACGAACACGAAGAGCAAGCTGCTGATGTTCGGCGTGAATGCGATCACCAGCGGCACCGACGCTCAAGGCGAGGTGTCCGTTCGATTGGAAGAAGATGGCAGGACAGTGACCGGCCACGGCGCCGATACGGATATCATCACCGCGGCAGCAAGAGCCTATTTGAATGCGTTGAACAAGCTGGCCTATTTTGCGTCCAAGCAGGCCGAAGGAGTGCAGAAGGTCAGCTTGATTTGATCTCAACCTGCAAGGTACAGTCCTCAATCCCGGTCGCTGCCACAGGCACAGCGACCGGGCCCCTAAAACCGGAATCACCAAAGGGTCGGCCGGCTGGCGCTTGTGACCATGTTCCACATCCATCTGCGGCAGTGCTCGGAATTTTTGGCCGGCGACCATACGCGATTGAAGGAGTTGCTCCATCCGGCGAAAGCCTCACTCCAGATCGGTTATAGCCTGGCCCATGGTTTTGTCGATCCCGGAAAATCGTCTCTCTGGCATCGCTTGAAATCATCCGAGGTGTATTACTTCCTGTCGGGCCGCGGGACGATGAGAGTCAATGAGGAATCGGTCGCGGTGGAAACCGGGTCCGTCGTGTATGTTCCTCCCGGTGCGGCCCAGTCGCTGGTGAACGACGGGCCGGTGGCAGTGGAGTTTCTTTGTCTGGTTGATCCGGCCTGGAAGCCCGAGGATGAAGAGATCCGAAGATCATGAAGAGGAGAGAGTGACGTGAAAGCCAAGATCGCGGTGTTGGCAGGCGATGGCGTGGGGCGCGAAATTATTCCGGAGGCAGTCAAGATTTTGAAAGCGGTGGCGCAGCGGTATGGCCACACTTTCGAATTCGTCACCGCCGATGTCGGCGGGCAGGCCATTGAAAAGGTGGGTGTGCCGCTGCCGCAGGATACGCTCGCCGTTGCCAGGCAAAGCGACGCGGTGTTGCTCGGCGCGGTGGGTGGACCGAAATGGGAAGGTTTAGAATACAGCCTGCGTCCCGAGCGTGCGCTGCTCGGACTCCGGGAACAACTAGGACTCTACGCGAATCTGCGTCCGGCAAAACTTTATCCCGGCCTGGCCGACGCGTCGACATTGCGTCGTGACGTCATAGAAGGCATTGATATGCTGGTTGTTCGGGAATTGACCGGCGGAATTTACTTCGGCAAGCCGAAGGGTATCGAAAAACTACCTGGCGGCGGAGAGCGTGGCGTCAACACAGAAATCTATACGACCGAAGAGATACGGAGAATCGCCGTGGTGGCGTTCGAAGTGGCAAGGAAACGGCGAAGAGTCGTTACGTCGGTGGATAAGGCCAATGTGCTCGAATCGTCCGAGCTTTGGCGTCGCGTGGTCATAGAGGTTCACAAAAACTATCCCGACGTCACGCTGAGCCACATGTATGTGGATAATTGCGCCATGCAACTGGTGAGGAATCCACGCCAGTTCGACGTGCTGCTGTGCAACAACATGTTCGGCGATATTTTGAGCGACGAGGCGGCGATGTTGACAGGCTCTATCGGAATGTTGCCGTCGGCAAGCCTCGGGGCCAAAGTGGGCCTATTCGAGCCTATCCATGGCAGCGCACCCGACATCGCGGGGAAAAACGTTGCCAACCCGATCGCCACGATCGCTTCTGCCGCCCTGATGCTCTCATATGGCTTTCAGTTGGAGAAAGAAGCGGCCGCGATCGAGCAGGCCATCGTGAAGACGTTGGATCTTGGTTATCGGACCAAAGATATCCACGCCGAAGGGATGAAGTTGGTCGGGACGAATGAGATGGGAGAGGCCGTTCTTCGAAATCTCAACTGAAGCACCGTGAAACGTACAGCCCGCATCAATCTTATACTCGATACGCTTGCCGGAAACGGGGAGGCGGGATTTTCCGGCGATGGAGGCCCCGCGCGTTCCGCCCTCCTGAACGAGCCCAAAGGCGTCTGTTTCGATCGGCAGGGAAATCTCTTTATCGCGGATTCCGAAAACCACGTCGTGCGACGAGTCGACAGGGGGACGGGGATCATCACGACTGTTGCCGGCCGATATCCAAGCGGCGTGCCCGCCTCCCCGGCCCGATTCATGGAGGAGAAGGAGGAGGACGAGGATCCCTTTGCCGAACCGTCGTCCGACAGGTCGAAGGCTTACTCGCAGGTGACCGACCTCAGCGGCACCGTGCGATACGTAATGGGAGGCGGCGTGGCGGTCAGCAGATACGCCGGAGACGGGGGGCCGGCTTCTCGCGCATTGCTCAATTTTCCAAGCGCGGTTGCCGTCGATGAGACGGGCCATGTTTATATTGCCGATACGATGAATCACCGCGTGCGAAAACTGGATGCGACGACGGGGGTACTCTCCACGCTTGCCGGGACGGGTCAGCCAAGATACCAAGGAGACGGCGGTCCCGCCTCTTCTGCGTCCCTTAACGAACCGTCGGCTCTGGTCATCGACGGGGACATTCTCTATATCGCGGACCAAAGCAACAATTGCGTACGCGCGGTCGATCTTACGACCGGGATCATCACCACCATCGCGGGCAATGGAACTGCTTCCTACAACGGCGATGGGATCCCGGCTACGGGGGCTAACTTAGCCGGCCCAAGTGGATTGGCTCTCGCGCCGGGTCACGTCTTGGTAATCGCCGATACGTTCAACAACCGTGTCCGCGCAGTCGATCGTTCTACCGGTCTGATTTCGACATGGGCAGGTGACGGCGAGGCCTATCGGTACCAGGGGACGGATGAACCCCCTTCGAGGAGCATCTCGCGTCCCACCGGGATCGCAGTGGCGGGTGATGGAGCCATCCTTATTACAGATTCCGACAGCCATCTTATCCGCCGGTACGATCGAACGACGCAGACAGTCACGCGGCTGGCTGGAAACGGCGCGGCACAATACGGCGGAGATGGCGGAGATGCTCTTGAAGGCCATCTAAGCTATCCTTTCGGGGTGGCCGTCGATGCATCGGGCTCTATCGCAGTAGCCGATACATTCAATCATCGGGTTCGAGTGCTGAGGCGGGGGATGGAAGGATCGTCGGCATGCTGAAAAAGAAAAAAGCTTACACTGTCGCCATCATTGGTGCTACGGGGGCAGTGGGAAAAGAGAGTCTCGAGATTTTGGAAGAGCGCAAATTTCCGGTCGACCGTCTCCGCCTCTTTTCCTCGAAACGTTCGGCTGGTGAAGTCTTGTGCTGTCAGGGCAAGAACTACAGCGTGGAGGAACTCACGGAGGCGTCCTCCTTCGACGGGGTGGACTTGGCATTTGTATCCGCTACCGATGCGATCAGTAGGGACTATGGTGCGCGTTTAGGGGCAGCCGGTATCGTCGTGATAGACGACAGCGGAGTGTATCGGATGGATCCCGACGTCCCGCTCGTCGTGCCGGAGGTCAATGCGCATGCGCTACGCGGAATGAAAAAAGGAATCGTCGCAATCCCGAACTGCACGACCACTCCGTTGGTCATGGCTCTGAAACCCATTCAAGATGCAGTGGGAGTGAAACGAGTCGTGGTCACCACATTTCAATCGGTGTCGGGGACCGGGTCGGCTGCCATGGAGGAGTTGATGGACCAGACCAAGGCTCTCATGGCATTTCGGGATGTGAGCGTTCAGGTGTATCCCTACCAAATCGCATTCAATTTGCTGCCCCACATTGGCTCATTCGGCGAGGGAGGCGATTGTTCGGAAGAGGTGAAAATTGTCCGTGAGACGAGGAAAATTCTCGATAGCCCCACGCTTCGGGTTACAGCGACGACGGTGCGTGTCCCCGTACTCCGATGCCACTCCGAAGCAATCAACCTCGAGTTGGACCGGCCGTTCAAAGCCAACGACGCCCGCGCCGCTTTAGCCGCTATGCCGGGCGTGATCGTGTATGACGATCCGAGCAAGAAGCTGTATCCCATGCCGTTCGACGTCTCGGGCAAAGATGAGGTCTATGTCGGCCGGATTCGAGAAGACGAGTCCGTGACGAATGGGCTCAATCTCTGGGTAGTCAGCGACAATCTGCGCAAGGGGGCTGCGCTCAATGCGGTTCAAATTGCGGAATGTCTGATACAATAGCCCATGGCGGAATGGAGTGCCCTGGGCAGACTGCTCGTCATCGTCGGATTGACGATCGCCGCGATCGGAACGTTCCTGTCGCTGGCCGATCGGTGGCCCGGGGTCTCTTCAGGATTGAGCTGGATCGGCAAACTGCCGGGCGACCTTTCGATCCGGCGCGAGAACTTTAGTTTATACATTCCACTCGCCACCAGTCTTGTACTCAGCATTCTGCTGAGCCTGATCTTCTATCTGCTCTCATGGCTCTTTCGCCGCTGACCCGACGCATTGCTGCTTCGTTCGTAGGCCTGGTCCTGTCGTTGCCTATCGGCCTTGTTCCCAGCGACCCGGCCCTCGCCGAGTCCGTTCGGGTGTTGCTCGCCCAGGATATCTCGCAACTGGAAGTGCGATCCGACGGTGACATGGTGGTGGGGTCTCAATTGGGGGAGGCCCGAGCGGCACATTTTCCTCTGCACGTGCAATTGCGAGCGGACGGAATCCATGTAAACGGCCGTCGCGTCAGCGCCACTGCACTGACAATCCGTCCGGTACGCGGCGGACTGTATGTGATGATGGGAAAAAATTCCGCCGCCGCCGACAAGAACACTGCAGTCGGGGGCACGCCATCACCTCCTGCCGGATTGCCGGTCAGCGGCGCATTGAAGGTGTTCCGCAAGGGCAAATCGCTGTCGATCGTGAACCAGGTCGATCTTGAAGAGTATGTCAAAGGCGTCGTGCCATCCGAGGTCAGTTCTTCATGGCATCCGGAAATGCTGAAGGTGCAGGCCATTGCTGCTCGGACATATGCGCTTTACAACAAAATGCTGAGCGCCACACGCGAGTATGACGTGGTCGCGACCATTCAAGACCAAGTGTATCGTGGGCGATTCGGCGTCGATAGTCGGGTCGAAGAGGCGGTCGAAAGGACCAGGGGGATCGTCGTGACTCACCAACACTCGCCGATCTACGCCGCGTTTTCCTCAACAGCAGCTGGTCCCACGGAGGATGCCGTCAATGTATGGGCAAACAAAGACCTGCCTTATCTGAAAGGGGTCGAATGTCCGTTCGATCTCGATTCCCCTTACTATCAGTGGAAGGCCAGTGTGAAGATCGATCAATTGGAGCGCAATCTTCGCCAGCAAGGGTTCGCCGTGGGGACGATTGCCACGATCACGCCGATTGCCTACAGTCGTGCTGGTCGTGTGGCTCGGCTCAGAATTCTTCACTCTGATGGCGAGGTAATCCTTCGAGGGGAAGATCTTCGGAAGGCAGTGGGTTACACCATCATTCCCAGCACCCAATTTGAAGTCGAGTCGGTCGGTGCGGAGGTGACATTTGCCGGATACGGCGCCGGCCATGCCGTAGGGCTTTGTCAGTGGGGGGCGAAGGAGTTAGCCGAGCTCGGATACTCCTACGCCAGCATTCTGGCCTACTACTATCCAGGTACCGAGCTACAGAATGCCGCTGTGGTTCAGTTAGCGTCCCCATCGGTTCCTCTTCCTCATGTTCCTTAGCGAATTCGACTTTCCATTCGACCCCAGTTTGGTGGCGGACCAACCTGTCCTTCCGCGCGACCAGGCCCGGCTCTTGGTTCTCGACCGCGGCACCGGGATTCGGCTGCATCGCCGGATTGCCGATCTTCCTCAGCTGCTACAGCCGGGTGATCTCCTCGTGGTCAACGATACCAAGGTGATGCCGGCGCGGGTGTCGGGACGTTTGGTGTCGACAGGAAAGGAGGTCGAATTCCTTTTCGTCGAGGATTTGGGCGACGGGATCTGGTCGATTCTCGCGAAAGGCCGGTTACGACCGGGGACGCAGATCCAGTTTCCTTACGGGGGGCGAGGGGAAATTGTCGAACGAAGTCAGGAGAAGACGACTCTGCGGGTTACGGGTGTCGATCGCGTCGATTCGCTGATGGAGAAGGCGGGAACAATGCCGTTGCCTCCCTATATCAAGCGGCTTCCGACCGAGCAGGACCTGATTTGGTATCAGACTATCTTTGCTCGGTGCGAGGGGGCGATCGCGGCCCCGACGGCCGGGTTGCATTTTACCCCTCGGCTTCAGGAAGCTTTAGGCGACGCCGGGATTCGCATCACGACAATCACGCTGCATGTCGGGCCCGGTACGTTTCGGCCCGTCACGGCCGCTCGGATCGAAGAGCATCGAATGGGAGCCGAACGCGTGCAGGTGACGGATGCTGCCGTTGCGGCGATTCAACGAACGCGAGAAGAGGGAAAACGGGTGATCGCCGTCGGGACAACGGTGGTTCGCGCGCTCGAATCCGCTGCTCGTGCGACCGGGCAGGTGCAGCCATTCGGTGGGCCCACCGACCTCTTCATTTCACCGGGCTTCGTGTTTCACGTCGTGGATGCGATGATCACAAATTTCCACCTCCCGCGCACGACCTGGCTGATGCTCGTCTCTGCGTTCGTTGGTGTGGAACCGCTTCGAGAAGCGTACCGTGAGGCAGTAGCCCAGCGCTATCGCTTCTACAGCTACGGGGATGCGATGTTGATCGGAGCAGGCTGGCGTGGGACTACATGAGCTCTTTATGGATCTTGATTGGCACTTTGGTCTTCATCGATTCAGCGTAGGCCATTAACGCGCGCTGCTGTTTCTGAAATAGAAAACTTTGAAAAATGCGTTCCTTGGCCGTTTCAGCCTTAGCTGGGTCGGCCTCCGCCTGTCGGGTCACGAGCGCCTGCGCCTCAGAGTACTCGGAGGGCGTGAGTGCGACAGCATCCATGACGATCAAGCGTGCCTTGTTCGTAAGGATGTCCTTAGCCTCCATCGCCTCGAACGAGGACGGGGTCAAGTGATTGGCGGCCAGAAGCCTGCGATAAAGATCGGGATCGAATTGACCATTGCGTTGAAATTCAGTTCGCTGAGTAATCGCTTTTCGTAAGTCGTCGTCGGTTACCGTGAGCCCCATGTCTTTCGCGGCGAGCAGCCACATCCGATTCTCGATCAATTGATCGAGCACAAACTGTTTGAGAAATTCATCCTTGATATCTGTCTGCCCTTTGTCCCTGTAAAACCGATAGGTGTTCTCATAGGCGCGGCGGAACTCGTCTTGGGGAATGGCTTGATCGCCGACCGACGCGACGGCCGTTCCGCTTTGTTGCCCGAATCCCCACCACCCCATCGTGATGATGAAGGCGAGGGCCAATATCCCCATGATGGATTTCAAGAACCACGGATAATCGTGTGCGGCTTCTCGCAGAAGTTTGATCATCGACGACCTTCTCTCAGTGCATCCAGACGCGGAATTTTACTCAGCCGGCGACGAAAAACGCAAGAGGGACGCGGCTGCGAACCGCTTCAGTCGGGATTACGACTTTGTTTGTGAACACCCAGGAGATTTGCTATAGTGTCAACTGATCCGGGAGATTCGAATTGACGGCGGAGGTTGCTGGGGAAAGCCCGTTCGAACTGGGCGTCTATCCGAAAGCCCAGGTCCTGAATCGCTTCATCGCCAAAGTCATCGACTTATTGATCGTCGCCGCGGCGGACCGGCTGGTCCCACCGATCGGGTTTTTGACTGGCCTTGCTTATATATTGGTAGCGGACGGATTTGCAGGCGGCCGGAGTTTGGGAAAGCGACTGATCGGGCTTCAGACCATCGTTCCCCGCACTCGAGATGCGGCAGGCTTCAAAGAATCGATCATTCGGAATCTTCCGCTAGGACTCGCCCAACTGGCATTTGAAATTCCCTATGTCGGCTGGATCGGGTGGATGGCCATTTTATCGCTCGAGGCATTGTTGGTCATCGGGAATGAACAAGGTCGCCGTCTCGGAGACGAGATCGCTCGAACTCAAGTTTTGGATACCGGCCAATTGGAAGTGCAGGATTAAGAGCCATCCCGCTGATCGGGGACTCGGGTGAAGGGAGAGATACCGTGAGTTTCATGAGTGACATGTTCGGATGGTTCTCGAACGACCTCGCTATCGATTTGGGAACGGCGACCACGCTCGTGTATGTCCACGGCAAGGGCATCGTGCTAAACGAACCTTCCGTCGTGGCGGTCGAAAAGAAGACGGAGCGCGTCATGGCTGTCGGGGCCGATGCCAAGCGAATGCTGGGCCGCACCCCAGGGAATATCGTTGCCGTCCGCCCCATGAAAGAAGGCGTCATCGCCGACTTCGAAAAGGCCGAGGCGATGCTCAGCCACTTCATTCAGAAGGCCCATAACCGAACCGCTTTCGTAAGACCTCGCATCATCATCGGCGTACCGTCGAGAATCACGCAAGTCGAACAACGCGCCGTACGTGATTCGGCCGAGTTGGCCGGCGCCCGCGAGGTGTACTTGATCGAAGAACCGGTGGCCGCAGCGATCGGAGCCGGGCTGCCTATCACGGAACCTTCCGGAAATATGGTCGTAGACATCGGCGGCGGGACGAC
>DASTLA010000181.1:0-8217 GCA_035715525.1 Nitrospiraceae bacterium
TGCCGAGCTGTCGACAGATCAGCGGAATGACGTCCGGACAGAGCCCTTCCTGCGGATCTCGATATTCGATTTGTTCCGCAAACAAGCTCACACTGCCGTTCACGTATTCCGACAACCATCGGCTCCAGGTGGCGCTGGCGCCGGCTTTCGACTCAAAGTAAGAAATGTAGTTCGTGATGGTCCGGTACACGTCGAGCTGCAGCGCGTTGTACGAATCGTTGACATAGGGATTGCGGAAGGTGACCAGCCCCAATGACCGTTGCTGCCCCAACTGTCCCCGGATACGGCCCAGCCAGCCGTTGCCCCCCAAGTTTCCTTCCGTGATGTCGGCAATGGCGACCAATTTATCGAGGGTGCTGAACCCGCCTCCGATGCTGAACTGCCCGGTGGGTTTTTCTTTGACCTTGACGTTCAGATCGACTTTGTCGACATCCACCTGCTGCGGCAGAATTTCCACTGTCTCGAAGAAGTTAAGATTGTTCAAGCGCTGGAAACTGCGTTTGAGCGCGAGCGTATCGATCACATCCTGCTCGTCCAGACGCAGTTCGCGGCGGATGACGTTGTCCCGGGTCTTGTCGTTTCCGTTGATGTGGATCTCGCGGATCCTCATCATCTCTCCTTCTTTCACGTTCAGGATGATCGTGGCGGTCTTGGCGTTGTTGTCCGGGGTGACGTTGGGCACGACGTCGGCGAAGGCATAGCCTTTGGCGCCGTACAAATCGGTGATGCGCGTGATTTCGCCTCGAATCTTCGCGCGTTGAAAAATCTCACCCGGCCTGATGCTCAATCCCTCGCGTAATTCGTAATCTTCGAACACCGTGTTGCCCCGAAAGCCCACTTCGGCGACGGTATAAGGCTCCCCCTCGACGATGGAATAGCTGATCTCAAACCACTTTTTGTCCTCGCTCAACTCAATGGTCGGCTGGCTGATCTGCACGTTCAGGTAGCCCTTGTTCAGGTACACCTCGCGCATACGCTCGATGTCGTTGGAAACCTCTTCCCGTTTCAAGACACCGGCATCGGACAGCAGCGAGGGAACTTTGAGCTGCGTAATGAGGCCGTACCACGGGATCCACTCCCGGGTTGCCATCACCTTGAACATCTCGTCCTTTGTCACCGCTCGCATGCCCTCGAAGCGGACCGTGCGCACCTTGGCCTTCGTCCCCTCCTTGATGAAGAAGGTCAGGCGCTTCCGATCCTCGTCCACCGTCTGGATGACCGGGACGACCTGAGCATTGAAATAGCCGTCTTCCTGATACGTCAGACGGATGCGGTCCGCGCTTTCTTTCGCCTGTTGCTGGTCGAGGAAGGTTTGGCTCTTGATCGTGATTTTTTCCTTCAACTTGTCGTCGCTGAGCTCCTGGTTGCCGTCGAAGACGATCTCGGTGATGAACGGTTTTTCTCGGACGACGAAGGCAATCGCGATTCCATCAGGCCCGGATTCCGTCTCAACCTGCACATCCTCGAAATACCCGGTGTCGTAAAGGATCCGGACTTGCGTACGAACCGCTTCGGCCGTATACGGATCGTTCGCCTTCAGAGTGAGCCGCCCCTCGATCGCTTGGAGCTCGATGCGCTTGTGTCCTCGGATCGTGACCGACGAGACGCGTGTCGCGCCGTCCTGGGCGATCAACGGGGCCGCCATCCCGGTCGCGTAGAGCGCCACCAACGCAAAGATCAGTATCGACGCCCCGCGCGTGCATCCCGTCGGTCTCACTACTATCCCTTTGTTGCGCGACGGGAATGCAGGCAATGATGATCCAAGAGGTCGAGAGCGGAACACAGCAACGTCCGCGTGTCTTTCGACTCACGACAATCGGCGGCAAAACATGCTTGGCCGCGTTCGCTCGATCGAAGGCACGACAGTGCCGTTCTGTGCGCAGCACCACCGCGAGTTTGCAAGGATTTCAAAACTCCCGGATTATATTGATCGCCTATTGCAATGTAAAGGAGTTTCAGGTCTGCGCGGTGCGCGACGACGATGCAGCGGCGGAGCGCGCGAAACCTTGACTTCACTCGGATCATCACATAGTATCCCGTGTATGGCGCGCTTGGACGTTCGGAAAGCAATCATCCCTGCAGCCGGTCTCGGAACACGTTTCCTTCCAGCGACGAAGGCCTCCCCGAAGGAGATGCTTCCCCTCGTCGACAAACCCCTCATTCAATACGTAGTCGAAGAGGCCGTGGCCTCCGGTATCGAGGACATCATCGTCATCACCGGTCGCGGCAAACGAGCTATCGAAGATCACTTCGATCGCTCGCTGGAGCTCGAAGAAAATCTGAAGGGCAGCGGGAAAGCGCAGGTCCTGAACCAGATCCGGCATATTTCGAATCTCGCCAACTTTTGCTACGTGCGGCAATCGGAAGCGCTCGGTCTGGGACATGCCGTCTTGTGCGCGCAGCACTTGATCGGCGACGAGCCCTTTGCCGTGATCCTCGGCGACGAGATCATCGATGCGCCCGTCCCCGGCCTGGCCCAACTGATCCACATTTATAAGAAGCGCAAAGGCGCCGTGCTCGGCGTCCAGGAAGTGCCTCATCAAGAAGTGAGCCGATACGGAATCGTGTCCGCACGGCGAATCGGCGCAGGATTGCATCGGGTAGAGGACTTGGTGGAAAAACCGCCCCCGGCCGATGCGCCGTCGAATCTCGCGGTGATCGGACGGTACGTCCTCCCGCCCGAGATTTTTCCTATTTTGCGGAAGACGCCGCCCGGCAAGAACGGCGAGATTCAGCTCACCGATGCCCTCCGGCAACTCGTGCGGCAGGCTCCGATGTTCGCGCACGAAGTGCAAGGTCATCGCCACGACGCGGGCGACAAATTGGGCTTCTTGATTGCGACGGTGGAGTTTGCGCTCAAGAATCCGTCGTTGGGTCCGTCGTTCAGCGACTATCTACAGCAACGTCTCCGATCCGTCGCCGCCGAGGGTCGGCGCCGAGCTAACGGGCGTGCCGTCCAAGCCCGGGAGCGCGCCTCGGTCTAGCCCACACTCGGAATGGCCCTCACGCGAATTTTGCGGCTGCACGGCAGCAAGACCTCGACATACCACTCAGCAAAACGGGAGCCTCATGGCCGAAGCATCTGAACAGGAATTCTCGACCAACCAAACTATCGAACCCCCGGATCAGCTGCCGCTGCTTCCCGTGCGGGACATCGTCGTCTTTCCCTATATGGTGCTCCCGTTGTTCGTCGGGCGTGAAATGTCGATCAAGGCGATCGAGGCGGCGCTGGCGGGAAATCGGATGATCTTTCTGGCCACGCAGAAATCGCTGGACGTGGAGAATCCTCAACCGGACGACATCCACGCGGTCGGCACCGTCGGCATCATCATGCGGATGCTGAAACTGCCCGACGAACGGATCAAGATCCTCGTGCAAGGGCTGGCAAAAGGTCGGATCGAGGAGTACATCCAAAACGATCCTTACTACTCGGTCCGCATCGAAAAGCTGACCGAAACCAAACTCTCGGGCTCTACGCTGGAAACCGAGGCGGTCATGCGGACGGTCAAGGAACAGATCGAGCGGATCGTCAGCCTGGGGAAAGTCCTGATTCCAGACGTCATGGTCGTGATCGAGAACCTCGAAGATCCCGGACGGCTGGCCGATATGGTCGCCTCGAACCTCGGCCTCAAGGTCGACGTGACGCAGGCGGTCCTCGAAATCGTCGATCCAATTCAGCGGCTGCGACATGTCAGCGAGATTCTCGCCAAGGAGATCGAAGTCCTCTCCATGCAGCAAAAGATCCAGGCGCAGGCCAAAGGAGAGATGGACAAGACCCAGCGGGAATATTTTCTCCGCGAGCAGCTCAAGGCAATCCAAAAGGAACTGGGCGAACTCGACGAGCGGGCCGAAGAGGTCGCGGAATTCCGGAAGCGTATCAAAGACGCCAAGATGCCGGAGAAGGTCCTCAAGGAGACCGAAAAGCAACTGAAACGCCTCGAGAAGATGCATCCTGATACGGCCGAGTCCGCGACGGTCCGGACCTACCTCGAGTGGATGGTCGAGCTGCCGTGGAACAAGAAATCAAAAGACAATCTCGACTTGAAGGCCGCCATGAAGGTCCTCAATGAGGATCATTACGATCTCGAAAAAGTGAAGGAACGGATCATCGAGTATCTGGCGGTGCGGAAGCTGAAAGAAAAGATGAAGGGTCCGATCCTCTGTTTCGTCGGCCCCCCGGGAGTCGGAAAGACATCGCTCGGCAAGTCCATCGCGCGTGCCCTCGGGCGCGAATTCGTGCGCATCAGCCTCGGCGGCGTCCGGGACGAAGCTGAAATCCGTGGCCACCGTCGTACCTACGTCGGTGCGTTGCCGGGGCGCATCATTCAAGGCATGAAACAGGCCGGCACGAACAATCCCGTCTTCATGCTGGACGAAGTGGACAAGGTCGGCATGGATTTTCGCGGTGACCCCTCTGCGGCGTTGCTCGAAGTGCTTGATCCGGAACAGAACAATACCTTTACCGACCATTATCTAGGCGTGCCGTTCGACTTGACCGAAGTCATGTTCGTTACGACGGCCAATCTGATCGATCCCATCCTGCCCGCTCTGCGCGATCGGATGGAGATCATCGAGATTCCGGGCTATACGGAAGAAGAAAAGCTCGGTATCGCGCAGAAGTATCTCATTCCGCGGCAGATGAACGAGCACGGCATCAGCGAAAAACACGTGCGCATCGGTGAAGCGACGATCCGGCAGGTCGTGACCCATTACACTCGGGAGGCCGGCGTCCGCAATCTGGAACGCGAAATTGCGAACCTCATGCGCAAGGTGGCCAAAAAGGTTGCCGAGGGTAAGACGCAGTGTCAGGTCATCGACGAGGCCAATCTGCACAAATTCCTGGGCGTGCCCAAGTATGTACCCGAGGCGGAGTTGGAAAAGGACGAGATCGGCGTGGCCACCGGATTGGCCTGGACCGAAAGCGGCGGCGACGTTCTCTACATCGAAGCCACCGTCATGAAGGGTAAAGGCCAGCTGACCCTCACCGGTCACCTGGGCGATGTGATGAAAGAATCGGCTCAAGCCGCCCTGAGTTACGTGCGATCGAGGGAAAAAACGCTCGGCATCAATCCGGATATGTTTGCCAAGAACGACATCCATATCCACGTCCCGGCCGGCGCGATTCCCAAAGACGGCCCTTCGGCCGGCATCACGATGGGCACTGCGATCGCTTCCGCGATGGCACAAATTCCTACCCGCCGGGACCTGGCCATGACCGGTGAAATAACTCTTCGCGGCCGCGTGCTGCCGATCGGCGGCCTCAAGGAAAAGATTTTGGCTGCCAAGCGGGCAAAACTGTCCACGGTGGTGCTCCCCAAGCGAAACAAGAAGGACCTGGAGGAGATTCCGAAGCACCTGCTCAAGGGCATCGACTTGTGCTTTGTCGACACGATGGACGATGTGATCAAAGCCGCCCTTCGGCGAGTCTCTCCCAAGAAGTCGAACGCCGCGGCGCCTAAGCGTCGCAGCGAGAAGGTTTCCAAGCCGACAAAAGCGAGGCGTGGCTCGCCTCCGGCCAGGCGCAACATCCAACTTCCCGCGGCCTCTCCCGCGCTCTCTCACTGATTCGCCTTCATGACCGGGTCTGGCAATGGGACCGGACGGCGTCGAAACTCCCGCCTGGCTCCGTAGGATCGGCTGAACATGCCATCGCACGCATCCCCGCGATCCCGTCCCCTCTCCAGCGAATTCGGGTTGATCCGCTCGCTCCAGCGCCGGTTCGCTCGTCTGGATCCCACGATCGTACGCGGCATCGGCGACGACACCGCCGTCCTTCGAGGCGCTTCCACCGAATGGTCCTTGATCACGACGGATCTGATGACGGAGGGTGTCCACTTCGACCTTCGCACCTCATCCTTCGCCGACATCGGCTACCGTGCGACCATTGCGAACCTGAGCGACATCGCGGCCATGGGGGGCCGACCGCGTTATCTGCTCGTCGCGCTCGCCATTCCTTCTGGCTGCTCGAAATCTCAAATCCAGCAGCTTTACCGCGGGATGATGAGTGCCGCCGATCCTTATCGCGTGCGATTGATCGGGGGAGACACCTCGGCCTCGCGTCACGGCCTGTTCGTGAGCATCACCTTGACCGGGTCCACCAAAGCGGGACAGGTCCTTCTCCGGAGAGGGGCCCGCGTCGGAGATCTACTCTATGTCACCGGGACGTTGGGTGATTCGCGTGCCGGCCTGCAGCTCCTGACCTCTCATCGCCGGGTGGGAGGCCGCCTATGGAGCCCCCACCAACGGTTCCTGCTCGGTCGTCATCATCGCCCTACCGCCCGTATCGCGGAAGGACGATGGCTTGCGTCCCAGGGCCTCGCCTCCGCGGCGATCGATCTCTCGGATGGCCTCAGCGGCGACCTGCGGCACCTGTGCGAGGAAAGTGGGGTCGGAGCCGAGGTGATCGCCGCGTCGCTGCCTTTATCGGCGGCCTGCCGAGCCTTCGCGGAAGCCGCGGGGTTGGACGCCTGCTCGCTGGCCCTGGCCGGCGGCGAGGATTACGAACTTCTGTTTACTGTTCCGCCGGGCAAGCATCGTCGCTTCGAACGGCTGGCGTCGCAGACCGACTTCCGATTTACGCGTATCGGTGCGATCATGGGCAAAGGGACCGGACTTCGGCTGCGGTCCCAGACTGGAATGTCCCAAAGTCTGCCGCATGCCAGCTATGAGCATTTTCTGAGGCCGTCCTAAACACTGATTGCACAGAGAGCCTAGGAACCAGTGGCCGACGTCCGCTCGCTCTTCCGACAGATCCTCCACCTTCAGGAAAGCCCGCAGCGTACGGCGCTTGCGTTTGCTATCGGAGTCGCGATTGCCTTCTCTCCGGCCTACGGGCTGCACATGATCATGGTGGCCGGCTGCACCTGGGCCTTCGGATTGAACTTCGTCGCGTTGCTGGCCGGGGCCTTCGTGAACAATCCTTGGACATTGATTCCTATCCTAGGCGCGACCTATTGGACGGGGGCGAAACTGCTCGGTACGCCGGACGTTCCGTCTTTCGACTGGGATGATTTGACTTTCATGGGCCTGTATCAGCAAGTGCTGCCGCATGCCGGGCCCTTCTTTCTTGGTGGAGCCGTATTGAGCGTGAGCGGAGGCCTGTTGTCCTATCCGCTCGCCTGCTGGTTGATTTCGAAATACCGTCGGACGCGAGCCGCCGAACAGCCCGCGGCATTGCCCCCTTCCCGCGACGTAGGCTAAGATGCCGTTGGACGATGAAACTCCCCCCCGCACAGCCTCCCGCTCCCTATGACGGATCGGCGCTGATCGCAGATCCGATACATGAATATGTTTCCTTCACGGTTCCGTATGCGACTCCGGACGCCGGCGAACGAACGGAAAAAGACCTCGTAGACTCGGCCTGGGTCCAGCGCCTGCGTTATATCTATCAGCTCCAGAGCGCCCGGTGGGTCTACCCGTCGGCGGAGCACACGCGCTTCGTGCACTCGCTGGGGACCATGCATGTGGCCGGTCGTTTTGCCCGGCACTTGTACCCCTTCTTGAAGAAAGCCGCTCCAGATACACCGTCCGCCGCCTTGGTGGAAGAATTTCTGCGGATCACCGCCTTGGTGCACGACATCGGCCACGGCCCGTTTTGCCACTTCTTCGACGACAACTTCCTGCACGGTTTCGGGCTGTCTCATGAGAAACTGGGGCAGATCATCGTACGCGAGTATCTCGGCCCGACGATCAAACGAATCCGAAGAAGCCCGTCGGGGGCGTTCGAGCGTGGAGAGGAATTGAATCCCGATCTCATCGCGCACGTCATCCTGAAAGAAAAGGGCAAGGACAATTCCCGGATTCCACGCTGGATCAACATGCTCCAACCGGTTATTTCCGGAAGTTATACCGCCGACAATTTGGATTACGTTCTCCGCGATTCCTATATGTGCGGCGTCGCGGTAGGGCCTGTGGATCTCACCCGCCTGATTCACTACACCATCATTACCGATAAGGGCTTTACCATCCACAAAACCGGCTTACCCGCGCTGCAGATGTTCTTGAATACCCGCATGTATCTGTATTCGAACGTGTACTACCACCGCACCACCAGAGCCATCGACATTCATTTGCGCGATATCTTCGGCGATACCATGAAGGTGTTGTTTCCGGGAGACCCGCGGAAACGGATGAGCGAGTATTTGACGCTGACGGATTGGTCCCTCTTGGAGGAGGTGCGCAGCTGGAGCCGCGCCAGGCATGGTATGAGGCGCCGCC
>DASTLA010000182.1:0-4094 GCA_035715525.1 Nitrospiraceae bacterium
GAACAAGCTAAACCGCGCACCCCCTTCGCCGCATCTGATGGGACGATGGGAGCCGAGCCGGATAAGCGTCCAGCCGCGCAGAAGCCGGCTGCGGCGATGAGGCAGGCCTCCGATGTCCGGTCGGCGACCCCAACGCCGCCGGCTGTCCCGACCAAATCCACCTCGGCGGAGCCGATTGCTGCGACGAACGCCGAAGTATCGGCCGAGCAGAGTTCCGACTGTGAACCGATCGAGCTGCGTTGGGACAGATTTCAAGAAGAAGTGACTGCCAATCACCCCAACATCGCGCCATTCCTCGAAATGGGGACATTGGTCGGAGTCGAAGGTGCGCTGGTGACATTGGCCTTTCCGAAACAAGCGACCGTGGCCCGCGCCATGCTGGAAAAAGAGGACAATTTGCGGACACTCTCGGCCCTGGCTGAGCGACTGTACGGCCGAGCGATTCGTGTCCGCGTCGTTGAAGCGACGGCAGAGAACCAGATTGCGGCTCCGACGATGAAGCAGATTCGTCAGGCCAAGGAGCAAGAGCAACGCCTGGTCATGTTTCAGCGGGCGAAGGCTCATCCGCTCGTGAAACAGGCATTGGAAATGTTCGGTGGCGAGTTGATCGACGTGCGGAACGTCACTCCGGCCCAGGAGGTACAGGAATGAAGAATCCCTTCGGTAACATGTCCGGTATTCTGAAACAAGCACAGGCGATGCAGGAACAAATGGCCCGTATCCAGGAACAGGCGGCCGCCAAAACCGTGTCCGGGACCGCCGGGGGCGGCATCGTGACGGTCACCGTCAATGGAGCGATGGATATCGTGAGCGTTAAAATCGATCCCGAAGTCATTAAGTCCGGTGATGTGGAGATGTTGCAGGATTTGGTCGTAGCAGCGGGAAATGACGCCCTCAAGAAATCGCGAGAGATGATGGCCGAGGAGATGAAATCCGTCACAGGAGGGATGAAAATTCCGGGTCTGTTCTGAGTCAGGGATAACAAACATTATGGCTGTGGATCAGCAGGGGCTCCTCGCGAAGTTGGTGCGTGAGTTGGTTCGCCTGCCGGGTATTGGGCAGAAGAGCGCGCAACGAATCGCTTTTCACCTGCTGAAGGCGGAACGAGAGGATGCCTTGCGTCTTTCGGACGCGATCCATGCTGTAAAGGACGGTCTTTCATTTTGCCTGCAATGCCGTAACATCGCCGAAGGCGAGTTGTGCGAAATCTGTCGCGATCCCAAACGTGACCGCAGCAAGATCCTTGTCGTCGAAGAACCAAGCACGTTGTACGCGGTCGAGCGGGCGGGAGGCTACCGCGGTCTGTATCATGTCTTACTCGGTGCGCTGTCTCCGCTGGACGGAGTGGGGCCTTCCGATATACGTGCGGAAGAATTGTTGGAACGGGTCAAGGCCGGCGGGGTAGAGGAAATCATTGTTGCGACCAACCCGACGATCGAGGGTGAGGCGACCGCCATTTACCTGACGAGACTCTTGAAACCGCACAATGTGCTCGTGTCTCGGATAGCTTATGGGATCCCGGTAGGCATGGACATCGAGTATGCAGATGAGGTGACGCTGGTCAAGTCCATTGAAGGGCGGAGGGAGCTTTCGTAGACCGCATCAACCCTTGCCAGCAGAGCCGTTAGGCCGCGTGATGAGCCGATTGACCCCCGCCGTTTTGTACTGCTATAGTCGGAGCGCTGTACGGGCTTAGGTCGATACCGCGTAACACTTCTGAGAGCCAATGAAGACTCAGGCAAAGCGGGGCGCTCCGGTTCGACAGAAAAGTGCGAAGGCCAACGGGGTCAAGTATCCCGATATTCAGCGGGATCTCGAACGGCAACGGACGGCCATCCTTCAAGAAGTGGAAGACGTCCTGACCAACCGGTCAGGCATGGAGAGCTTCCCAGACGTCAGTGACCAAGCCTCTGCAGAGACCGACCAGAATTTTTCCTTCCGCATTCGCGAACGCGAGCGAAAGCTCCTCAAAAAGATCGATGAGGCCTTGAGCCGTATGGCGACCCATACCTATGGGATTTGCGAACGGTGTGAAGGGGACATCCCCTACAAGCGGCTGAAAGCCCGCCCTGTCACGACATTGTGCATTAACTGCAAGACCAGTCAGGAAGAAGAAGAAAAGTCCCGCCGGTAACGCATTTCGCCTTCTATTCCTCCACAGCGATCGTCCCTAGCGCTGTTTCAACTCTTTGACGCGTTTCTGAGCCAAGGCGGAGCGATCCTCTTCGTCGGGGTTGCCTTCGACTATCGCGAGATAGGTTTCGTATTCGGTGATCGCGCGACGCGGGTTGTCGCGCTCGATCGCTTCCGCGAGGTTGAAGCGTGCCCGGGCATAGTTCGGGCGTAAGGTGACGGCTTTCTCGAATGAGGCCAAGGCGTTCTTCTTGTCGCCCAATTTGGTGTAAACGGTTCCCAGGTTGTTCAGGACCTCCGGGGTGTTCGGTCGTAGCGACAGAGACTGCAAGAGCTCGGTTCTGGCCTTTTCAAGATCGCCGGCCGCCTCCCATGATACGCCCAGCCGATGATGCAGCTCGGCTTGCCATACTTTATTTGTGAAGCCCGTCGCCGCGGTCTTCTGGTAGGCATCCAAGGCAACTTTGTCGTTCTTGGCGCCGCAGTAGGCGAGTTGTGCGGCCTGACCGCGGGCGAACTGCTGAAGCGAAGCAAAGGGTTCCTTGTCCTCGGCGCCTTGGGAATCGAGGCGTTGGCCGTCCTTCTGTCCCTCCACGTTCCTCAGTCGATCCAGAAACTCTTTGCGGTACGGCGAAAACAATTTCACGTACGGATCGATGGTGAAAGAAGCTTCGAGCAGACGAAGACGACTTCGGTCGCCCAGGACGAGATAACGCGTGGTGGTTTTCTCATCGCCGGTTTCATAGAGCGTGCTTGCCTCCATGTTCTGACGCTCCGCCAATTGGGCGACCGTCAAGTAGAACTCCATGGTGGGCTTCAACTGCGAAAGCGTATAGCGAAGGGTCTTGTATGGGCCGAGATCCAAGCCGGAACGGTAGACGAAAAGCAAACCGACCAGCGTGCCATCTTCATCGAAGAAATAGGACTCGTCGGACTTTGTCGCGCTTCTATCGGCCAGGATGCGCAGCTCCTCGCCGCTCCCCCATGGACGGGATTCAATCGTTGCGTCAGGATGTGCATGTTTAAATGTCGCCTTGGTATCACAGAGTTTCGTGGATTTGAGCAGATCGAGGTCTGATTCAGAAGGCGGCAAAGGGGGTTTGACGGGTGGTGCTTGACATCCTGTGATCAGGAGAACGCCTGCCCACAGCGCTATCGAAATGAATCGAATGGCTTGCATCGTCGCGCTCCTCGCGGCTGGCTGGAAATGGAGAAAGAAGAATATACCAAAGTAAGGAGAGACAGCGAATGGAAGAAGAGATGAAGCGGATGCCGTCCCGCCCATCATTTGGTGGGCGGGGCGGCCAAGGGAATGCTACCGTCGCTGTGCGTCGACCATAGCGTCTTCGGCGGTGTAGCCAAACAAGTAGGGAGCATGTCCGGCGATCCAATAGAGGGGGCGGTTTATGGTGTAGTCAACCAGCTGCCCGACGGGATACAAAATGAAACCCATCCAGCGATAGGGGTTGTCGCCTACCGGCGCAGCGGCAGCCGGGTCGGTATATACCAAGGACGTGCTGTCCATCGCGCTGTAAATGCTCAGTGGAGCATTGTAGCTTTGATCATTCATCGCTGATTGCTGCTGGCTCGCACAGCCAGTGCTGATCAAAATCCCTAACATGAGTGCTGCGATCGTGCCGCGCATACAGTCCCTCTCTTTCTCAGCTCCTATCGAAGAACACACAGCTTACGCCTGTGAAAAAGTTTAGCCGAGGGGGTCAATTCTGTCCAGCCGGTGCTGATTCTTAGCTTTAGGGGCGGCGCGAGGAAAATCGGTGGCTTAGGAGGAATATATGGTTTGGTGAACCAGAGTGGCGGGAATGGTGGGCGATACAGGTATCGAACCTGTGGCCTCTTCCGTGTGAAGGAAGCGCTCTCCCACTGAGCTAATCGCCCACGCCGCGAAAGTCTAGCACGGTCCGACGAGCTCGATCAACAAAAGGCACTCGTCGGCCCGGCAT
>DASTLA010000183.1:0-15376 GCA_035715525.1 Nitrospiraceae bacterium
ATTACTTCGGGTGCACCCTCTGACATCGATTTCTTCAGCAGAAGCAGACCGAACTGACGCACTGATCGGCTGCCGGCCCGACGTTCATTGAAGAGAAATCGAGCCAGGTGTTCCTGGGCCGGAGGAAGAAGGATGGAGTAGTGCCGGCCGGCGAGCTCTTCCGGAGCATAACTCAATAAGGCGGTCACGCTGGGGCTGATGTAGACGAGTCGTCCGCTCTGGTCCAGTTCATAGAAGACGTCGCTGAGGGTTTCGAGCAGCCGGAGGTGGCGTTGATACGTTTGATCCAATTTTGTACGGAGGTCGCGCTTTTCAATCGCCTCTTGAACGTAGAACAACAATTCCGTGAGAAATGCCGGAGAATTTTTGAACAGCAAGAAGTCGATACCGCTCTGCAAAGCTCGAACAGCAGTGTCGGAATCGCTGTGATCGGTTTGTAGAATGACCGCGGCATCTGGGGCATTCCGGCGGAGACGAGTCAGGATGTCAACGCCACTGTCCGGAGTCAGATCCTGATCTACTAGGATGATGTGCCATCCGGCTTCGAGACTGGCTGCAACGGCATCATCCGAGGAATAGACCGCTTCGATTCGACAATTGGGAAAGAATCCTCGCAGGCTGGACGAGACCAGCTTGATTTCCTCGGCATGTTCATTGACGAGGAGAAAATGAAGGCCGGATTCGGACGACGCCATCGATGTCAGCCGAGGTGCATTGATGCCGATTCTAAGCGGCCGGAGTCGGACAGGGTGAAAACCAGCTTGCGATCGACCCCATACCCTGAACGCAGGCCAGAAGCATGCGTGTCTCAATACCATACACGTTGCAAGAAATCCCAGGCCTGCGGCCTAAGGGGGAACTCCTACTTCCGTAGGGGGTGTAGATGTCGAATGGCAGGAAGTCCGAATGAAATATCTAAGTCGTTGAAAATACGAACCGGCACAGTGATATGGAAACCGATCGTCCCCGGAGAAAGCGAAAGCTCATCCGATCGGCGAGAAGTTGAACCTTGCCTTTAAAGCCTCACGGAAGGAACAACGCATTTTTGGTCTATTGGCTTATCGCGGCCGTGCTGGTGCTCTGCGCACAGGAACCCGGGGTCATGTACAGCAAGTAGTTCCCCATCCCATGTTGAATGTTGGGATTTTGTAAAGGGTGGTGGTGGACCATGACCATTTCGTATTCGTCCTTCGTCGAGACCTGGAATCCCTTGGCATCTTTGTAGACCTGGTGCGGACTGAAATCCCGGAATGTCCCGACTGCATCCACATCGGGGACGGTGCGGAGCAAGGTTTCTTTGGTGGTCTTGTTTTCCAAGGCAATGAGCAGGAGTTCGTCGTGACCATGGGGATAGGCGAACTTTACGCATCCGTCCATGTTGAACTTCAACGGCGCGGAATGAATGGTGACGCCGGGCTTGATTTCGATGCCCTCGTCGGTTTGGTCGGAGCCCCGTTGGCCGAATTTGCTGTAGCAGACGATATTGACTCCCACTTGATACACATCCATTTCCTGAACTTTCTGATTCTTAGGAGCCACGTACATCGTGAATCGTGCCATGACATCCTTGGTCGGAGGCGCTTTATGGTAAAAGGCCACGATCGACATCAAGTTTTGGCCTTTGCCGAGTTTCACTCCGTATCCCTCTGGAAAACGCGCTTCCGTCATTTCGAGGCCCGCTCCTGCAAAGAATAAGGGTTCGCCGTCACATGACACGCTCGGCTTGTCATTATTCAGCATGAGGATGTGGTGAAGATAGTTCTTCGGGAGAGGTTGCCCGTCTTTGGTGAAGACTTCCGACTTGTACCCAATCATATACTTGTCTTCGGGAAGCTGAAATACTTTTTTCGGCATGCTCGCCGCAAGATCGCCGTCATGAGAGGTGGGGAGGTCTATTGGGCCGAAGGTAAGAACGACGGTCTGGTCGTCAATGGAGATTTTTGTTTCACCATGGCTCGGCATCGTGGGAATGGCGTGGTGATCGTGCCCGCTGTCTGCGTGAACAACGCCCGCCATCCCGAGCAACATGCAGATCGTCATCAGTACACGGTTCATAGCCCCTCCTTCTTATACCAGTCAGACCGGCCACCCGTGCATGAGGCATGCGCCTTCGGGTACTCTGCTGTATGGGTTGCTTATGGGATCGACGACGGCGGCGCTGTCAGCCGTTTCCAAGCCACGCTGCCACCATGTTGCCGCGGCGGGATATTGTTTCGGCTTCCGACACGAAGATACCACCAGATGCCTTTTGCCTGCGTGCCATCTTCCGATAGCACGATCTCGAAACCGCCTTCCCTATCGTTTCCGGTTTGCTTCCATGTGCCTTGCCACCGACGGTCTTTGAAGCTGGTCGTCGTGAAGTGGCCACCTTGCCACGTATAAGGGCCATTGCCCTGGCGATCGAGCGTGGCGCGGTAGGATTTGTTTTCCTCGATTTCGGTGACCTCCCATTCGCCGCTCAAATCGTATGACTCGCCAGTGGTCGAAGGGTTGTCCGAGGTGCGATGCAGCAACGGGCCAGACCCCGTGCGGGTTCCTACAATGCCGTCTTGATGATGTCGAGCCGATTCGTGCCAGGAAACCAGAATCCATCGACCGTCGCGACGTTCCAATACGCCAGTTTCCCGTAGCGGCATGGCAATACGCTGGGTGCTCCCGCGCTCCGTCACGTACCGGATGTATTCGAGTTCCATCGCGAACCATGCGACGTCGCCGCGAACCCACATACGAAGATCGGTGATCGGAATTTCGAGTTTCGTAACGGATTCGAATTCCGATCGCATTTCGTCGGCCAGCGCATCCCAACCGAGGTACTTGCGCCCATCGAGAGTGTAACCGATCGCATCCGGGTCGTGCGCCATGTATTTGGACAGCGTCGCTAGATCTCTGTCTGCGTTGGCCCGTACCAATTCGCGCAGGGTCGACTCAGGGTCCTGAGGTTCACCGGCCCGAACCGGAACGCTGACCAGCAGATTGAGCAATGCGATGGCAAGAAACCAAGCCGTGAAAAGCGTGTGCCTGTCAGGTTTCCAGGGAGCGTGTGCGGTCATACCAAGGAAGATTGAATTCAATTCGTCAAAGGCTACCTTCTGGTTCGGCGCCTTGTCAATGGCTATTTCCCTCCGGCAAACGGAAGTTACTGCATACCACTACCGTGATGTTGTCGATACCGCCACGTTCAAGCGCCGCGTCGATCAGTTTGTGAGGCATCCGGTCCGGATGATGCCGATGGCGCAGTATCAGATCAAGAATTTGGGGGTCCGTCAGCATTTTGGTCAGGCCATCCGAGCAGAGGAGGACGACATCGCCATCAAGCAACGGCTGGGAGAACAAATCCACATCGATCGCCGATCCCAACCCCATCGCACGGGTCAACACGTGCCGTTCCGGATGGACGGCGGCCTGCGCTACGGTAAGGTGACCTTGCCTGACGTAGTCATCGACCAGCGTATGGTCGCGCGTGAGTTGGGCAATGCACTCTCCCCGGACAAGATAGGCTCGACTGTCGCCGACATTTGCAACGCGGAGTTCGGGTGGAGGACCTTGGGAGATGTGGGCGATCACCAACGTCGTGCCCATTCCTGCATATTCCGGGTGTGTCGCCGTGTAATGACGAATGGCTTCGTGGGCTTGCTGCACGATTCCGGTGAGCCGCTCAGAGAGGTTCGCGCGGGAATCGCAAACCTGAAGCGTGGGACCGGCGTGGACGAGCGCATCAATCACCAGTCGGCTCGCAATGTCTCCACCCGGATGGCCTCCCATGCCGTCGGCGACTGCCCAGAGCCTGGATCGATTGTCGACGAGCAGGGCGTCCTGATTGGTCGGACGGGATCGTCCGCGGTCGGTCTGGCCGTATGCTGTCCATTCGATCATCGTTGTCCCCTGGACGGCCCCAGCATCACGTCTGCTCTACAAATAGCCAACGGATCTTTCATCAAGTGCGGCATGATCACGGGACGACGTCGCAAGCGCCGCACGTGACGGCGAGCCTCGGGGCGTACGCTTCCTTGCGAAAGCCGCGCATGGTTTGTGGAGAAACCGATGCCGAGATGATGAATGAACATGGATGTCTGCATGTCGGACCAGGAAAAAGTGTGGCGGATTGTAGCCTTGATTTCAAGGCATAAACAAGTTAGAGTCCGCTCCAGTCGCGGATTTTCGCGCACGGTCTCGATGAGGGAGACCAACGGAGAACCAGCAGGGACGATGACGAAAAACGGTAGCGCAAAGCGCATTCGAATCCGCGTCGGCGGCATCCAGCTTGAAGCGGAACTCAAGGGTAACCGTACGGCGGACGAAGTCTACCGGGCGTTGCCGGCGGAGGGACCGTTGAACGTCTGGGGAGAGGAATTTTACTTCAAAGTGCCGGGGGTCAAGGATCATCGAGAGACGGCCACGACTCAGGTGAAGGTCGGCGACGTAGCGTTTTGGGGAGCGGGCCAGGTACTGGCGATTTTTTTCGGCCGAACCCCGATGAGCACGGGAATGGATCCCGTACCGGCCGATCGGGTGAACGTGATAGGGCGGGTTGTCGGCGATGCATCGGTCTTACGGCAGGTGATGACCGCCACCAGCATACGAGTCGAACCCCTCGATCCTGGGCCGGCCTCGTAATGATTCCCCTGCGCAGGTGCGGAACAAAAAAGGCCAGGTAATAGCATGAGGTTGGCGAAGGAACGCATTCATCATATGGCAGACTCGTTAATCGCCCGATTGCAGTCCCTGGAGTTTTTGGAGATTACGGGAGATCGAAGGGCGCTGAAAAGCGCACTGGAACAAGCCATGACGGAAGAATTGTCCGTTGAAGACCGGCTGAATGCAGAGATTCGCCAAATGATGCAGCAGTATGAACGCCAAATCGAACAGGGGCAGGTCGATTACCAAAAGATGTTCACGATGATCAAGCAAAAGCTTGTCCGGGACCGCGGACTCATTCTCTGACATCGTGTGACGGCAGATTTATTTCATTGCTCTATTGGGACGAATGATCAGCGACGACAAGGCCAGCCACCTCTCCCACCTCATCTTAGGCGCTCTCAAAAAGAGTACTCACTGCCGCCTGAAGGAAGACGAGGGGAAGGTGCTCCGCGAGATTAAGCGTATCCTGGCGTCCGAGCTTGCTCTGGAAGCGGAAATCGACAAAAAGGTACGGGCAAAATTGGCTTCGTACTCGCGTGGCATTGTAGAAGGCAGCGCGGAATGGGAGGTGCTGTACCGCAAGACCGTGGAAGAAGAGCAAAAGAAACGGGCGAAACCGTGAAGCGAAATCGATGATTGTTTCAAGAGGTATCACCATGCGCGTGACGATGTGGTTGATGATAGGGATCATGATTTTCTCGTTTTCGGCCTGTACCAAATCCAAGCCGAAGCCGCTCGTGCCGCTGCAACTTGGCATGGGAGCGACCGGCCAAGCCATCGCGCTGACGGCTCAGGGAACGGAAGCGTACCAGAGCGCCAAGTTTGCAGAGGCGAAGGATTATTTTGGACAGGCCCTCAAGGCTGCGCCGGATTCCGGCCAGGCCCACTACAATTACGCCTTGGCATTAAACGCTTTGGGAGAAACGGAAGTCGCTCATCAGCAATTCATCGAAGCGGCCAATCTCGCGCCGGGCGACAAGGTTATATGGGATTCACCCGCCTTACGCCCCTTCGGCAACCCGGAAGCCCCCAAAGGGCCGCCGAAGGAACATCCTTACGGAACCACAAGACCCACCATCGGAAGCGGGCCGCGATAGGAGCGGGCCGTAGAGGAGCAAGTCGGATGGCCAGCGAACTGCAAGTCGGTGCCAAGGCGCCGGAGTTTACATTGCCCGATCAAGATGGAAAACCGGTATCCCTTTCGGACCTCAAGGGCAAGCAGGTGGTGCTCTATTTTTATCCCAAGGATGACACGCCCGGCTGCACCAAGGAGGCTTGTGATTTCCGTGACTCGCAGGCACGGATCAAGAATGCGGGCGCCGTGGTGATCGGAGTGAGCCCGGACGGTGCGGCGTCCCATCATAAATTCATCGGCAAGTACAGTCTGCCCTTCGCCCTGCTCACCGATGAAGAACACGCGACTGCGAAGGTCTACGGCGTCTATAAACAGAAGCACATGTACGGGAAGAAGTATTGGGGTATCGAGCGGAGCACCTTCGTGATCGATGCCACCGGACGGCTGAAGGCTATTTTTCGCAAGGTCAAAGTGGATGGCCATGCCGACGAAGTGTTGGCTGCCCTAGAAACATAGTCCGTCGGTGCTGTGTCGATGCAGAGCTGTAGAGTGCAATGGATCCGCTCGAAAAAACCTCGCATGCGTATCGTGCAGCCGGTCTTTCGCTGATACCGGGGCTCGGACATCTCTACATCGGTGAAAAACGTGGGGGGCCTCTATTGTTGGCTGGCCTCACTCTGATCTTGCTTTCGGTCTATGTCCATCCATCGGTCGTCATTCCATTGATCGGTCTCGCACTGTTCTGTATGGGGGATACGTACCTCAGGGTCAGTCGGGATCGCGGCCTTTTCGAGTAGGGTCCGGGGAAGGATAGGCACCTTGGGTCGGGCAGTAAAAGGTAAAGGTGTCGTGTCACGGCAGCGGCCGCTGTGTGGACTAGGTCCAGCCATTCTTGTTGCTTTCACGCTTGCCGGGACTCCTGCTTCTGCCGACAAACTTAGCGGCAGACTGGTCCTTCAGGATGCCCTCACGGCTCCGAATCAGGCGGTGCGCGTCGAAGCTCAGCTGGTACAAAAGGGACTGTTGATGGAGGGTCCGCTCGGCGGCGAGCCGCTTCAATTGGAGGTGGACGGGAAGGCTGTCGCCACGGCCATGACCGGTGGCGATGGTCGCGCCTTTTTTGACTATACACCCCGGATGCGCGGGACGAACCGAATGACTGTGACTCTCAACTCGTCTCCGAGAGTCGAAGCCGCGCCAGCAGACGCAGGTTTGTTTGTGTGGGAACGGCGTCGTCCGATTCTGGTCGTGGAAATGGCCGCTTTGATGCCGCGTTCGGAGGGAAGCGGAGGTGGTGTCCCGCTGTTTCCATTTGGGAAGTCCGAGGAGTCAGGTCCATTGCCGGACGCGGCGGAAGAATTGGCCCGGCTCACCCAGTATTACTACAACGTCGTGTATCTGCAATTGGTAGAGCAGGGGACAGCGGGCGCAGTCTTCGTCGAAGCGGCGAGACGATGGCTTTCCGACAATAAATTTCCTGCGGGCTACGTGCTCGCGGTCAGCGGAGGGTCCGGCGGCGTCGGAGCCTTGATCGACCGATTCAAACAGGAAGGCTGGACGGCGTTGCGATCGGGCGTGGGAAGAAGCCGGGCTTTCGCCGAGGCGTTCCTGGAACGGCGGTTGGAGGTCGTGTTAGTACCCGAGCCGGCCAAGGGCGATATCCCGCGGAAGGCGAAAGTGGCTAAGGATTGGAAAGGCGTGCGGAAGCAATTATAAGAGGAATCCCGCTGAGCGGGCCAATTCCTTCGGATGACGAATCATGCTATGGTGACGGCCTGTCACGACGAGAGATCCTCATACAACGAGGCGAACAATCGGAGAATGTCATGTTGCTTCAGGAGAAAAAGGGTCTGATCATCGGAGTGGCAAACAAGCACAGCATCGCCTGGGCGATAGCCCAGGCGGCGGCCCGTGAAGGTGCCCAGCTCCTGTTCAACTATCAGAACGAACGGCTCCGCGAGAATGTCGAAGCACTCGTGGCTACGTTGCCGGGGGCCAGCTCTTGCATCTGTGATGTGGGTGACGACGGGCAGATCGAAACGTTAATGAAGGAAGCCGGCCAAAAGCTGGGACGGCTCGATTTCCTCGTACATTCGGTCGCCTTCGCCCCGCGGGAGGAACTGACCGGGCAATTTCTGAACACGACCCGCCAGGGGTTTGCGACCGCGCTGGATGTGAGCGCCTATTCCCTGGTGGCCGTCACAAGGGCGGCGGCCCCATTGATGACCGAAGGCGGCTCCGTCGTGACGTTGACCTACCTGGGCAGTGAGCGGGTGGTTCCCCACTATAATGTGATGGGAGTGGCCAAAGCCGCACTCGAAGCCACCGTACGGTACCTGGCCCACGATTTGGGTCCGAAGAACATCCGTGTCAACGCCATCTCGGCCGGTCCCATCAAGACTCTCGCCGCACGGGGCGTCTCAGGTATCAGCAAGATGGTCGATCATCATCGTGAGTTTGCGCCGCTGCGCCGTGCCACGGAACAGGGAGAAGTCGGTGATACCGCACTGTTCCTTGTCAGTCCGCTGGGACGCGGGATCACTGGAGAGGTGATCTACGTCGATGGGGGCTACCATATCCTCGGTTCGCTGGCATCGGTGGACTAGGCGTTTGGTGCGCGGTGCGGCTTCCTCTGGGGCGTTACCTTCCCGCCTTCGATCCCGGCGATGGCCGCCGGCCGGCCGCTCTTTCCTTCCATTCACCTCATGGGCAGTCATCGGCACGATCGTGCTCGGCCTCTCGCTCGTAGGGCTGTGGGCGCCGGGAGCCTATGCGCGGCCATCATCTGATCGCGAGGAGGAAGGGCTTTTAGGTCCTGTACGCTTGGTGGTGACGCAAGAGGCGTTCTTGACGCAAACAGACCGATACGACGCCGCCGGGTGGCTGGTCGAACGTCTCCAAGAGGGCATTCAATCCGCCCAGCGGCTGTGGCCCTTGCGATTCCTCTACGAGTACGACCCAGGGGGAGAAGGACGTGCCGAAAGAGTCTGGGATGGCCGGGGAGAGTTAGTCAAGGAGACAAGGGTGGTTTATGACGCGCGAGGTCAGCGCATCGCAGAGGTCGCGGCATGGAGCGACGGGACGTTCGACAACGCGTCGTTCTATACCTATGATCCGGAGGGCCGCCGAGTCTCAGGGCTCCACTATAACGCGACAGCGGTGATCAACCGCAACACGTGCTCGTACGATCATCAAGGCCGGCTGAGTCGGGAACGGTTTGCACGCAACTACCAATACGACGCTCGTGGCCAGTTAGTCGTGACGCCCAACCTCTTTGAGTTCGGCTATGAGGTGCTCTCCACCTACGATGCGCAAGGACATGTACGAGAGAAGATCGTCACCGATCTTTCCGGCCATCCACAGACCCGATCCGAGTTCGAGTATGACGAGCGGGGCAACCAGATAGAAGAGCGCACGTACAACGAGCGCGGCACGCTCACCGACCATAAGCAGTACCGCTATGAATACGATCCGGCCGGCAATTGGACCTCAGAGAACCTGAACTGGTATCGGTTGAGCGAGGGCACGAGCAGACCGTACCGGACGCAAGCCAGGATACGGACGATCCAATATCACTGAGCGACTCAGCTTCCTTTTAAGGCATCGCTTCCATTAAGATACAGGCATTCCGAATAGAGGCGCCGGCGGATGCGGGCCAAGACGAGTTTTCACTGCCAATCTTGTGGCCACCAGGCTCCCCGCTGGCTTGGCCGCTGCCCCGACTGCGGCGGCTGGAACACCTTCACGGAAGAACGGCTTCCTTCCGCTCCTAAAGGCCGGCAAGGGCTCATCAAGTCCGGTCATGCCTCGGCCACTCCCATTTCAGAGATCGAGATCGTTGGTGAATCCCGCCGGGGTACCGGACTGAGCGAATTGGATCGTGTCTTGGGCGGGGGTGTCGTCCCAGGATCAGTCATGCTGATCGGGGGGGATCCCGGAATCGGCAAGACGACGCTTCTCCTCCAGGCTCTGCCAAGGCTTGCTTCGTCGAGCGAGCAGGTGCTGTATGTCTCGGGAGAGGAATCGCCACGCCAGATCAAGATGCGAGGCGAGCGGCTCGGCATCGGGGACCGTCATCTGTTGATTCTAGGGGAAACCTCCTTTGAACAAATCATCAAGGCCATGCAGGAGATCCAGCCTGCCGCCGTTGTGGTCGATTCCATCCAGACGGTCTATACCGAACAACTGACCTCCGCACCCGGCAGTATCAGTCAGGTGCAGGAGGTAGCCGGACAACTCATGTGGTATGCCAAGCGCACAGGCGTGCCGGTGTTCATTATCGGGCACGTGACCAAAGAAGGGGCTATTGCGGGGCCGCGGCTGCTCGAGCATATCGTCGATACCGTACTGTATTTTGAAGGAGACAAGGGCCACAGCTATCGGGTATTGCGCGCGGTCAAGAACCGATTCGGCTCGACGAACGAGATCGGCGTTTTCGAAATGAAGGACGGCGGTCTCGAAGAGGTGAACAATCCCTCGGAGTTGTTTCTGGCGGAACGGCCGCAACGGAGCACGGGATCCGTGGTGGTCTCGAGCCTCGAAGGGACGAGGCCTATTTTGGTCGAGTTGCAGGCGCTCGTGTCCCAGACGAGCTATGCGATGCCGAAGCGCATGACGAACGGCGTCGAGCTGAACCGCCTGTCGCTGTTGTTGGCCGTGATGGAGAAACGATTGGGGATGCACCTATCCGGCCAGGACGTCTACGTCAACGTCGTCGGCGGCATTCATATCGATGAACCGGCCATCGACCTGGGAATCGTCGCCGCGGTCACGTCGAGTCTCAGGGAGACCCCCATCGACTTCACCACGTTGGTGATGGGCGAGGTCGGGCTGGGCGGCGAGGTCCGGGCGATCAGTCAGGCGGAGATCCGCATACGCGAGGCGGCGAAGATGGGATTCAAACGCTGTTTGTTGCCGGAACGGAATGTCGCCAAGCTCGAGCCTGTGGAGGGAATCGAGCTGATCGGGATTCATGAAGTGGGAGATGCGCTGGATGTTGTCCTGGCCTAAACTGGTCAACAACACTAGGAGCCGGGCGGTTCTGTGTGGGTTGGCTTTGGCATTGCTCGGCGGTTGTACGCTGTTCCGTGCGGAAGAAACGTCGCCACTCAGGCAAGCGACGGCGGAGCAGCTCATGGGAATGCTTCAGGAACAGGCCGATGCGGTGCAGACGATGAAAGGCCTGTTCAGCGCCAAAATCAGCGGAGGAATTCTTCCGATCGGGCAGCGTGTCCAAGGCACTGTCCATTACCAACGTCCCAACGCCATTCGTTTGCGCGGGTTTACCGCGGTCGGGAGCGAATTGTTCGAATTCGTGCAGGCCGACGATCAGTTCAGACTTCGACTACCCACGATGGGCCGCGAAGTGACCGGCCGTCCGTCCCAGACCGAACGTTTGGGAAATCTCGCGAGACCCTTTCAATTGAGTGTGTGGGCGATGAGCGGAGTCACCGGCTCGCAGGCGGTGGCTCCGGGAGAGCGCGTCCAATTGAGTGAAGACGGGGACCGCTATCGACTGGACGTATCGAGGGCCGTTGCGGAAAACGGCGGCACGCCGCCGGTAAGTCGACGTATTTGGTTCGAGCGCCGGAACCTGCTCGTCGTAGAAGAACAGCGGCTTTCGCCGTCCGGCGAAGTGGAGGCCACCATGCAATTCGACGATTACCGTCTGGTCGGGGCTGAGCATGAAGCCGCCGGGCCGACTGCCACGGCGTCGACCGATAAACGATTGCTACGTCCATTCAAGATTTCGATGAAGGACGGACAAAGTCCAGGCAGCATCCAGGTCACCTTTCTGGAACTTGTCTCCAACGAGCCTATGAAACCGGGCGAACTCGGTCATGTCTCATAACATCCTGACCAAGGAAACCGTGAAACTCTTGGCCATAGAGACGGCGACCTCCTGGCAGAGTGTGGCGGTGACGGATGGCGAGCGTGTGCTGGCGCTCGTCGAGCAGGACGCCGAAGGTTCCCATGCGCGCTGTCTGATGCCGGCGATAGACAATGCGTTGAAATCGGCCGGCATCGGCTTGCGTGACCTTACCGGCCTCGCCGTGTCCATCGGTCCAGGCTCGTTTACGGGCCTGCGGGTGGGACTTGCCACGATGTTGGGATTCCGATCGGTCCTCGGTATCCCACTCGTACTCGTGCCGACGTTGGAGGCGATGGCATGGCAACATAAACATTGCCTCGGCACAGTGGTGCCGGTGTTGAAAAGCCGGAAGAACGAGGTCTATTGGGCTCTATATGACTGGTTGCCCGACGGAACGCTGAAGGCGCGGGCAACCGAACAGGTCGGTCCTCCTGAGATGTTAGGGAGAGCACTCAAAAGCGTCGCGCCGGCGAGTTTGTTCGGGGACGGGTGGGTGGCCTATCGTGATCAAATCCGAGATGCCCTCGGGCCTGAGGCTACGAGTCTGAAGGAGGAAGACTTCAATAGGCCCTCCGCTGCCTCTGTGGCGGAAGCGGCGCAATCCCGTTTCGATAGACAGGAGATCGCGGGAGCCCTCATTGCACCGCTCTATGTCCAACGACCCGAGGCGGAAATCAAGTATGACGAGCATCAAGGTATTTCTGCATTGGAGCGGCGGCGAAACCGTATCGCGCAGAAACTCGACCGGACGGCACAGGTGCGGCAAGGTCGCAAGAAAGCCAATGGACGAGCAAAAAGGCAATAGGTTCATGAGGAGATGAAGCAAGTGTCTTTCGACGTTACAGCTCGCAACCCCTTGTCCCAGCGAATTCTAATTGAGCCGGCGACGTCTGAGATGCTCGATGAGATTTTCGACATCGAACAGGCTTGCTTCTCTGCCCCCTGGACGCGCAAAATGTTGGAAGCGGAGCTATCCGGTAACCCATTTGCACATTTTTTGGTGGCACGGGCCGCCGATTCCTCTTCGGGCCCTGCCCGGATCGTGGGGTATTTCTGTTTTTGGGTGGTGTTCGAGGAGCTTCGGCTCATGAACCTTGCCGTGGTGCCGGCTTTTCGCCGACGCGGAGTGGCGACGCAGTTGGTCTGCGCGGCTCTGCGATTAGGGCTGGAAAAGCGAGCTACCCGCGCCATGTTAGAAGTCCGCGCCTCGAACGCCGAAGCCCAGGCGCTCTATCGCCGGCTGGGCTTCCGTCGGAGTTCGGTGCGCGCCCGCTATTATGTCAGCCCGGAAGAAGATGCAGTCTTGATGGATTTGATTCCTTTACGGCTGGAGGCCGTCTGCCGGGAGGGGCAGGCGGCGCAGATCAATCCAGACAGTACGGTCGTCACCACCTAACTCATTGATTCAACCAGGAGGTGCGCTATGCTGACAGAGACCGCGATCGCAGACCGGTTGCGCCAATCCAACATGGAATTCCGAGAGCTCGAGGCCTCCCACCACCGGTTGGATGTTGAATTGGCGGAACTGCAACGACGCCATGTGCTGACGCCCGCCGAAGAACTGACCAAGAAGCAGCTGCAGAAGGAAAAACTCGCCAAAAAGGACCGAATGGCCGAACTGATTCGAAGCTTTCGCTAGCGGGCGTTTGCGCCAAGACTCGGCGAACCGGCCCAGATATTGGCCGATGCGGCACACCGATCGAACAGGTGGAGAATCAGTGCGGTGATCAAGGAATGCAATGCTTGCGCCACTCGCGGCACATATCCACACGCTGAAGCGGCGGCTGATCATCATCGCCGCGACGCTGTGCGCGGCGTTCGCTACCGCCTTCGCCTATTCGTCCGAGATGGTCGCCTGGCTCAATCGTCCGTTCCCGAATCAACTGGTTTTCTATGGACCCACCGAGGCGCTTTTCGCGTCCATCAAGGTGTCGTTCCTGGCGGGCATCGTTCTCAGTCTGCCCATCATCTTCTACCACTTCTGGAAGTTCATCGAGCCGGCGCTGCTCCCTAAAGAGCAGCGCCTGGCGATCCCTTTGTTTCTGCTCGCGGGGCTGCTGTTCGCATTGGGTTTGGTGTTTTGCAACCTCGTCATCCTTCCTCTCGTCATAGATTTCTTCGTGAGTTTCGGCATGGACCGCGACATCACCCCCGCATTGGGCGTCGGAACCTATATCGACTTCAACGTGAAGTTCTTGCTGATCTTTGGCTGTGCCTTCGAATTGCCGCTCGTCTTGACCTTGCTTGCGCGGGTCGGCGTCGTGACGGCGTCGACCTTGGCTGCCTATCGGAAGCATGCCATCATGGCGGCCTTGATCTTATCGGCCATTATTACGCCCGATGCCACGATGTTTACGATGTTATTGATGGCAGTTCCGCTGATGGTTCTCTACGAGATAGGAATTCTCGGGGCCAAACTCTTCGGGCGTACCGGCGGACCCGACAGGGGTGTGAATCTGCCCGTTGATCCTGATATACCGATCGGCACTGCAGGCCATCGAGTCCGTTGAACGGGCGGTCTTCATCCGAGAAAGATAGGAGCGTGAGTATGCTGTCACGCAGTCTTCTCATAGCGATCTTCGTGGCGAATGGCTGTGCGGCCATGGTGTGGGCGGCAGAACCGCTCGGGCTTCTCGCTCAGAATGCTCCCGGCCTTCAAAAAGGACACCCTGACCAGGTCCCAGGCGGGCCGGACCAAGGCGGGACGGCGAGCATTCAAGCGCTTGCCACCGCGGCTGACGGGTTGGTCTATGCCGGCTCATTCGGCATGGGCATCTTTCGCAGCCAAGACCGCGGCGGAAGCTGGGCCTCGGCGAGCGAAGGGCTGACCGATCCCTTCGTGCTATCGCTGGCGACGGCCAAGGACGGCACGGTGTATGCCGGCACGTTTCGAGGGGGCGTGTTTCGTTCTCGCGACGGAGGCAAAAGCTGGCAATCTATCAACGAAGGCCTGAAACGGCTGGAAATCAAAGTCTTAATGGTCGATGCCAGGGGACTCTATGCCGGCACCGGTGACGGCGTCTACCTACTCAATGCCGCCAACGATCGATGGACGGTGGTCACCACGGGGCTGGACGACATCCTGGTTCATGCGCTCGCACGCACCCCGGATGGCTCCCTGTACGCGGGAACGTCGGGAAAGGGCGTTCTGCGCTACCAAGAGAAGGATCGGACGGCGGGATGGATTCGGCTGCGTCAAGGTCTGCGCGATCACGAAGGGCTGGTAGAAAATTTCATCCGCGTGTTGACGGTCGACAAAAAGGAAGCAGGCATCTTTGCCGGAACGTTCGATGGCGGCGTCTTTCGGAGCGGGGACGGAGGAAAGACATGGGTTCCGATCAGCCGGGCGTTGCCGAACGATTCCATTCGCGGGGTCATCAGCAATGAGCGAGGCGTCTTTGTAGCCACGGGGCGCGGCATCTTTAAGACGGTGGACAAGGGGAAGCAGTGGGTGCCGTTGAACAAGGGATTGAGTAATCTGTCGATCCAGGTCTTCGTTGAAGGCGACGGGGGGTCGCTGTATGCCGGCACGAGCTCGGGAGTGTTCCGAAGCGACGACGACGGGGCGTCATGGACGGGAGTCAGCCAAGGATTGGAAGGCGGAACCGTCGCCCCATTCAAATTTTGACCAGGACGGAGGGAAGGACCCAATATGAGCGGACAGAACAGCGCGCCGAAAGCGACCATTACGGTGTCATCCAAAGGAGAACAGTGGGGCCAGATTATCCTGCGTTTCTTTCCCGACGTGGCGCCCAACCACGTCCAGAATTTCACCAGCCTCGCCAAGCAGG
>DASTLA010000184.1:0-34239 GCA_035715525.1 Nitrospiraceae bacterium
CATACTCAACCTTCAGCGCACCCCAGAATACTTGCCTAACGCGAGAGGGACGAGCCGCTACGGGTTTTTGCACAAGAGGCGAAGGAGGGACAAGTCTTCAGCGCCGCGCTAGCGACGGTGACATGTTTCGGATTCTTCCAAGCAATCCCTCAGGAGCCTAGCGGGTTCGAACGAGTCTCCGAATGGTGCGACGGTCTGATAGGCATGAAGGCTCCATTGAGCGGGATTGCGTTGGGCCCACACATCGGCGGTCATCACCGCGTGGAGGGGAACCGGGAGATCATTGTCCTGTAAGCCCACATCGCCGGCCACAGAAAGAGACGGCATCGTCTCGACGACCTCGAATGTGCCGCGAACGATCGTGCCATCGTTGTCGGTGACCTCAACCCGAAAGAATCCCGGAGACAACGCCGAAGCAAGGGGAACGGCAACGCGAGGCTCCTCCAACCCCTTCAAATGGACGAACTCTACAGAGCCCGCTACCTGCGGCAGGAGGAGCAGGTCATAAGGGGGCACACCGCCCGTCCATCCCAGATACAGCGCCGCACCGTTGCGCGGGATCTGATTCATCCGGTCATGGAGTAGCGGGATGGCAAGCGGGATCTCCTCGCCCCGGCTGCTCGTGCTGACTTTCGTGACGGTTTTTGCCTGCTGGGTCGTCAAGCGGCTTCCGACCTCCATCAATAATGATCCCAGACGGGTCAAAAAATTCGGAGGAGCCGTGACGGGTGGAACCACGAACGGTGAGTCTCGCTCGGTTACCCTGAGGGATCGGTTCCCACACTGGAGCAGTGCCATACTTCCGGCCCCGCGCACAATCAATCGATCGCCCACGTGCAGCGGCAGCAAAAGGGCTAGCGGGACGGCAGAGCCGCGACGCTCAATCGAAAAATCTTCGAGATTGCCGGCCAGCTGCTCGATGTAGCCGACGGCCGCCGGAGTGAGGTGACCGGGATCGGCGGAGGCCGAATGGACCTGCAGCAACGCCCATACTGCAAGCACGCAGGTCAGCCGAAAGTTTACCGGAGGTATCATTGCGCACTCATGGTTTTTCCGATGCCGGCTCATAATCACGTTTTATCTTCGAGGCCTGGACGTCGAAATCGACGAATCGACCATAGGCCTGCAAGACCAACAGCGGAAACACGACATCTAACCACCAACCGTACTGAAAGAACCAGAGGCTCACCGGTACGAGGATGACATTGACCAGAAGACGAGCCACGCGCGTGCCCCATGTCTTCGTAAAGTAGGAAAAGGAAAGACTGAAGGCGACGATCAGGGCCAACAGCATGCCCCATCGGGCGCGCGCCCCGATCTCTTGAATCTGGCCGTACTCGAGGAGGGCGTTGATCTCGTTGATCACCACCAATGCCCCCGGCATCTCACCCAGCGGGGTTGCGTGGAGATCATTGGCCGTGCCGTAGCTGGCTCCGATAACGACGACTTTTCCGGCTAACCATTCCGAACTCAAGGGCCGATCGGCTTGAGGATCGGTGATCAGCGATGCCCGCACGCGGGAAAACCAATCGGCCTGCACCGACCCGGGATGGAACTTGTAAAAAATGCGATGCTCCAAGTTAGTCGGTTTCGTGCTCAGCACGACCGGTCTGTTCAGCCATGGATCGTGAAGCCGCCAGGCCCGTCCGGTAGTCCGCTCGGCGGCCAACACCGCGGCATCGAGCTCTGTTCGACAATAACCCGCGGGTGGAGAGAATCGGCGCCGTAACTCGGTCCGGAACCGATGGACAGAAAACGGCACATCATCGAGCCGAGGCTCCCGTAACAGGGCCCAAGCGAGCAGCGCCACCGACGGCACCGCGTTTGCCTCATGCTGCAGGCAGGTGGGCTCGAACAATCGCCAGTCGCGCAAGACACCATCGTCGTCCCGCTCGATCAGGGAAGAAGCCCAATGCAAGACAGGGGACGGCGTCACCACGGACTCGAGAAATTCCGATGGGCGCTCCTCCCGAAAGACCAGCGGGTCGTCGTCCGATTCATCGCGCTCGACCGCGAACGGTTGGAGCTGGGTCGGCCGCAAAGGCCGGCCGATGGTCCGCACGAAAATCAGCGGAATCCGACTGTCCGTAGGCGACCGTATTGCGTCCCGCGAATAGGCTTCCAAGTAGGCACGCAACTCTTCATCGGGATCCGGTGCCGGTGCCGGTGTCGGCGAATCCGCTGCTGCAGACGGTTTCCTTATGGGGCCTACGTATTTCGTCAACTCAATGTCGACGATCACCAGCTTGGCCCGAGCCCCCAGGGCAAAACGAATCAGCAACTCGAGCTTGTCGCGGGGTACGAACAGCGGCTCACCCCACTGCTGAAACGATGGCTCATCGATATCGAGAAAAACGAACCGTTCCAGCGGGACCCCATTCTCTGCGGAGCGATCCTTCCAGAATTTGATGGCCCAGTCGGTCGCGGATGTTTCGGCATTATTGATAGCCGGCAGCCAGGGCCGAGCAGTGTGGAGGAAGATGGCGGCCCCGAGACCGATGCCAAGACTCCGGCACAACAATCGCGCGAAGGGTGGCAATCGCTTCCAGAGGCGGGCAAGCGGCCCTAAGCGCGGCTCGATCCGCCGTAACCGTTGGCGGAGGGTCGCCTTGAAGTCTTCGAGCAACCGGGAGGGATCCAGCATGGTTTGTCGGCCCCGGATGCAATGCCCCCGACGAATCCCATCTCCGAATGCCGCTTGCCAGGCGATTCCGAACATGGAATAGTGGCTGCCGGCCTATGCCGGTCGCGCCTCGAGCGCCGGACAGTGTACCAAAGCGCATTCGAGAACGGTACTGCCTCGCCAAGCCGCGGATGTCCTACGATGGAGGGTATGATCGGAGAACCTCGTATGACTCGCTTCCGATATTCTCCGATGATCTTGTTCCTGCTCACCATGGCCACCCTCGGTCTTTCCGCCGATCCGGCGGGATCCGAAACC
Organism: Nitrospiraceae bacterium; assembly: GCA_035715525.1. Taxonomy (GTDB): domain Bacteria; phylum Nitrospirota; class Nitrospiria; order Nitrospirales; family Nitrospiraceae; genus JAHBWI01. Next base: position 2,942 of record DASTLA010000184.1, read on the forward strand.
AGACGAGCCCTCCTGATCGGCATCGATCGGTACGACCAAGGGCCTTCAGTGGACAATTCTGTACGGGGCAGAGAGAGCGGGCGCCGCAACTGGCCGAATCTCCAAGGTTCAGTGAACGATGCCACGGCAATCCGCGAAATTCTCCTCCATCGATTCGGATTCCAGGAGGCTGACATCGTCCTCCTCACCAACCAAGAAGCCACCCGAGCTCGCATTTTGGCCGAGATCGACCGGCATTTGATCGACCCCGTCAAGCCCGGCGACCACAGTGTCCTGTTCTATGCAGGTCATGGTTCACGCGTGAAGAATTCCAACTCTCCTGAGTTGGACAAGAAGGACGAGACCATCGTGCCCGCGGATGCCAACCTCGGCGACAGCCGGAAAAGCATTGTAGACATCCGAGACAAGGAGTGGGATCGACTCTTCACCCGCATCCTCGACAAAGGCGCTCGCCTCACGGCGATTTTCGACAGCTGTCACAGCGGATCGATTTCTCGCGGCATCGCGCCCACTACGACGAGGATCCGGTTTCTCGGCGAGGATGAACGCGACGTGGCCACGCTGGTCGGCCACGAGCCGGCGCCACACGCGCCAGGGATGGAGCCGGAGCATCGCGAAGGGGCGTTGATCGTCTCTTCTGCCCAGGAAGATCAGTTTGCCAGCGAAGCGGCCCGGCGCGCCGGCGATCGGAAGGAATGGCACGGCGCCTTCACCCTCGCATTGATGGACACGTTGAATCACCTGCCGCCCGATGCCGCCGCAGAGCGGGTGTTCGATCGTGTCACTGCCAAATTGAAGGCGCTCGGGCTCCAGCAGGATCCGGCGTTGGCAGGATTGTCGGGGCGGCGTCGTGCGCCGCTGTTCGGCGGTCACAGCACCCATGCTCCGGACCGCCTGCATCTCAACGTCATCCACTCCGACGAAGCCGACGACATCATCCTGCAAGGCGGCCGGGCGCTCGGGCTTACTCCTGGCACCGAGCTCGTGCCCACCCGCGACCGCTCGGGCGAGCCGATGAGACTGCGAATCACCCATGTTGAGGATCTGCTGCGAAGTCGAGCTTCGGTCGTTCAAGGAAATTGGAAGGCCATCCGAGCCGGCGATGAATTCGAAGTCGCTCGCTGGGGCGCTGCAGCGGAACAATCCTTACGGGTCTACATACCGCCTGCATCGGTAGACGAACAGGCAGCCCTGCGTTTTGCTTCAGCCTTGCGGCGAAACGTGACAGCCGCAGGCATCGCCTGGGTGGAAGACCCGGCCGAGGAAGTCGTCACACATGTGGTGATGTGGTCGGGCAAAGAGTGGATTCTGGCCGGTCCCGACGGGCGCGTGACAAGGCTTGGCTCCGACCCGCCGAGCGAAGGCGTCCTCGCTCACCTGCCGAAGACCGAAGAGATTCGCCTGTTCGTGAACCTCCCGCCTTCCAGCAATTTGCGGGATGCCCTGGTGCCGGTTGGGAAGGCAGGTGAAGGGCGAGCACAGCTGACACAGGAAGCAGAGGAGTCGCATTACCTGCTGGTAGGACGGCTCGCCGATCAACGAGCCGAATATGCCTGGATGCTTCGCAACGCGTCACCGGGGAACGGCAGCCCAAAAAAGGTTTCGCTCCCCCTACCCGTCCGCACGGCCTGGGGGGCTCCTTCTTTAGCGAGTGGCGCCTGCCGGGAGGGCGGGCTGAAGAATTGTTTGCCCCTCTTGTCGAAACTCTTCCATTGGCTCAACATCGAGGGCCCGGCGGACGATCGACGCTTCCCTTATCGGCTGGCCTTTTTTCCCCTCTCGAGTCTCGAGTCCGATCGAACCGACCAGCTCCATGAGGGAATCTATCGGTTGGCCCTCGAATCGGACGCGGCCACGATCGCCACGATCCAGGCCACATGGGGCATACAGGCCCGGTATGTCTACGTGTTCGTCATCGACCATGAAGGCAAGTCCACGTTGCTCTTCCCCAACGAGGCCAGCAAAGAACGAGAGCATCTGTTGCCGAGGCTTGGCGGCCATCCCACAGAGAACAAGGACCTGGTCCTTGTTCCCATGGGGGATAGCGCCGTAATCGAGGTGCATGCACCCTTCGGCAACGACACGTACCTTCTTTTGAGCTCGACCCGCGAGATCCCCCGAGTGAAGGAACTGGTCGAATCCGACGCCGTGGGCGCAAGCGCGCGCCGTATGCGGGGGCAGACCGACTGGTCGATCAGCAGACGGTTCATGCAAAGCCTCCCGGCATCGGCTCGATAACATGTGAGTCGAACGGCCTATGTCCCATCATCGATTAGGCACTTCCTGGGCGTCTCCGGTTGGTCTGCTGATCGCGTTCCTGAACTTAGGCACCGGCGGCTGTCCCGTACAGACGACATGCGGAGTCTATGACCGTCGCCAAGAGCACCCACAGGAAACCGACGCACAGAGTTATACCTGCCGCGCAACGTTTCAGCTCGCCGATGGGGAAACGATTACGAGTCCCGAGGCGGCAAGGCTCGATTTGCTCGCAAGGAAAGAATCCTTGAGCATCAGGCTCGCCGACTTGCGCGCCGAGCTGGACCGATTGGAGGAAGGGTCGGTCGTCTATCGAGGCCTACCGCCGCCGAGCGAGCAAGCCGCGACGCAGCAGATCGAACGGATCAAGCGCGAGAGTGCAGAAATTGGAATCGATTTCGCATCCAGCGGAGTCGCTGGTACTTCGAAACGGGACATGGACCGTCGAGGAAGGACGAGTCACCGTCCGCGCACAAGGTGCCTCCCCAGCCAATAGGCCGGTCGTGATTCCATACGTGATTCGCTCTCAAGACGGCGATATCCTCGAAACCGGAAATTTCGTCACTGAATCAGTCCAGGTGGAGTCGGTGCCTTAAACGACACAGTCGGTGGTTTAAAAACCTGGACCTACGAACTCCAACGGCTTGGAGAACGTTGAGAACAAGGCCGTGGGCCTTTTCTCTTTGAGGCAGGAAGCCGGTACGAGGCGGGCCAAATAAGCCTGCCAGAGAGCCTGCCGTTCGTTTTCCGTGATCTCTCCCCGTCCACGTCGCCGGTCCAACTCGCGCCAGTGCCCCAGGTCGAGCTCGGGGCCTCCATCTTTTTGTGCGCCTTGTGAGGCGATGACCAAAGGCCTTGTATCGCAATCCGCCACGCTCTCAGCACCTGTCGCCGGAACTCCAAGCCAGAGTAATCCGATGCAGGCTCCAAGAATGCCCGTGATACGGCGTTTCATCAATGTCCTCCTAGTCGTAGCCGAGACGGCTCCTTTCTCTTAGAACCGCGCCACAATTTGAAATGTCGGCCCCCAGGTAACATCGTTATTCGCCACCGGCGCATTGTTGATATTGATGATCTGTGCTCGAAAACCGGCTTGCACGGCTGAGCCGATAGTCCCCATTCTTGTTTTCAGACTCGGCCCATCGAGCGAGAGACCCATCTCAGCAGCATAACCCTGAACACCGTTCGCCGCGACCCGGTCGGGTCCGACAGTATTGCCGGCTTGGTTCGTCTTCTCGTCGAAGAATCCAACTGCCAAGTTGCCGTAAGCCTTCAGCGGCCCGGCGACCACCCCGGAGCCGTAAACTCCGACGATGGGACCGCTGATCCACACCGAATTTTGAGAGGGGCCGGTGAGCGTCAGAAATTGGCTGCTGAACCGCTGTTGCATATGATAGTAGCCGCCGAAGATGCCAAAGCCGCGCCAAATCGCCAGTGTCCCGACGATGGAATAATCACGGCGCGTGGCGGACGTCCGGTCGGTTGGTCCGGTACCGAACGAGCTGAAATCGAACCCCCCGGCCTCCAACCAGGTAAAATTCACGCCAAGACTATGAAAGAATTCATCGTCCCGAAGACGCACCGAAGCCGTGATGCTTGGACCGGTCAGCGTGGTGGTATCCGACGTCCTGGTGGAATTAGTCGATCCGACAAAGCCCGCTGCCTGCCATTTCGCCACCCAGAACTTCCACCCCACGTCGAGAGAAACTCGATCTCCGAGAATTCCACGACTCGGCGGCTCATCGTTGTCCGCCGCCTGGGCCATTCCTCCGGATAGTCCGCACGCCAGCGCACCAACCAGTACGATGCAGCATCCCGCTAACTTCGACATCTTCATGCATGCCCCTCCTTTAAGTCCATCACGCGAACTCCTTAAAATCCACCCACGAAGGGAGCCCGCCTGCCCCGATCCGATTTCTCTTCAGGCAGCGGTTCAGCTCCTCGGGCATGGCCCTGCGTGGCCAACCGCTCGGCTTCCAACCGCCTCGCCTGTTCCTTCTCCAGCGCCCGTTTCGTTTCTGCTTCACGCTGGCGCTGGTCCGCCAGCAACCGCTCTAGGGTTGCACGCTGCTTGATTTCATCGGCCAATTTTCGTTGAGCCTCAGCCTCGGCTTTCCGCTGTTCTTCGGCTGCCTGCTGTTTGGCAGAGAGCTCGGCCGCCTCGCCGCTCATGCGAGCATCAGCCGCCTTCCGCTCGGCCTCCACTCGCTGCCGGTGCTCTTCCTCCAGCTGGCGTCTGACGTCCGCTTCATCCCGGCGTTGCTTCTCCAGTTGTTGTTCTAGTTCCTGCAGGTGCGCACGTTCCTGCTCCAACTTTTCCTTGGCATCCAGTTCGAGACGCCGTCGTTCCTCGGCCAATCGCTCCAGCTCCCGCTTGAGTTCGTCTTGAGCCTTGTCGCGCTGTTGACGAATCGCTTCCTCGGCACGTTTCGCTTGGTCCTCGAAGCCACGAGCCGCGGCCGCGAGTTGAAGCACGAACTGCCCTCCTTCATCGTTCGCCCCTTGCAGCGGTTGACTTCGGGGCATCTGTTCAGCGTTGCGGGCCACCAGCGGAATGACGTAATCGGCGATGCGGCTCGGTACCAGATACGGTTCGTCGTTTTCCTTCAGATATTGGATCAGGTGATAGGCGAATACGCTGTGGCCGTCCCTGCCTTGGTCCTCCACCGGCTCGGTGCTGCCGGAGGTAAGCCCCCAGCGAGAGCGTTTGGCGTAGAGCTTTGCATAATAGCGATCGCTCACCGGAGGAAGGACGGACCGGCTCTGCGAAAAGAGGTTTCCGCTGAAACAGGAATCGGCAATCACATATACGTGACGCGCGCGCATGGCGGCGACGTAGTTGCGCACGGCCGCATCGAGGATCCAGGTGCCGGGTTCATCCAGACTGGCTTCCACCGGCACCCACCAGGCGAGCTGATTGTCGTCGCTGTATTGACCGTGGCCGGCATAATAGATGAGCACGCTGTCTGCCGATCCCGCCTCCCGCGCGAGCTTGACGAACGCCCCCTCGATCTTGCTTCGGGTCGCATCGCCGTTGATGAGCGTCTTGATGCGCTCGGGTTTGAACCCGTAGCGATCGATCAACACCTGGCGTATCCCCTTCGCGTCCGCGACGGCGGTTTTCAGCTTGGGCGCGCCTTGATAGTCATCGATGCCGATAATGAGCGCCCAATATTCTCCTTCGATGGCAACTTCGCCCGGCACGGCCTTGATGGCGGGACTCGCGCCTCGGGAAGCGGTGCCAGCCGGCTGAACCCAAAACGAGATCTGCAGGAAGACGAAGGAAAGAAAGAGAATCGAACGACAGATGGGTGAGTCAAAACCGGCCATGGAGCCTCGGCCACGTCGTACGGCCCGTTACGCAAACAACCGCAGGCGCTGCAGTGTACAACAGGGTGTGGCGGCTTGCAATTGAATCGTCGGACGGCCGTCATCCGACCGGAGGTGATGAGATCGAAGAGGCAGGTAGTCTGAGGTTGAACGGTCAGTGTATGCCAAGCCATCGTCCCTGGGCAAGTGCAATACCCGGTAATACGTGCATTGCAGCGCGCAGGCGCGCCTTCCGATTGACAAGGCGTGATGTCGAAAAATAGACTACCCGCTCCTACGGGGTCCTGAACCTTTGCCGGTCAGGGTTCGACGGACATTCCGAGGCCCGGGCAAGAACGGGCAAGCTGCTCTCCAGGCTCCCGCTGTCAGAGCGGTCATAAAGGATAGACCCATGCGCGCTCGTCTTATCGTCGCAAGTGTGGCGTGGGTACTGCTTTCACTCACCCCGGTTCACACATGGCCGGCCCCTTCCGACTCGGCGCCACGCCTGCTTGGGGGGCACGTCAGCGAAATCTTAAGCCTCGCCTTTTCTCCGAACGGCCGGCTGCTTGCCACGGCTGGGCTCGACCAAACCGTCAGGCTATGGGATTCCGAAAGCGGCCAAGACCTTAAAGTCCTTAGGGGACACATGGGTGCAGTCCATGCCCTGGCCTTTTCCCCCGATGGTAAATATTTGGCTTCGGGAAGCGCCGACACCTCCGTACGGATCTGGAACGTTGCCTCCGGGCAGGAGGTGCGAGCCCTGACCTCGAATTTCGGAGCCGTCCGTGCCGTGACCTTTTCCGCCGACGGAAAGACGCTTGCGACAGGCGGGAACGACAGCAGCCTGCGATTCTGGGACACGGGAAACGGGAAAGAGCTGAAATCGGTCCGGGGCCAGTTCGGCATCGTCTACGCCATCGCATTTTCGCCCGACGGGCGCATGGTCGCCACCGGCAGCAGCGATATGCAGATTCACCTGTGGGACCTGGCGACCGGCCTGCAACGGAATACGTTGAAGGGGCACAGCGGCGCAGTCTACGCCATTGCCTTTTCACCGGGCAGCCATCTATTGGCCAGCGCCTCCGCCGACGGAACCATCCGGCTGTGGGACGTCGAATCCGAACAGGAACATCTGACTCTGACGGGTCACAAAGGGGACGTCTACGGGATTGCGTTTACATCCGACGGGCGATCGCTTGCATCCGGCGGAGCCGACGGCACGGTGCGGATCTGGGACGTCGCATCGGGGCGCGAGCGGTATACGTTGAGCGGCCACAAAGGTCCCGTACGGGCCGTGGCGCTTTCGCCCGATGGCATGCTGTTGGCCAGCGGCGGGAAGGACAAAACCGCCAAGCTGCAACCAAGCATCCCCGCGGCCGTCGCGGCTCATCTGGCCGACAAAATCAAACAACGCGGGAACGAAATCGGTGCCACGCCTTCACCACCACCTCTGCCCGAAGCCGAGATATCTATTCGACCGATGGAACCTCTGGCCGGACAGCCGGTGACGCTCACATTGACCGTCACCAATAAAGGAAAAGGCCCGCTCTATCGGTTTCAGGCCAAAAGCAAGAGTGACGACCCCGCCCTTCACGGCCTCTTGTTCTATTTAGGAAAGGTCGATGCCGGTCAAACCGTCGACGATGCCGTCACCGTTCAACTGCCGGCCGACCGACCAGACGGCACCATTCCCCTCTCCCTCGAGTTCGAGGAGTACAACGGCTTCATTCCCAATGCGCTGCAGGCCGCCCTGGCCCTGAAAGGGCAGCCGAGGCCTCGGTTTGCCTATACGCACCAATTGCTGGATGACGGCACGGGCCAGTCGGTAGGAAACGGCGACGGACGGATTCAAAAAGGCGAGGCCGTGGATGTGCTGCTCACCATCAAGAACGTCGGTCCGGTGACGGCTCAGCGTATGACCGTCGATTTGAGCCTTCCCGGTTTTCGCGACGCTCGACTTGGCCAAACGACTCTCGAACTCGGCCCGTTGAACCACGATGAAACCAAAACGGCCCGCGTCAACCTGTTCGTGTCACGAGACGTCAAAGCCGACGAATTGCCGCTGAGACTATTCATTCGGGAGCGCGGCATGAACGTCTCGTTGGACGAGACGGTGAAGCTGGCCATCGATCATCGACCCTCTCCTCAAATCGTTGCCACCAACAAGATCGTGGCGGTCAGCGAACCGTCGGCCAAGATTCACAGCGGCGCAGGCCCCGACACGTCCGTGATCGCATCGGCCGCCAAGGACCAGGCCCTGGCGGTGACCGGGGAGTTGGGAGATTGGTGGCGAGTACAGATCTCTCCGAAGGAAATCGGATGGATCGCCAAACAAGAGGCTCGTGAAACGGCCGAACCTACGAAGGGGGAGATGCCCGTGCCGACCATCGCCGGCGCCCCGGTGGTGAAGCTGTTTCAGAACGCCCCGCCGGTGATCGCCTTGGCCTCGCCGTCCGATGGCGCAGAGATCACGGCGGACAAGGTGTTGCTGGCCGGTGCCGCCGCGAGTGAGCGTGGGGTCGCGCGGGTCGAGATCAGGGTCAACGGCCAACTCCTGACGCACCGCGAAGCTCGAGGCATTGCGGTCACCCCGGACACGGGCGTCTCCCAACCCAATCTCGAGTTTTCGGAACGGCTCCCCTTGAAGGAAGGCAGGAACGAAATCATCGTGTCGGCCATCGACCGCGATAATCTCTCCGCTCAACGAGTGATCACCGTCATGCGCCAGGTCGATCGCGGAAAACTCTGGGCCGTCGTGATCGGCATTTCGAAATATAGGACCGTCCATCCGCTGCGCTACGCCGATGTCGACGCCTTGGCCTTCCACGAGTATCTCACGCGCAATGTCGGAGTCCCGCCCGAAAATACCACGCTCTTGCTGAACGAGCAGGCGACACTGATGAATCTGAAACGAACCTTGGGCACCGAACTGAAGCGCAAGGCCGGTGAAAAGGACACCGTCATCATTTACTATGCCGGCCACGGGGCGCCGGAAGCGGACGCCTCGGCAGCTGATGACGACGGCCTCGAAAAATACATCGTGCCGTTCGACGCGGATCCCAAGGACCTCTACACCACCGGGCTGCCGATGCGCGAGGTCGAGACGATCTTCAACCGCCTGGCGCCCGAGCGTGTGATCTTTATCAGCGATTCTTGCTACAGCGGGGCCACCGCCGGTCGCACCTTCGCCACGGCCTCCCGCCGGGCGGTCGTCTCCGAATCGTTCTTGAATCGCCTGTCCAAAGGGAAGGGCCGCATCGTGCTCAGTGCGAGCAAGGCGAGCGAGGTCAGCGAAGAACGGGAAGACCTCGGGCACGGGGTCTTCACCTATTATCTCTTGGAAGGTCTGCGCGGCGGCGCCGACACCGACCGCGACGGGATCATTACCGTCGACGAGGCGTACGGTTACGTCGCAAAAAAAGTGCCGGAAGTCACCGGCCAGAACCAGCATCCGATCAAGAAAGGTGAGGTCGAAGGACAGCTCGTGCTTGGACAAATCGTCAAATGATTCGAGAGGGCAGCAGTATATTTTCAATGCATTCATATCATCATTCATCGACAGGAGAGGAGGCAGTGCACCATGATGTACAAGGTGAAAGTCACCGAGCTTGCAGGCACGCTCGCGCTCGCCGTGGCGGCAGGCTGTGCGGAGGTGGAGACGGTGAAAGCGCCGGTCGAGATCCCCTCCCGCATCTACACCGCCAACGAAAGCTCCAACGATGTGAGCGTCATCGACGCAAGCACGTTCACCTCGGTGGGGAACATCGAGTCCAAGAACCAGTCCACCCATGATCTCGCAATCTCGCGCGACGGACGCCGAGTGTACGCGACGAATCTTGCCAGCGGACGGCTGTCGGTGATGGATGCAGGCACCATGGAAACGATCGCCTCGATTTATACCGGGCAGCGGTGCCACGTCGTAGCGCTCACCAACGATAACAAGCAGGCGTGGGTGGCGAATATCGGCGACAACACCATTTCGATCGTCGATACGGACACGTTCCGCATCGTCGGCACGATCCCGACGGGCAAAGGTCCCACCGGCTTGACGTTTTCCCACGACGGCAAATATGCCTACGTCAGCACGCTGGGCGACAAGACCGTCGATATCATCGACACCTCAACGCACCAGGTCGTGAAATCATTGTCGGTGGGAGCGAACCCGCACTTTCTGGTGGTCGGTCCGAAGGGATACATCTGGGGCACCAACACCGGAGGCAGCGACGTCTACGTGATCGACCCAAGCACGCAGGAGATCGCCGGCACTTTGGAAGTCGGGGCCAAACCGCAACAGATCGCCTTCGGCTTCAAGGGCATGCAAGGTCCGAACGTCTATGTCACCGTGGGAGGCACCAATAAAGTGGTCGTGGTGCCCGCAGACCCCAAGAACCTCAAAGTGCTGGAGGAAATTCAGGTCGGCGAAGGGCCGAACGGCATTTGGGCCAATCCGGAAGGTACGCGGATCTTCGTGGGGCATGATAAGGCCAATGAAGTGCGCGTGATCGACACCAGCACCAATCAAACGTTGGCCACGGTGCCGGTCGGTCGCAAGCCGATCCGAGTGGTGGTGTCGCGGTAACGGCAATCTGACCATATCGACATAATACGTTTTCACATTTATCTCGGCGGAGGCGACATGAAGACCCTTTTTATCCTCAGCACAAGCCTCATATCGGCAATCATTGGGATGACATCGATAGCATCAGCGGCGAACGCGCCGGTCGGATGGGCCGTCAATGCGATCGGAACGCTCACCATCGTCCGCACCGACGGCGTACAGGAACAACTGCAGGGCAGAAAAACCATGCCGCTCTTCGAAGGCGACGTCTTGAAGACCGATGCCGGCAGTCAGGCCTACATTCAGCTCAAGCAAGGGGTGAACGTGGCATTGAACGAGGAGACCACGTTCAAGATCCTCTCTCGTTGGCAGAAAGACAAGCCGACGACGTGGATCCTTCGCCTGAGCCAAGGTGAGGTCTGGGCCAAGACGGCAGGGGACGGGCCCAAGTTGTTCGAGATCGAAACCCCCGTCGCAACTGCGGCGGTCAAGGAGACGGAGTTCAACTTGAAAGTCCAACCGGACGGGCAAAGCATTTTGACCGTGATCGAGGGCATCGTCCAATTCGGCACCGCCTTCGGTACCTGCCCTATCCGGACCGACACGATCAGCTACGGTGTCCGAGGCAAGAAATGCACCAAGCCGGCGCCGTCCGATGCGAAAGCCGCCAAGGCTTGGACGCAAACATTGGTCCCGCCTACGCCACCGGTGCAGTAAATAAATGAACGTCGCGGCGGGACCGAACGACAAGGGATCATAGGACATTATTCACAACGGAGGCTTCGATGCGGAGACGAATGCGTGCCGCAATTTGTGTGACGGCTGCTGCAGCGCTTGCTTTCATTTCCTTGCAGATCAGCCGCTTACCGGTGTCCCGCGTATCGCTCGTGTCCTCCGTCGAGGCCGGCGAAGACGCACCGAGCGGAGGGGGGTACGGCTGCAAGAGCAACGGAAACTGCCAAGGAACCGTCTACAAAGACAAAAGCAATTTGGATCGCTGGTGGTATCCCGTCTGTAGCGGCTGCCATACGCCTCAAAGCGGTGCGCCGGCAAATCCGAACGCACCCTTATCGCCCGCTCAACGCCAGTTCGTCGGCAACGCGAAAGCCTTTTGGGCGTTGCATGCACAGGCCCAGCCGGACCCCGTGCTCCGGTCGTTACTTCCGAAGTCCAAATTGAAGCCTGTCCAGATGCTTTCACCGGAGTTCCGTGCATTAGTCGGGAAGTAACTGCCAAAAGGAGCGCTCATGAGCCGGTCGCGCGGGGTTCCCTCAATCGCCCCGCCCTGCGTTCCACCTTACACATTCCGCGGCTCGATGTTTGTGCGCGGCGGCCTGGCGGTTGTGTCCGCAGGGTTGCTGGTCGGGTCATTACCTTCTCCGGACCTGGGCTGGCTCGGCTGGTTCGCCCTTGTTCCCCTGCTGATCGCCATCCAAGGATTGAACCCCCTCTGCGCCGCTGGCCTCGGACTCGTGACCGGAATCGTCTCCAGCTTCGGCATTTTCGGCTGGCTCTTCGAAGTCCCGAGCTTCGACCTGCGGCATGCGATCCTGCTGGCTCTCTATGTCGGTGCATACCCCGCCATGTGGTCCGCGGCCACCGCTTGGCTGACAAAGCGTGGTATCCCGCTGATGGTATCGGCACCGGCCCTGTGGCTCGCCTTTAATTATGCTCGCGCCCATGCCGGTTTTCTGGCTCTTCCTTGGGGAACGCTCGCCCAGACACAGCATCTCAACTTGCCTCTCCTTCAATTCGCAGGCCTCGTCGGGGAACATGGCATCACGTTTCTCGTCGCCGCCGGCAACGCGGCATTGGCCGTCGTGATCCTTCGACGTGAACAGCCGGCCGCCATCGCAACGGGAGTCCTGCTCGTGCTGGTTCATCTCTGGGGCGCCGTCGTGCTGGCGGTCGAGCAGTCGCACCCCACCGTTGCAGTGGCGGCGATTCAGCCCAATATCCAAATCAACGAACGAGCAACAGAAGCCGGACGCAACGCCAACCTGGCCCGTCTTGAACAACTGACCCGCCTGGCGGCACAGTCGCATCCCACACTGATCGTCTGGCCGGAGAGCGCCATCCCAGGCGACCTCTCGGATGCCGCATTGGTCTCACGGCTTCAGACTCTCAGCGACAGCATCGGCATCCCGCTGATCCTCGGCGCAGCCGAGGTGGAGAAATTCGCTGGGACGGAAGGCCCTGTCACGATCGGCCGCCACGCGTTCAATACGGCCTATCTGTTTCGGCCAGGCGAACCGCTCGGTCCCCCCTATCGCAAACGCATGCTGGTCCCCTTCGCCGAGTATGTGCCCCACCCGGACATCATTCCCTGGCCGGAATGGCTTGCGCCTCGGGTGATGGAACTCACGCCGGGCGAGCATCCACAAGCCTTTTCGGTCCTGCCGGCACTCTCGGTCGGCACGTTGATCTGCTGGGAAAATCTTTTTGCTCCGCTGGCGCGTGAATCGGTAGAAGGCGGTGCCACGCTGCTCGTGCAACTGACGAACGACGTCTGGTTCGGTCGAAGCGCCGCTCCTTGGCAGCATAACCTCATGTCGGTGATGCGGGCGGTGGAGAATCGGACTCCGATTGTCATCGCCTCCAATACCGGCCCGTCGCAGGTGATCGACGGCTACGGAAGGGTGATTGGTGGAACCGGGAAGATATTTTCCGCCGGCTTCACGACCGGAAGCGCTCCACTCGGGACCGGGGGAACCTTGTACAGCTCTGTCGGCGATCTCGCGCTGCTCGTGCTTCTCATCCCGCTGGGCCTGAGCCAATTCTGGCGGCGAGCAACGACAGATGCCCGATCCGTTCCGAGGGGATCGTGCGCCCGGCGAGGTACGCCGGACGCATCCACCGTGTAGCAGGCCGATCGAAGTGCATGGGCTCTTACGGGGAAGGAATTCACATGTTTACTTGTCGCCGGCAAAGGGTCGCGCTGGGTATTGGAGTCCTCGTTGTATTGGGCATGTCTTCTCTTTCATTCGGTCTGGGATTCAATGGAGTCGGCTCCGCGCCCTGCAGCACTGCGACGCAAAACCTAGTCGGCAGCTTTTCCGCGAGCAAGGCGCAGTACTTGTCGACAGGAACCTGCACGACGCCCGGTTCACTGGGAGCGCCGAGGACGTTCCCCTACACGGTCTCAGGAACGTACGCCAACAACCTCGCCGAGGAACTGATCGAAGTGACACCGGCTCCGATTTCACAGCCGAGTCATCCGTATGGAACATGGCGGACGACCTACTCCTGTCCCTCCGATCCTTGGCTTACGGTGGACGGCCCGCCATTCGGACCGGAAAGCATCCACCTGAAGTGCCAAATCGTGAGTCGTTCAGACAATAGTCCATCTGATTCGTACCCCCGAAAGTACCAGGATGGGAAACCTCTGCCGACTCTCACCGACCTGTTCAACGCCTGGCGGGCATACAAGCCCATGTCGTCCTGGGCGGTGATGCCGGCGGAACGGGCGGCATTGGCGGCGAAACGAGATTCGGACCTCAAGGCCGAAGCGGCAGCAGCAGCGGCGAAGGCACTCGCAGACAAACGGTTGAGATCCGCAAGTCAAGGACTGCTCCCATACCGCGCGAGCCTCTTTCCGATGGTCCTTGCGCCGACAGCCGGTCAGCGGTTTTTCAGCCAATCTCCCATTCCCATTAAATTGGCTCCGCCTCAGCCATGGGCCGATACCGAGCTGAGACTCGACGGCACTCCCGTCAAGACGGCAAAGAGTGTCACGGGATACATGGTGAGACTGGAGCGCAAGGATGCGAACGGCAATTGGGTGCCGCACACCACTATTCCGGTAGGAGCCGCCCAGGCAGAGTCTCCTACTGGTTTCGTCGGTTTCGGAGCCGGCGCTCCGCCCGGAGGGATCACGACGCCCGGTGCCTGGCGATTGAGCGCCCAAGTGACGGCTCCACAACAATCGGGATGGAGCGATTGGGTGGAGTTCGGAGTGACCGCTCCACCGTCTCTGAATTCGACCCTCAAACCATCCGTGAAACCATTTGCGAAGTGATCGTTGGTGGAGACCTGGCTGCATGAATCTGTTCGTCGAGGGTAGCAGCCGAGAATGAGGATGGGGAAACGAGTCAAATAATCGAACGTCGTTCCGGTTCCCAGCGAACAGGAGGTGGCGGATGAAGCCATGGAGAGATGCAGCTCTGACCGGACTCATAGCACTCGTCGCCGCAGTGACGCCGATTGCATTGGCGCAGGCTTCGGAACCGGGCACCGACGTCTCGTCTGATCGAAATGCCTGTGAGGATAGCATCCCCATGCTCGTCGCCGATGGCAACAGTGATTCGAGGACCGGGCCAGAGGACTCTGGAGGCATCCAGGAACGCGCCGTCCCTCCTTCCAGTTCGCGCCTGATGAAGCCCGTCTCCATAGACCCCGCGACGGGAACGATCGTCGCGCAATCGCTCGTCACCGGAAAGATCGTTCGGCTTCAAGTAGCACCGGCCGCCATCGCGCGCCACAGGATGATGGTCGGTGTGCCGTTCGATGTGGGCAAGATGTCACCCAGCGCCAATGGCAACTGCAAATGCGGACAATATTCCGATGGCTCCTGTTATTGCGTGAGCGACGTGCCGGAATGCTGCGGTCCCCTCCACGGTTGCCCCATGGCCAGCTGCGATAAAAAACAGCCCATTCCAGGAGCCGGCGACAAACCCGTCTTTCAAACACCTTAAGCGGCACCTGAGGCAACGGAGGCGTAGATGTGGGGCTGGGCAATTGGAGGAGGTTCACGATGAGCATGCGCAATCAGGTATGGACCGGTATACGACTCGTGGGCATGGCCCTGGTCCTCGCCTCTAGCGGAACGAGCCTGGCTGAGGATGCCCCGGCGACCAACTCCAGCGAGAATCCGAGCGACGGCGACGTCCAGGAACGAAGCATCGGCGCTCCTCGCAAGAGGGGGGATCTCGACATCATTGCGGTGTACGGGCGTTGCCGAGCATACAGCAGCCCGACGGGCCAAACACTATGCGGGCGAAAGGTGTGCTACGTCGCCAAGAATCTCGGCCCGTCGGCTTCGCCTGACTTCAAGGCAACCGTCCGGCTGGGAGGATTGGACCATACGACGGGCAACTACGGATCGCGCAAACCGCTGGACACGTTCGGAACGTTGTCGGCAGGCGTCACCACCGGAGAACGCTGCACGGAATTTCCGGATCAGGAGTTTCTCGATCCTTTTCAACCGGTGCACTTCGTCGTCGTGGAATTAATGTCGACCTTTCTCGCAACGTTCCCCCTTGATAGCAACATACCGAACAACACTGAAGCCAAGACCATTAACTATCAAACCTGCCTCACGCAGCCTGGCAATCAATGCTAAGTGCACGCGGAAGGATGGCCGGCAGAAAACGTGGTCAGCATGGAGGGGGCACCATGAGGGACATAAAGAATGAGAACGAGGGGCTAAGCGGAGGTGAGGGCTTTGCAATCAGATATTGGTGGATTCGGGCGCCGGCTCTCCTGTTGTTGGTGACGATCTCAATACATCCCACATATGTGTACGCCCTCGGAGAAGTGCTGACCGTTCAGTCCGACAACTACGAAGTTCCTCTGCAGTGCTCCAACGCAGTGATGACTTCTGCTCCGACTTTCCTAACCGTTCCGAAAGGATCTGCCAAATATCCTTTTTCGATGAAGTGTACCAGCCCCAACATTCCCGGGATCATGAAGTTCAATTGGGAAGGCAGTTGGACGCCATCGGAGAATAGGCGCGATCGTCCGAATGCCTCGGAGACACTCACCATCACCGGATACGAGCCGTTCCTCCCCGGCCGAGCACCAGGGGGAAAGATCTTCATGTATTGGACCGGCAGCTGCACCGCAGATCCCTGGCTTCAGGGCGGAACATGCAGCCGGTTCGGAGAATATATGCCGGATGATCTCCGAGCGGCATTCCCCAACGTCGGGAGACGGCCGTTCCCCATTACAGGCAACTCAATCTCCCCTACGCTCAAACAGCAACTCAACCAGCAATACCAAGCGGTGAATTCTCAGGCTTCTGCACGGTCGAATACGCAACAGAATGTCCAGAACATGGTCATTCAAGCGCCACAATCTCAGTCGTTGACCCAAGCCCAGCGCGATCGGGCTATAACCGTCCAGCCTCAGGTTGCCCTTCCGAAAACCAACAGTGCCGTGAGTTCCTTGTCTCGCTCCGGTGTCCTTTCGCGGGGTGTCGAAACGGAGGACGCAGAAACCTCCGACATGGCGCTCACAGAGAAAGGCTCTCACGGCGTGAGCGAGCAGGCCATGCTCACGCTGGATCGACCGATTCACTTCTTCACCACGGGCGGGGATACCATTCTGTTGAGCCCCGGCACCTATGAGGTGGGACCGGTGCTGGACATCCAACTCGGCCTGGCCAGAGAAGGACAACCGACGTTGCTGCTGCACGCCCTTCGCTCACACCACAGTCACGCGATCCAGCGCACCATCGCGATGGCCATACCGGGTCAGTCCGATCGGATTCATCTCGTCGTCCTGACGCCCGATGGCAGGCGCTTCGATGCCCAAGGATCGACCACCGGGATCAAGTCTCGCGCCGCCGATGGGTCCGAGCCGCCGTCGGAGAAAGCGGTACAAGACGCTCTTCACATGGCTGCAGCTACAGCACAATCAGTCTCGCCGGCATGCCAGCCTAATCCCGCGGACATCGGCCCGCGGTGGATTCCGGTGCCTTGCACGATGCCGGCAGTCGCTTCCGGAGGAACACCATGAGCACAAGTGCCAAAGATTCACGCTTTCTCGACACAAAGCTTCGCACCGTTCCGAGGCCCTCGCCCATGAGAGCATGTTTCGTGGCAGCGGCACTCGTATGCAGCGCTCCGTTCACGCTGTTTACCACCTTGGCCTCAGCCGAAGGCGAAATCGTCGCACAGATCTCAACGGCCTGCGCAGTCAACAACGTGACCGGTACACACAAAGCCGCAAGCTCGGATTACACGCTCAGCGGCAGTTGCGCCGTACTGGAGACGTCGTTCGGCGCCACCCGCCCGCTCGCAGGCTACGCCATCAATTGGACCGCAACGGCCAGTCACCAGCCGAACACCAAAGCCACCTTTGAAACTATGAGCCTCACATTGATCGAGTTCGGGAAGACGACTGACACCGGTACCGTAACTTCCACGATGCAGTGCGGCAGCGATCCCTGGCGGATCGCTCCAAGCGGCTCCTGCCGGCTAGTCACAAGAAAGACCTCGCCGCCTTCGTTGACCGGATATGTCTCGATGGCGTACCAACAGTTGCTGAAGGACGCTCCAAACCTGCCCTTGTCGTTCAAGCTCAATCCCACGCAGCGTGCCGCCGTTGACAAGCAATATCAAATCGCCATGGCGACACAACAAAAGTTCGACCCCTCGCAGACGACCTTGTCGAAACCCCAAGGCCCCGGAGCGGGCCCCTACACACCGGGGTCCCCGAAAACCTCCGATGCCATCCTGTCACGACAGACGCCTCGCATCCTCAGCCCCGTGGCAGGAGCCACGGTAGCCGTCGGGTTCTTGCTCGTCAAAATTCAGCCGCCGGCATTGGGCAGTGAGCCGGTATCGGAACTCGAATTTACCTGGCTCGACACGCCCTCGGACCAGCCCCGTTTCGTGAACACGATTCCCGCGTTCGACACGGCGAAGCTGGTGCAAGGCCAATACATCGATCCGAAAGTGACGCGCTTGAATTACGGCCGATGGGAGGTTCGAGTACGAATGATCGGGCAAGGTGGCGCGGCCGGACCTTGGAGCACACCGGCTCCGTTCAACCTGGTCGCCTCGCAACAAAAACAATCCATACAAACGCCATCGTCTCAATCACCGTTCTTGAAGTCTCCGTCCGATCGCTTCGGCGCAGGCACGACGGTCATCCGCCCGCGCGGCGTCGAAGAAGGAAACCGGAACGGAAAGTAACCGGCATCCGGCTCAGCCGGCCGGGCAGGAGGAGCAGCCATGATGGCACGAGGTCAGCAGCTACAGATGGACAGGAGGCACGTATGGATGGCTCAGCTCAACGGCGTCATCGCTTAGTGCTGTCGGCGCTCGTCCTCCTGTCGGGACTCGTCCTGGCTGCAGCAAACGTCGCGTTCGCGACGGATTTGGGCCCGGATGGAGGCCCCGGTGGCAACCCTTTTCGGTTCGAATGTCCCAAGGGATCGTACATTGTTGGGTTTCAAGCCAAGACGGGCGAGTGGATCGACCGATTGCAGCCGATATGCGCCCCCTGGATGCCCAAAAGTAATGGTTTCGGTCCCATTACACTCGGCCCCTCGTTCGGACAGAGCCGCGGCGGTCAAACAGATGTCACAAATTGCAATGACAGCGGCGTCACGAACCGGGCCATCACTCGCTTGGATGTACTGTTCTTGCGGTCGGTCAGCAAACTTGTCGCGCTCATGTATGGCGATTGTAATAGCGTGACCTCACCACGAGGTCCGCTGAAAGGCTGGACGGTCGGGCATAGCAAGACCAGCTACTTTCCCAACAGCGCTACCTATGAGTGCCCGTTTGGCGAACTTGTCACCGGCATTCATGGACGGCAAGGTTTGTACATCGATGCGATCGGCATCACCTGTCGTCCATTTCCCCCCAAGCCTGCCCTGCCGTTCGAGACCAACGTGAATCCCAACGCCATCGCGCCGTCGCAGGCTCCATCGCCGCTCGCCCCACCTTCGCCTCCGAGCAACAGTGCGACCTCACAGATGAGGCGTTCGCCCTCGATGATCATGCCGCGTGGCGTGGAGGGCAAGGATGACACAGAAGGCCAGGAGACCGTGGGCACATCGCCTGAACCAGAGAAGAAGCCTTGAGGCTTCCCGGCTGACAGAGAAATGAACGGCGTGAAGAACCTACACCGGACGGACGGGAGGCGGCATGAATCAAGTACGTTTTCTTGATCGCGGTACTCCGTGGCTTCCTCTGCTTCTGTTAACAGGGTCGTTTGCCTGCTTCCCCGCGCACGCCTCGGCCACAGATATGCCGGTGATCGGAGGCTTGAACGCTGCAGGGAATGCCGTGAGGTCCGAGTGTCCGAAGGGATCCTATCTCGTCGGCTTGAAGGGCAAACGCGGGGGATGGGTAGATCGCATCGCCGCGGTCTGTGCTCCCTGGCTGCCGGCCGAACAGACGTTTGGCCGGATGTCGGTCGGTCCTTTTATCGGAACCAGCGAGGGAGGCCAAGAAACCTCGACGGTCTGTTGGGGATCAGGCGTCCGTAACCGGGCCGTCCAATCTTGGACGTACAAATTTGCGTTTTTCAAGGAAGAGAATCGCCTTGTTCTCTCATTTGTTCAGGCACATTGCGTGTCGCTTTCTGCGTCCGCCGAGACAGGAATCCTGGTTTTCGGACCCCAGTCGCCTAAGTACCAGCAGATGCAGGGCCCTTATGAGGGGCCGCCACCGAACCAAGCCTGCCCCGCTCATGAAATCGCGGTGGGCATTCATGCACGCGCACAGCGCTTTGTGTACGCCATAGGCCTGATCTGCGGACCTCCCCCAAGCCTCGGTGCGATCGCCACACAAGTGAACCCCCTGACCGTGACGCCTGAGCGGCCTGCCACAAAAGTGAACCCGCTCGCCGTGGCGCCTGAAACAACTGCTACAAATGTGAACCCGCTGGCAAAGGCCCCTGTCCCGTCCGACGACATGTTCACCATCCTCACGCCGGTATGGAATGATCGCGTCCAACAGGGTCAAGTCGTCGTGAAAGTCGCGCCACCCAAAATCGGAATGACCCAGATCACCCAACTGGAATTCAAGTGGCTCGATGCACCACCCACTCAGCCATACGTGAACAACTTCGCCGTCGATACCAACTCGCTGCTTCAGGGATATGCTGTGCCGCAGCCGATCACGAGAGGACAGGAAGGCAGATGGGAAATCCGCGCACGTGCGAGCGGCAAGGCTGTCCCGGGGCCGTGGAGTTTCCCGGTGCAGTTCCGACTGTTCCTGATACAGCCGACGCAGTCGCTAAAACAAACCTCTCCGATTCAGCAGATGGCCCCTTTGCCATCGTCCGCGGTGGCGGCGCCCACACCAGGCGCATCAGTCATGCCGGCGCCGGGCAGCAATGCGACCTCACAGATGAGGCGTTCGCCTTCCATGATCCTGCCGCGCGGAATCGAGGAAAAAGCTGCAAGGGAAGACGATCAGAAGGTAGATGCACCGGCCAAGACGGAGACGAAACCATGACGGTTCATCGCACGCTTTTGGGACTGTGCGTGACGCTCGGGCTCAGCATGCTTTGTTCAGGCATCGCCCTCGCGACCACCGATCTTCCCCTCTATGGCGGCTTGGGAGGACAACCATTTAAGGCTGAATGTCCCAAAGGATTCTATCTTGTCGGCTTGGCCGGAAAAGCAGGCTCGTGGGTGGATCGCATTGCTCCGGTCTGCGCCCCTTGGCTTAGGAGCAGCCAGGCGTTCGGAACACCGACGATCGGTCAATCGTTCGGGATGAGCGGGGGCGGGCAAGAACAACAGGCCGTTTGTACAAGGTCAGGCAACAACCACCTCGCCATCCAGTCCTGGTGGATCCATCCACTCCGGTCTGACAATCACTATGTCCAGTATATCCAGATGTACTGTGATTCCCTCCCTACTCCTCTGCCGCCCACCAATTATGGGCCGCGATTGGATTTCGGGACGAGACCAAACGACGTCGAGGAACTGATCACCTTTGGTCCCTTTTCCTCGCAGCCGCCGTTTCAAGCCTGTCCGGCCGGTGAAGCCGCAGTGGGCATTCGCGTGCGAGCCGGGCAATTCGTTGACGCGATTGGACTGATTTGCGGCCCGCTGCCACTGGGTCCTACCGCGCCTGCCCCGAAAGTGCCCGGTCCGCTCGTCCAAGCTCCCCCGCTCGCCAAGCCATTGAGTCCCCAAACCAAGAACATGATGATCCCTGACGACATGTTTGTGATCACGAGGCCGGTCGCAGGCGATCGCTTATCGCAGGGTCAGCTCGTGATTGCCGCAACAAAGCCTAAAGTGGGCTGGACGAACGTCACCGAGTTGGAACTGAAATATCTCGATGCCCCACCGAATCAGGCCGATGCTTACCCCTACACCACTGTCTTTTCTGTCGACACGACCACGCTCCTTCAGGGCTACTCGGTGGCTCCGATCGTGACTGGATACAACGGTCGATGGCAGGTGCGCGCGCGTTCCAGCATGAAGGCGGTGCCAGGTCCCTGGAGCTTCCCCGTGCAGTTCAACATGGTGAACGCACAGACCCAGTCGCCGATGCTACAGGCGCCGAAGCCGAACGCCCCGATTACTCAGACACCTGCACCGAGGACTGGAATGGCCCCTCTGATGATCCGTCCGCGGGGAACCGATGAGAAAGCCGGCAAAGAAAGCAAGGCGGCAGGCGATTCACCGGAAAACGAAAAGAAACCGTGACCCATGATGGGGCTCCCCGCAACCAGTAACGTTGAAGTGATGCTGAGGCAGTCTCGGAACAATTCGGTCACAAAGGAGGATCTATGCGCCCTCATTGGCGAAGCCGCGTACTGTTGATCGCATCAGCCATGGTGATGGCCGGCATCGATCAGGCGGCGGCGGAACAGCCCGCGGTCAACTGTGGCACGCCCAATATCCAGGCGACATTCAAAGCCGCCCTCGCTGGCTATCACGTGACGACCTCCTGTAGCTCTGCAGCGGTAGGATTTATGAATTGGAGTTCTCAAGGCGCCTATGACCCGCATAGTGGGATGGCAAAAGAGGACGTGCACGTCTCCTTGGTGAACGGATTCTCCGCCACCGCCACGACCACCCTGACGTGCCCGAGCGATCCATGGCTAGGCCATCCTTTTGGCGCAGGAAAGGTCGCCTGCGCGAATGGAACATTCAAAACGAGTGGTCAAGTCCAAGGGAATGAAGCACAGTTTTGGCTCGACTGGCTCAGGAACGGATTCGCCGGATCCTCCCTACCGAACTCCACAGGTTTCAACTACAGTCGCCCGACTCTGATCGCTCAGCGCGATGCCGCGCTCAAGGCTGAAGTACAAGCCGCTGCCGGTCTCCAAAAGCAGAACCAACAACTCAAGCAAGCAGTGCAGCCGGGACCGGCCATCGTCGCTCCGACGATTGTGTTACCGGGTGCCAACGCATTGTTCATGCAGAACCAGGTGGTGCCCATCAAACTTCTTCCCCCGCAAGGGACGGCGGCGGCCTCATTCTTGGTGAAGCTTGAACGGCGGGACTCTCAGGGCAACTGGGTGATCGTCACAAACCTTCCGCTGGGCGTTATGGAAGCTACTTCGCCGAGCGGTTACACCGGCTGGGGAGCACCAGGGAACGGCAAAGGCCCTGCGATGATTGCGGGGCCGGGAACCTACCGGGTGAGCGCACAAGTTTCGGCGCCACATCAAACCCGCTGGAGCCAGCCGGTCGAGTTCGTGGTGATCACGCCGAACAAGGCGATCCAGAAAGGTCCCAAGCTGTTCGACCAAGGAGGCGTCAGATGAGAAGAAGGGGAGTCTCACTCGCCCTGACTATCTGCCTCGCGCTTGTGGAGTCGGTTGCGCAGGGTGCAGATCCGCCCCTTCCGACCTCCTGCGAATTGACACAAAATGTGAGCGGAGTTTTCACAGCCGGCAGTGCACGGTACGAGCTACATGGAAAATGTTACATCGGCACCGCCTACACCACCTGGTCCGCCGTCGCCCTGTACGAAAACCAACGGTATAAGGAGAGCCTGAGAGTGGGAAATTCCGAAGGCACGGCAGTGGGCTCCATCGACTCCATCAGTCGTATGCCGTGCGTCGAGGATCCGTGGCTGACACACACCAAATGCGAGGCCGACATAACACGCGAGATCACGGAGCCGGGCCAAAGCCTGAGTCTCTGGTTACAGGCTCACTTCTATCCTCGAAACAGGCAATACAATGCGTTCTCCGCCACGTTCAATTACGATCGTGGCCCTTTGCTGGCGAAGCGTGGGGCGGACTTACAGGCTGAGGCGCGCCGATTGCGCCACAGCACGCAACCTGTGCCGTTGATCACCCCCACGATCGTGGCACCGACCGCGAATGCACTGTTCTTCAATGGCGTCGCCGTCCCCATCAAGATTGTCGCACCGCAGGGCATGTCGGTGACTTCATTCAACGTCAAAATCGAGAGCCGCAACGCGCAGGGAGTCTGGACCGTCTTGACCACGGTTCCCGTAACGACGGCCGAGGCAACGTCACCGTCCGGCTATGTCGGATGGGGCGCACCAGGAAATGGGAAAGGCGCGGCGATGATCGCCCGCCCTGGCAGCTACCGGGTCAGCGCGCAAGTCGCCTACCCGCAACAAACCGGCTGGAGCTCACCGGTCGAGTTCGTGGTGACGACGCCGAATAAGGCTGTCCAAAAGGGGCCAAAAATGTTCGGACCGTGAGCGGCAGAGCGACGACAAGATATTGAACGGGATCGACGCGACAAAAGGATTATCCTGCCCGGTCTCACTGTGAGGAAAGTCATCATGCAACGAACGAGGCAACTTCTCGCGTTTCAGTGCGTCTCTCTATGTCTCACTCTTCTGCTGACAGCCATGCCGGCCTCGGCTGCGCCGGAGCCTTGCTCGCTGCTGACGACCGCAGAGGTAGAGCAGGTCGTCGGAAAACTTAAGGGCGTACCCAAGGCCGACAAAGAGGGCGAAGCCGGTTGGTGCAACTACGAGTTCGCGAACGGCAAGGACGCGATGGAGATCTGGGTGTTTCCGGCCGAGGCCATCGAGCGGGGACGAAAGGTCTCAAAAAAGCCGGTTGCACTCAAAGGACTCGGCGACGAGGCGTTCATCGACCGCGGCATGCAGGGCCTGAATTACGTGAACCTCTTCGTCAAGAAAGGCGGTACCACCGTCAAACTATCGCTCCAGGAAACGTCTGGAGACGAGGAGAAATTGAAGGCATTGGCGCAGAAGGCGCTACGCCGGCTTTGATGCGACAAGCCGTCTCGCTTATACCGCGGTTGACCTAGACACGTGGACTTGCGTATGCTCCTGCCTTCTTAAGGTCAGCAGCGAAACCCCATCGTCACCTCCCCGGGGTTCATGGACATGGCCGCAGTAACGTCCGGCACGTGGTGGCTCACGCCCTCGACCAGGCAAGGTCGAACCGTCTCAACCGATCTCCCGACTCACCGACCATACAGATCGCGTCGCCCGCACGGCCATGCCCCGCAGCCGAAGGAGGACGTCATGAAATCGTGGACGACAACGTTGGTTCTTGTGCTGGTGGCCGCCGTCACCGCCTGCAGCACGGATAGCAACGCGCCGCTTTCGAATCACGGTCGTCCAGCGGCCGCCTTGCGGCCCGACGACCTGCCGCCAAACAGCGTTCGGGTCCCACAAGAGCTTCATTTCCCTTCGCCCGAAGGGAACGACGTGCAGCTATCGGCAGGAAGTTATCTCGTCGAAACAGCCGGGCCGGATCAGATCAGGCTCATTCCGACCGGAGATGCAAGCGCAATACTCCTCGCTGCCGTACCGATCTCCCATGATGAACAGATCGTCACCCCGGTCGCACGGCTGATCGACGACATGGATCAGTCGCATCACGTGGTCCTGCTCACACCTGGCGGTACGGGACAGACCGCGGCCGGCTCTGAAACCGGCCTGGAAAGTCGAGACATCACACGAGCCGGCCCGAGCGGGCGGCTGAAGGTCCAAATACCTTCTGTCGCCACCCAGCTGCCCTCTGCAAAAACGCTGGAGGCGCCCGCCCCGCTCAATGCGATGTTGTTTCCACCCGGCGGATGGATCAAGGCTTCCGGTGGCCATATTCCGCAAGAAGCGATTCCGGCAGGCGCGAACCGGCACGGCTCGGTGTAGGTCTGCCGCGGCTCCCTTGCACAATATCCCGGCAGTATCTGGGTCGGTTCACTTCATCGGAACAGCAACGGTTGCCAAACGAAAAACGGACTGATTGCGAATTACGAGGTGTTGGGTCCGATCTGGCAATACGCCTCGAACGGCATGATCCCGACCGGCGCAAAGGCCTTCACGGCGGACCCCAGCGGGCAGCCTCTGTTTACCTGTCGCGCCGCCTATGGGGGTGGATGGATCGCGGGAAAGCTCCGCAGCGGCTCGGGGGGATGCCTGATCGCCTGGAACAATCAGGAAATCAACGTAAAGGGCTACGACGTGCTCCTGAAGGGATTTGCACGCCGTCCGGCGGCGGCAGCGACCAGGCGACATCTGCCGATACCTTCGCGCGCGCGATGCCGTTGGGAAAGAATTCTCCCGATCCTACCGAATATCCCTGTCTTGGGTCCTATGCCGGAGGAACGTGCCCGGGACGAGTCAGTTCGTCGAGTCAGGGCTGCGCGATGCCGGTGAACGGCCAACAGATCACGGTTCCCCGATTCAGCACGTTGTTGTCCTGGTGGCGCTTCGGAACCCCGGATCCGCGTTCGCTCGTCGCAGGAAAGGTCGCGAATGATCCCAACCCGGCGCTGTATGCCTGTCGTTATGTTACTCGAGGGACGAATGAGACCGCCGTCGGCTTCGTCTCCCATAATTTCGGCACGTGCGAGTTCGTCTATCCGGATGGTCAGGCGACGGGACGCGAAGGCCAATTCGAAGTGCTGGTGGATGAGTACAAAGAGGTCACTCCTAATTGGGATCCGGCAGTGAAGTAATAAGGGACCTTCGGTGAACAGCTTAGGAGAATTGCATTCCCAGGCATTGGTCCACGAGCCATTACGCGGGAAGAATCCCGCGCTGGTGGGGCTCCATGGTCATGCTCGTCTCCGGGTCATCACCGGCTGTCTGCTGGCTTTGCTGTCCGCCGGACTGATCGCCTGTTCGCTTCCCAACCCCGATGTCGGGTGGCTCGCTTGGATTGCGCTCGTACCGCTGATGGTCGCCTGCGCAACCAGCACACCAGTACAGGGTGCGGCGCTTGGATTTCTGGCCGGCATGGCGGCGAACGCCGGAACGTATCATTGGCTGTTCGAGGTCAATGGTTTCGAGCTCTATCACTTCTTGATCCTCTCGTCATTCTTTGCGCTCTACCCGGCGGCATGGGCCGCCGGCACCTCATATCTCACCCGCGCGCGATTCCCGCTGATCTTCGTCGCGCCGGCGCTGTGGGTCCTGGTCGATTACCTGCGGGCGCATGCCGGGTTCATGGCCTTCCCATGGGGCACGCTCGCCCAGACTCAACACCAGAATCTTTCGATTCTTCAGATCGCGACCGTCACGGGGGAGTACGGTGTGACGTTCCTCGTAGTCATGGGAAATGCCGCCTTGGCCGGCATCATCCTCCATGCCGCCTGGCGACCGGCGGCCGGCGCAACGATTCTGATCGTGCTCGTCCATCTCGGCGGGGCTTTGGCGCTCACATCGCCGCAGCCTGGTCCGAGCGTTCGGCTGGCCGCGGTGCAGCCGAGCATTCGGGTCGGCGAGCGACATACGGAAGCGGGACGCGCGGCCGCCCGGAACCGCCTCGCTCGACTGACAGAAGCGGCCGCCGCTTCGCACCCCGCTCTGATTGTATGGCCTGAAACTGCCGTGGTGGGCAATCTCCGAGCGAACCCTTTCCTTGCAATGGAGTTGACGGCCTTCGCAAGCGACCTCCGAACTCCGATCGTGTTCGGCGTGGGAGAGGTCGATAAATTCGTGGCCGGAGGCGGCCAGCGACAGGGCTATAACGCAGCCTACCTTGTAACGGAACAGGGCTTAAGCCCGCCCTATATCAAACGCGTCCTTCTTCCATTTGGAGAATACGTTCCGCTGGAGCACATCATCGGCTGGCCCGCATGGCTCGCACCGTCGATGTATCGCAGGGTGCCGGGGAATGTGGCGGTCGTCTATACGGTTTCGGACACCATGGCCTTTTCTCCACTGATCTGTTGGGAAAACCTCTTTGCGGACCTCGCTCGAGAGTCCGTGCGCGAGGGCGCAGGCGTACTGGTCATGATGAGCAATGACGGCTGGTTCGGCCGCACGGCGGAGCCGCTGCAACATAATCTGCCGTCCGTCCTGCGGGCTGTCGAAAATCGTGTGCCGGTCGTCGTGGCATCGAACACCGGGCCATCCAAGGTAGTGGATGCCTACGGTCGCGTCGTCGCCCGGGCTCCGGGTCTCTTTGAAGAGGACGTCGTCATCGGGGAAGTGGCGCTCGGTGCCGGGGGCACGCTCTACACGCGTATCGGCGATGTCTTCGCATTCATCGTCATCGGCGCCTTTGCCTTCGCCATGATCCGGCGCTGGAGGGAAACAACCTTTCACAAGTAGGGAGACGCCAATGAAACAGGCATTGGTCATCGCACTGTTGGTAACTGCTTGGCTCAATGTTGGACTAGTGCCCAAGGCCTTCGGAACGGGTGAATTGATCGGCGGCGACGATACCGGCTGTTATGGAGTCGATCCTTCCAACATCACCTTTACATCGGCCCGCTTCACATACGTATTCACCGGCTCGTGTCACCTTCTACAAACCAGAGCGAACCTCCCCGTCGTAGTCCCTTGGACCGGTGTCGGGACCTATGATCCTCCGACGGGCCATACGGCGGAAGACATCATCGTGCCGGCTCCGCGCATAGACCAGCCGTCACGCCCCTATGGGCGTTTTCAGGCGACCATGCATTGCAGTCGGGACCCCTGGCTGAATCCGGATGTGAAGTGCGACCACATTGCTCCGACTGTCTATGCACCCTTGGACAACACGCCACCCAACGCGATTGGGTACAAGCAACCGTTTCCTCTCGGACCGTGGATCACCGGCAGTATTCAGCAGACCGGACGCCCATACACGTCGATGCTCACTCAAGATGCAGTCAATAAACTGAATCAGCAGTACGGCGCGTTTGATGCGCAACAGAAGGCTGAGCGGCAGAAGCAAAAATTTCAACACGAACTCCAAATGAAGCCCGGTCTCATCAGGCCACGCGGCATCGAAGGACCGGAGCCGGCGCACCCCCCAGAGCCGGCTTCGCCGGAACCTGGAAGCGGCACGAGCCGCTAGACCCGCTGGTGTCCTTCGAGGCATGAGCGACGTGATGGATTTGCTCAGGCGGCATGCAAAAGCCCGAGAACAAGGAGGCGGTTCATGATCGTTCGACCTATCGTCGCAGGAATCGCGGGAGCATTGGCATTCGCCACTCTCGTGTTCCTTCACAAGCCGGGACTGGCCCAACATGCCACCTCGGAAGAAGTCGAGGCGGCAGTGAAGTTCTATGGTTCGGTCAAGGCGGATCCCAAAAAGCACCAAGCGTACTGCGATGCGAAACAAGGCATCGAAATGATGACGTCGGGTCCAACAAAGTTTGCGGAGGCACAACAGAAATTGGCGGCGGCGACGAAACAATTAGGTCCCGAATTCGCAAAGGCCCAAGAACTGTTGACGCGCCTCGACAAGTCATCCGAGGCTACAAGCGAGTACCTCTCTACCAGGCAAGCACTGGATAAGACCTGTCCGTAACGATCGTGGCGCGCATGACCGAATGCCAAGGAGGCATCATGAAAATTGCCGCATTCCTGTTCTGGGCACTCTGTCTGGGGCTCACGCTCAACCTAACCTCATCCACAAGCGTCCTGGCAAAGGGTGAGCTCGTCGGTGGTCCCGGCATCGGCTGTTATGGTGGTGAGCCGAAGAACGCTACGTTCACTGCGACACGATACACCTATATCTTTTCCGGATCCTGCACTCTGCTTCAGACCAGATATGACATTAAAGGTTCCGTCCCCTGGACCGCCGTGGGGACTTACGATCCCGCCACCGGTCAGGCCGCCAAGGACATCTTGGTGCCGGCGCCACGCACCGAGCAGGCGTCCCGCCCCTACGGCCGATTCCAGGCTTCCATGCATTGCAGCGCCGATCCATGGCTCAATCCGAACGTGAAATGCGACCACATCGTCCCTGTCGTCGACGCTCCGTTGGATCGTACGGCAGCAAATGCCAAAGGGTACCGTCCCGCTCCCCTGGCTCCGTTGATCACGTCTTCGGTCATATCGAACAACCGGCCCTTTACCTCGTTCATGACGCAAGACGCGATCAATAGCCTGAATCGTCGATATGGAGCCTATGAAGCCCAACACAAATCTGACGCGGTGATCCGCCAATTAAAGAAGAACCCGGGCATCCTGGGGCGCGGCATCGAGCAAGAGAACCGGGGAGAGTCGAGACCGACACAATCGGAAGGCCAGCATGGATCAAACCCATAGCGACCGCAGCCGCTATGTCATTTTGCTCAACGCTTTCTTGATCGCATACAATTTTCACAACAACGGCTGCATCGACGTGCGAAGCCGACGAACAGCATCTGGCTGAACGGAAGAAAAACCGTAGGATTGAGCGCTGTCGATACTCGCAGATCCGGTGACATGAATCTATCATGTCCTACTTTAGCTTTCCCCTCTAACCTCCTGTTCTCATCGATCTCATCGGACCTTAATTTCCAAGGGGCTCACCAAGTAAAGTCGGCATTCAAGCAAGCGCGTGCCGATCGATTCGACCCGCACTCCGTCATATCTCTGCCAGCGCGGCCGCGCGTCTTAGCCCAACACAATTGCCAGTATTTATACATTACGTGATTGACCCAGAGCCGTGCACCTGCGTATGCTCCTGCCTTCCTGAGGAGGCGGCGGCAAATGACCGTCCCTCGGGCCATGGGGAGACCTCGCGTGATTCTGGAAGTCTCGGGAACCCCCCCCTCTCGCTGCACCTCCTTCACATGCCCGCGCAGCCTTGAACCCACCTCACGTTCTCGTCGACTCACGGGATGCGTTTAGACATTTCCCAGAAGGGGGGCTTCGATGAGGATCAAACCCTGGGCACGATGTGCATCTGCTCTTCTTCTACTGTCCGCGACCGGCATGGCAGAGCTTGCTCAGGCAGGTGACCGCCCCGACACCACTATGGTGGCGCGACCCGACCCCGCGATCAGCACAGAGCTCAAAAACGCGACGCCGCGTCCCATTGCCTCGGAAACCCCGTCCATCCAGCGACCGACGGCCTTCATGAACCCTGAATGCGATGGGCAATCACAGCCGGCGGGCATCCTCACGAATTTACTGAGCCGTCTGAAGGGACAAGCTTCTTTCGAGACGGCCAGGCTCTGTTCTACGCCTCCTGAAGAGGAGGTGGCCGAAAGGCATCATGACTAGTCCGTATTTCCTCGAACCGATGGGTCGACAGACGCGACCCATGGACGTGATCGAAATCGTCACAATGTAGAAAACCACGATGGAGGATCGATGAACCGCCACAGAACTGAGATTTCATTGCTTGGTCTTTTTGGGGTAGCGAGCCTCCTGATGGCGGCTTCCGGTGGATATGCCGCCACGCCCGGCATCGATCCCGCGACCAGACAGTCGATGGAGCAGCTCATCGAGGAATACATCCGCTCGCATCCGGAAGTGATCGAGCAATCACTTCAGGCGCTGGAAGTCAAACGCGAAGCGGAAGAAAAGGCGCGGCAAAAAGCCGCCCTCGCGGGTCGTCAACAAGAACTCCTCAACGATCCGTCGTCGCCGGTAAGCGGGAACCCTTCGGGCGACATTACCCTGGTTGAGTTCTTCGACTATCGCTGCGGCTACTGCAAGCGCGCCGCCGCTGCCGTTACGCAATTGCAGAAAGAGGATTCCCGCGTCCGCGTGGTCTACAAGGACTTCCCCATTCTAGGCGAAGCCTCGGAACTGGCCGCGAAGGCCGCATTGGCATCGAAAGCTCAAGGAAAGCATCAAGCGTTCCACGAAGCGCTGCTGGCCTCAAAGGGCGATATGACGAAGGATTCGATCCTGGCCGTGGCGGCGGAAGTCGGTCTGGACACGAAACGGCTCGAAAAGGACATGGCGAACCCGGAATGGCAGAAAGTGATCGAGACTAACCGTACCCTCGCCCGCGATCTTGGGATCTCCGGCACCCCCGGGTTCATCGTCGGCACCGAGCTCGTGCCGGGGGCGTTGGATCTGAATGGTCTTAAGGAACTTATCGCGCGGGCATCGAAATGACCCGTGACGCAGTTTGAGTGGGAATTATCCCACCCAGCAGCAGGAGGACCATATGACGCCGTCTACCAAAATTCTGAGGTCGGTTGGATTGAACAAGGCTCACATCGGAAGGAGCTGGCTTCCCGTAACCATCATAGGGCTGTACAGCTTTCTCGGGATGCTGCTGCTGACTGAGATCAGTTTGGCTGCACCGAAGAAAGGCAGCACCTCCGTGACCTGTCGATGTA
>DASTLA010000185.1:0-2900 GCA_035715525.1 Nitrospiraceae bacterium
CGCTCACCTCTGCTCGTCTAGGGGACGTGTACTTCATCAAAGGATGGTCGTGTGCCCGGCGGGATCGGATGGTACGCGCTGGGCACCCGCGCTGTTCTTTCCCTCCCTCTCTCACTGGGCGGTGTGGCTCAAGTAGGGGGCCTGGCTTCTGCCCGGCGAATCGCACGGAGACTCGGGGCCCCCACTTGCTGAGCCGCTGCGGTCCGTCACGCGGACGGGGCCTCATCCTCGACCGCTCCCTCACACCGGCCATTTCTCCTCGTTCCAGGCCATCTCCCAAAACATCCATTCGTATTTCGAGCTGATGAGGAACGATTGCTCCATGCGCTTCTTTTCTTCATGACCGGCAACGCGCGCCCAAACGTCGATCTTCGAGCGCATCCATTCCTGCACGGCCTCGAACTCGGGCGACGCATACAACAACAGCCAGTCACGATACGGATGTTTGGTCTGCGGCGGACCGTCTTTCAAAAGGTGCTTCCCCACGACGCAGTAAATCCATGCGCAGGGGAGGGCGACGACAGCAATTTCCGTGGCGGTCCCGCTGTGGGCGACGGCGAGCATGTGCCGCGTGTAGGCATAATTGGTCGGGGCCATCGGCTCGTTCAGCATGTCTTGCTGCGTCAAGTTCCATTTCTTGCCGTAACTTTCATGCAGGCTCCGCTCGACTACAATCGTGTCTTCGGCGAGTTTGGCGAACCTGAGCGCGCTCTCGGAATCCGGGGCACGAAGCGCCGCTGCGGCAAAAATGCGGGCAAGGTCGCCCAGAAAGCGCGCATCTTGGAGAATGTAATAGCGAAACTTTCGCTCAGCCAAGGTCCCTTTGCCCAGAGCGACGACGAAGGGATGGGACAATTGAGCATCCCACACGGGCTGGGCCAACTTACGCAGATGATTTGAAAAGGACATGCAGCCTCCTTGGAACCGCCTCAATGGTCATGCGTCACCGGCCAACCGGTCGATCCCCAGCCGGTACCATCGGTGGTCGGGAGCATCGGAATGTTTCCGAAGGTTGACGATGCACGAGTAACGGTTGACGCATTCACGTTCTAGGCGCCCAGGGTCTGGGCAGGCGGTTGATGCCGTCCAGTGCCGCGACGCGGTAGCATTCGGCCAGGGTCGGATAGTTGAAGACGGTGTCCACGAAGTAATCGATTTGGCCGTGATACGCCATGACGGTCTGTCCGATATGAATCAGTTCCGTCGCGCCGTCGCCGATGGCATGGACGCCGAGCAGTTCCCGGGTCTTGTTGTGGAAGAGGAGCTTCAACATTCCGATGTCGTCTCCGATGAGCTGGCCGCGCGCTATTTCGCGGTATCGGGCGATACCGACGGCGTAGGGGACTCCGTTTTTCGTGAGATCGTCTTCGTTCGGACCCACCATGGAAATTTCCGGGATCGAATAGATGCCGTAGGGCATCAGCTCCGTTTGGGTCCGGCACGGAATGCCGAAGGCATGACAGGCGGCGTGCCGGCCCTGTTGCATCGACGTCGATGCCAGCGCGGGAAACCCGATAATGTCTCCGGCCGCGTAAATATGGGGCACCGCCGTCTGGTACTGGTCATTGACCTGCAAGCGTCCCCGGTTGTCCGCCGTCAGGCCGACTGCCTGGAGGTTGAGGTTGGTGCTGGCGCCGATCCGCCCGACCGAGTACAACACGGTCGTGGCGCCGATTTCTTTGCCGCTCTTGAGTTTGACGACGACCTGGCCCGCCCGCGGCTCGACCGACACGACCTCCTCATTGAACCGGAGGGTCACGCCGATGCTGCGCATATGGTACTGCAGGGCCTCGATGGTTTCTTGGTCCACGAACTCCAACAGACGCGGCCGGCGTTCGATCAACGTGACTTGAATCCCCATCGTGGCAAGGATGGAGGCATATTCGGTGCCGATGACGCCGCCTCCGATGATGGTGATCGATTTCGGAAGTTGCTTGAGGGCCAGCAGTCCATCGGTGTCGATGATGGAGAAGTCGTCGAACGGAATGTGGGTGGGCCGGGCGGGTATGGTCCCGCAGGCGATGACGATGAAATCGGCCGTATGCTCGACCTGCTCGTGCGGCGCGTCGATGCGGAGCCTGTGCGGATCGACGAAGCTTGCGGTGCCGGTCAGGATCTCGACGTTGTTTCGAGCCATTTGGTTTTGAATAATTTCGATTTCCCGCCGGATGACATGGTTGGCACGAAACGTGAGGTCCTCCATCGTGATGTCGTGCTTGACACGGTAGCTGGCGCCGTAGAGGCCACGTTGATGAAAGCCGGAAAGATAGAGGACTGCTTCGCGCAGGGATTTGCTGGGGATGGTGCCGGTGTTCGTGCAGACGCCGCCGACGACCTGCTTGCGTTCAACGATGCCGACTGTCTTGCCCAGCTTGGCCGCCTGAATCGCGGCCTTCTGGCCAGCCGGTCCGGTGCCAATGACGAGCAGGTCGAAATGGCTCATAGGTGCTGCCCAATCTTCGTCGGACCTGAGACGGTAGACGTAGAACGCGCGGTGGGAAAGGAGGCGAGTGAAGCTTCAGAGAATCGCCTCTGACGTGTCACGTTTGACGTCTCACGTTCACTAGCTTGCCGTCACGAGCTTGCGTGCGAAGCGAAACGCTTCTTCCATGTCGGGCAGTTGCGCCAACTCCGGCGTGATTTGTAGATAGCGGACTTTGTTGTCCTTGTCGACCACCATGATGGCGCGGCTGAGGATATGCGGGTCTTTCAGAAACAAGCCGTGCGCCTTTCCGAAATCGGCGCCGCGGAAATCGGATAGGAAAGTGACGTTGGAGATGTTCGCTTCCTCGGCGAACCGTTTCTGCGCAAAGGGCGTATCGATGCTGACCGTGATCAGCTCGACCATCTTGTCGAGACCTTTGTTCTTTTCGCTCAGATAGTGCGTCTGTTGCTCGCAC
>DASTLA010000186.1:0-19376 GCA_035715525.1 Nitrospiraceae bacterium
GCTTGGTCTTGCGAGTCAGCGCACTTCGCAGAGCACCCGATAGCCCTTCAGTGGACACAGTGAGATCACTGTTATCACGGAATTTAAGATGGATGGCCTCGCGTGAATACCCGGGTGGAATTGCAAGGCGCTCGACGCCGCTTCGCTCCTCACCATCCCCGGCATGAGCGGAAGAATCTCCTTGCCAGCCGAGATACGTGACACACAGAACCAGGCTTCCGACCGCATACCAATGAGAAAGGACGTTCATGGAGCGCCTCCTTTTTTGGGCGTTCACGTCTGTGGTCGGAGTCTTGTACCACGAATTGGAACTATCCAGCGCAACCAAATGGTAGAAGCGACAGGCACGATCCTTATGCTGGCTTACCAGGCACCAGGCATGGCCTCCAGGGTCGAGAGCACGTAGAATGGCCCGGCCCTTCGGAACTGCATCTCACATATCGACGCCCCTATGGAACAGAGAGAAGCATCACCAGACGAACGGCCGCAGGATCGTTCGCTCAGCCATATTCCTTCAGGGGTCTGGGTGCTCGGTTTCGTCAGCCTGCTGATGGATGTCTCTTCGGAAATGATTCACAGCTTGTTGCCGATGTTCATGGTCACCACGCTCGGGACCAGCACCATGGCGGTCGGGTTCGTTGAAGGGCTCGCGGAATCGCTCGCGCTCGTCGTCAAAGTTTTTTCCGGAACGTTGAGCGACTACTGGGGCAGGCGGAAGTGGCTGGCCGTGATCGGATATGGCTTTAGCGCCTTTACCAAGCCCCTGTTTGCCTTGGCCTCGAGTCTCACGCTCGTCCTGACCGCCCGGCTCCTCGACCGCATCGGCAAAGGAATCCGGGGGGCTCCTCGCGATGCCCTGGTCGCGGATATCGCGCCTCCGCACCTGCGGGGCGCGGCGTTTGGATTGCGCCAGTCGCTGGATACCGTCGGCGCATTTTTGGGTCCGCTCGCTGCCATGGCGCTCATGTTGCTCTGGGCCGATGATTTCCGGTCCGTCTTTTGGGTGGCGGTCCTCCCGGGTATGTTGTCGGTAGGCCTCTTACTGGCCGGGGTTTCCGAGCCGGATCGCCGCAACATTGCCAAAGGGACAGCGCCCATTCGGTGGGAAAGCCTCGCTCGCTTGGGATCGCCCTATTGGTGGGTCGTGATCATCGGGGCCCTCTTCACCCTCGCTCGATTCAGCGAAGCCTTCCTGGTTCTGCGGGCTCAGCACAGCGGGATCCCGATCGCCTTGGTGCCGCTCGTGATGGTCGCGATGAACCTCATCTATGCTCTGTCGGCCTACCCGTTCGGCAAGCTCGCCGATCGGATGAGCCACGTCAGGCTGCTTTCGTTCGGTCTGGTGGTCTTGCTCGCAGCCGATCTGGTCTTGGCAACCGGAGGACATTGGATCATCATCGTGTCCGGCGTGGGCCTCTGGGGACTCCATCTCGGGATGACCCAGGGATTGCTCGCCACGATGATCGCCGATACGGCGCCCGCGGATCTGCGTGGCACGGCATACGGGTTCTTCAACCTCGCGAGCGGCCTGGCGATGCTCGTGGCCAGCGTCTTGGCCGGATACCTTTGGGACGTCTACGGCGCGGCGGTCACGTTCTATGCGGGAGCGGGCTTCTGCGCGATCACGCTGGTAGGACAGGCGATCTACCAACCGCCATCCAAGACCTGAGCGCAGGGTGCTGCTTGCCGCCACCCTGTCAGGCTATGCTGCTTTCATCGGCCGTGATGGCCGATGATCATAGATCACCGTTTGAGAAAGGAACTGCCATGTCTGAGCATAAAGTCAGTCTGGAATGGAAGCGCGAGTCGGCAACCTTCACCTACGACACATACAATCGAGACCATGAACTGAGCTTCGAGGGTGGCGCCAAGATTGCTGCTTCGGCCGCTCCGGCCTATCGGGGGAATCCTGCTCTCCTGAATCCCGAGGATGCATTGGTGGCCGCGCTGTCGAGCTGTCATATGTTGACGTTCCTGGCAGTCGCGGCCAAGAGACGCTTCATCGTGGATCAGTACAGCGACCATGCGGTGGGGTTTCTAGAGAAGAACCAGAAGGGACAACTCGCCGTGACGCGCGTCATCCTTCGCCCGCGCGTCACATTCAGCGGATCGATTCTGCCGACCCCGGAGGACCTGACCAGGCTCCACGAGCAGGCTCACCACGGATGCTTCATCGCGAATTCGGTGACTACGGAGGTCACGGTCGAACCGGCCTGACGGGGCTGCGCATGCAGTGGCTCATCCACCCATCGTGAGCACGACGCGGAACCGCGCTTTCCCGCTCATCATCTGCCGATACCCTTCACCCGCCTTGGCCAAGGGATACCGTTCGATCATCGGGCGCACCGCCGACATGGCGCTGAACCGCACCGTGTCCTCGGAGTCTTTCGCAGTTCCGGAGGGCCAGCCCTGAACCGAGGCGCGCTTACCGATCAGCGCGACGGCATTCACCGTGAGCGGTTCACCGGGAGCCGCCACCACCAGCAACTTGCCGTCGACGCCGAGACCGGCAATGAGGGACGAGATCGACTTGGCGTCTGGAGCGGTCGCGAGAATCACACGGGCGCCGCCGAGGCGCTGCAATTCCTCCGCGGCGTCAGCCGCAGCCGCATCGACGTACTGACGCGCCCCCAGCTTCAGCGCCAGGGCTTCCTTCTCTTTCCCACGACCGATCGCGACGGTATGGAACCCCATCTTATTGGCATATTGGATGCCGAGATGGCCGAGCCCACCGATGCCGTGGACCGCCACGACGTCTCCCGGTTTTGCACCGCTATGCCGCAGGCTGTTGTAAGTGGTGATTCCCGCGCAGAGCAGAGGTGCCGCTTCATCGAACGGCACGTTCTCCGGCAAGGCCGCGACTGCCTCTGCCGGGGCCACCATGTATTCCGCCCATCCTCCGTCCACCGTGATGCCGGAGATTTTTGCGAAACGACACATGAGGAAGTCCCCGCGCAAACATTGGCCGCACCGCCCGCAATGGCCGCCGTGCCACCCGACCCCGACCCGCTGTCCTACGTTCCATTGGCCGACGTCTGATCCGACGGCATCGATCTGCCCTGCCACCTCATGGCCTGGCACTCTCGGATACTCAATCCCCGGCCATGCCCCCTCCTTCACGAACATATCGCTATGGCAGATCCCGCAGGCCTGCACTTTGATCCGCACCGCGCCTGGGCCGGGGTGGGGTATTTCACGCTCGACGAGTTCCCATTCCCCGCCTGGCTTGGACAATTGTATGGCTTGCATACGGGCCATCATCACCTCCATCGGTCAGCCCGAACGACACAGCTTCGTCTGAGCACTGGGCGTCGAGCTTATGTTGCAGTATTCCTGTTTATACTCTACGCGAGCGAGGCGCCGCTTTCTGCGACGCGCGCCTCCCCGATTGGATCTTCCTCAAGGCCGACCCTTTGTGCATCGCGAGATGTCCGGTCTTGTCGCTCTTCACGAGATACTGCGGCTCTTCCTCGGAGGCACGAGCGATATACGTCTTGAACTTGGTCGGCGCGGTGATTTTCTTCTGCACCGTTCCGCGGATGCGGCCCGCTTCTGAATTCCAACTCACATGATCGCCGGTTCTGAAATCGCGCTTCATTGGAGCATCCTCCGGGTAATGATGGCAGGCTATTGTCCCTCCCGACGACTCTGCGTATAACTGGGACTGCTCCTAGTCTGTCGGCGGTCGCCAGCTTCGTTTACCATATGAAGCGATGCAGCCATTGGAGGATTTCCCAAGATGGACGTCGTGACCCATGGCCTCTGGGGCGCGCTGGCCTTCGGCCGCAAGGGGCGCGGAAGCTTTTGGCTGGCGTTCGTCATCGGCTTGGCGCCCGACCTGCTTTCGTTCGGCATTCTCTATGCGGCGGCGATGGTCGGCTTGGCGGAGAAACCTGATTTCAGTCACGGCACGCCGCCGGAATCTACGATCCCTCTTTACGTCCACCATCTGTACGACGTCACGCACAGCCTCCTCGTCTTCGTCGCCCTGTTCCTGCTCGTCTGCCTCGTGGTCAAGCAGCCGGTCTGGGAGCTTTTGTCCTGGGGGCTCCATATCCTGGTCGACATCCCGACTCATTCGTTGGCATTTTTTCCCACCCCGTTTCTCTGGCCGCTTTCCGATTGGAAATTTGACGGTTGGCAATGGATGACGCCGACCATTCTCATTCCGAACTTCATTGCGCTGAGTCTCTGCTATGGGTGGTTCCTATGGGACATCTATCGACCGGCCGCCAGACGCGAGGCAGTTCGAGAATAAGGTTGCGACACTCACGATAGACGAGACGCACCACAGCCAGTAGAATGGGACCGCTTGCCGGCCGCCGGCAATTCCCTCTTCGAGCCGATATCGGAGGATCACCATGGCGACCAGGGAGAGTTACGAGATCATCGTCCTGCTCGATGTCAACGACGTACAGGACGTGGATGATCGCGCGGAAAGCCGGACCTACCTAGTGGCCGATCGCGGAACCGCCCAAGCGATCATCATCGACGCGGTCATCGAAAATGCCGATCGTGATCTCAAGCTGATCGAGGAGCTCGGCTTGACGTTGGCCTTTGCCGTTGAAACCCACATCCATGCGGACCACATCACGGCCGCCGGCATGCTGAAGGATCGGACAGGCTGCCTCATCGTATATGGCGGCGGAGCGGAAGGGACGGTGACCGGGGTGGATCGCTTCCTCCACGAGGGAGAGGAGCTACCGTTCGGCAAACAGGTACTCCATGCGCTGGCCACTCCCGGCCATACCGACGGCTGTACCAGCTATGTGCTACCCGGTGCGGTATTCACGGGAGATGCACTGTTCATTCGCGGCAACGGGCGCACGGACTTTCAGGGTGGATCCGCCGAAAAGCTGTTCGACTCGGTCCGCCGCAAATTGTTCGCGCTTCCGGACGAGACCCGCGTCTATCCGGGGCATGATTACCAAGGGCGCGTGTCGTCCACGATCGGGGAGGAGAAGCGATTCAACGAACGCCTCAACCTCACGATCATGAAGGAGCAGTTCGTTGAAATCATGGCGAATCGTAAAACTCCGCGGCCGGCCAAGATGGACATCGCCATTCCGGCGAACATGAAAGCAGGGCGCCTGAGCGCAGCGGAAGCCGGCATGCTCACCGGCCGATCGACAAGTGTCGGCCATCAGCCGATCGGCTGGTCCCCGCCTCTACGAGGATTGTAGATGAGGCCGCCCCGCTGCCGGTAGTCGCGAAGCACAGCCGCGGCTGCTTCGCGGGAGACGTCTCTGACCACGTCGATGTGCCGTTCTTGTAACGCGGCCACCCAATCAACCGGTTTCACTCCTTCGTCGAAGCCGCAGGCCTCCGCGTCCTCCGACCGCGCTCCGCACACCAGCCGGCCGATGCCGGAAAACTGAATCGCTCCATAACACATGGCACAGGGCTCGCAACTCGTCACGAGTTCGTAGAGCCGGTTGCTCGACGCGCCGAGGTCGTAGTTCCCGATGCGCTGTTGGGCGTTGGCCAGAGCCACCATCTCTGCATGGGCATGGCTGCAATTCGTCGCGGTGACCAGATTGACTCCCACGGCGAGCAACGACCCCGTCGTGGCCTCGAACACCGCGGCGCCGAACGGTCCCCCCAAATCATGATCCACATTGAATCCGGCCAACCGGATGGCCAATTCCATGCGGTCATGCGTCGAGGCCGTCGGTCCCGTCACCTCCCGGACCAGTTCAGCAACCCACGTCGGCAGTTGGAACGGAGAAGAAGCAGATGAAGAAGCGGTTATCATGCGATCATCCTCCAGATACCCGGCATTCTAGCGGTTCGGGCTGCGCTATCAAAGCCGGCTGCGCAGGAAAACACGTTTTGCTTTCCGTTCCAAATGGACCTGATATGGTTGCGTAGATCCGTCAAGGCCTGCTCCGAGTTTCGCGGGAATCGTCGCGATGAAGCAGCATCGAGCCCTGTTCCGGTTGCCGATCGACCGCTCCGGAGAACTGTCCCGTCTCGAGCACAACGCCCCCTGCAGAATCGTCGATCTGACATCAGAGGGTGTACGCGTCGAAACGGCGCTCGACGTCAGACCCGGCGACGTGCTTCACCTCTCGTTTTTCCTGCTCCCTGACAAGCCGATCCGCTGCGATCTCGAAGTCGTCACCGTTCATCCGCCTCACGTGGGCGGACGTCTCGTGAATCTCTGCCCCGCCGACCAGCAGTGCTTGAATACCTTTATCGACGAGTTCCTCGATCTGAACTTCATGGGAATGTGACGTGAATTCAGATCCCACATCCGGCGTCCCAATCCCGGCTCAGTCCGGGGCGGTCACCGCCATGCTCGGTCTCGTCGGCATGGTCCTGCTGTTCAGCACGATCGCGCCCGCCACCAAATATGTATTCCAGACCAGCCACGTCAATCCGAATCTCCTCACCTGCGCGCGAGTCGGCATCGGATTTCTTTGTCTCTTGCCCACCGCTTTGCTCACCGATGCGAGGGGTTTGTCCTCGCTCACCTGGTCGAGCTTCCTGCGGCTCACCACGCTCGGTTGGCTCGGCGTCGTGTCCTACGCCGTGGCGGCCTGGGGCCTCCAATACACGAGCGTGTCTCACTACATCTTGATTTACAGCCTCATTCCGACCTTCACCACGCTGTTCGGAATGGCTCTCGGCCGGCACGTCGCGCATCCGGTGACGTTCATCGGCATGGGCTGTGCTTCCTTGGGCTGCCTGATCGCCATCTCCGACAGCTCGTTGTTTTCGGGCTTCGCCTTCACGCTTGGCGACGGCTATGCGTTGCTCTACACCATGATGATGGCAGCGCATATGGCATGGAGCGGCGGCATCGCCAAAACCTTCGGTGTCTTTACCGCGAACACGGTCATGTTCGGCAGCAGCTTTCTCGTGCTCCTTCCGGCGGCCTGGGCCGGCATCCCGTCAGGCGACGAAGTGTCCTATGGAGCTTATGGGTTGATATGCTATATCGGTCTCGCGACGGTCGGCGCGTTCGTCCTTCGCTATTGGACCCTGCGGAGTCTCCCGCCCGCAACGGTGGCGACCTTCCATAACTTGATCCCGATCTGCACGATCTTCCTGGCCCATGTGACCTTGGGCGAGCCCATCGGCCTTCCGCTGCTGATCGGAGGCACGACGATCCTCATCGGTATCGAGTTGGTCCGCAAAGGAGAGAAGCTCTTCCCGCTTTGGGCGCAATGGTGGCTCATGGTCAGAAAAGCTCTGAGCGGACCGCTTTCCTGACCCTTTCCTCATGGACCGGCCGAAGACTTTGCGCTAGACTCCCCCCAATTCTCGGGCCGGATTTCCTTCTCATCGCATCGAGGTGCAGATGTTCGAACGGTGCCCTTCCTTGACCGCCTGCCTCGTCGTGGCAACGTTCGGCATGCAGGCCCTGCTGTATTCGTCCCCGGCCATTTCCGCTGAGACCGCTCAACTGCCCTTCGATCCACCGATCGGGTCGGCCGCCGAATGGTACAAGGCCGACTGGGTCTTGATGCATACGCCGGGCGAAGAGCTACTGTTCGGCTTACTTCATCCGGAAGCGGGACTTTTCGAGGACGTGTTTTCCATTGAAGAGGCAGGCAAGGAGCATCGGCAATACATGGCCATCCTGGAGCAGCAAGGAGCCAGGGTGGTGACCGTGCGCGACCTGCTGTTGCGCGATACTGCCGATCCGGATGGGGAAGGCCGGCGCGACCTCCTCTCGCTCGCCGAACGCGCAGTGACGCTCGATCTCTCGGCCCTGAAGCCGGAGGAGGCGGACAAGCAGCGGACGTATTTTCGAGACTCGCTGCGCAAGCAGAGCCCCGAATCGCTCGTAAGAACGATCATGCTCTGGCCCACGATCAGGCTACGGGTCGACCCGGCTGCGGCTTCGGCCTCCTATAACTTGACCGCGATCTATGAAGCGTCGCCGTTGATGAACCTCTATTTCACCCGCGACCAGCTCATTACCACGGCGAAGGGCGTCGTCATCGGGCGTATGGCCAGGCCACAGCGACTCTACGAGACCGAGGTCCTCCGCCTTGTCCTGAAGAAGCTCGGCGTCGCTCCCTTGCTCGAAG
The DNA here is from genome assembly GCA_035715525.1 of Nitrospiraceae bacterium. Lineage (GTDB taxonomy): Bacteria > Nitrospirota > Nitrospiria > Nitrospirales > Nitrospiraceae > JAHBWI01. The sequence goes on from DASTLA010000186.1 coordinate 8,043, forward strand.
TCCAGGGCGAGGGCCGCCTCGAAGGAGGAGATTTCCTCCCGGCCGGGCGGCGCGCCTTCCTCGGACAGGGTATCCGCACCAACCAACAGGCCCTCGAGCAATTGCTCACCGCCGATGCGTTCGGCGCCGACGAGGTCATCGCGGTGAAGGACGGCTGGAAGCAGCAACAGGAGATGCATCTGGACACCTATTTCAACATTGCCGACGAGGGGACCGCCGTGCTGATTCAAGACCGCTACGACTGCGCCGGGTCGCCGAAGTGTCTCACCGCAGATCTTTGGAGACGCAACGGAACAGGAGGTTATGAGAAGCAGGAAGAGGGCGTGGACTTCGTTCGTTTGCTCGGTCGGCTGGGCTTTACGATCATTCCGGTCTCGGTGAAGGATCAAGCCCTGTACGGCATCAACTTTCTCACGATCGGCCGGCACAAGATCATCGGCGTGGACGGGGTTTCGGCTGAGTACAAGGATGCCCTTGCCCAGGCTGGGATCGAAGCGACATGGATTCCGTTCGAACACATGAAGCGAGGCTACGGCGCCGCCCACTGCACGACCCAGGTGCTCCGCCGTGCTCCGTAGCTTATTCGGCCCCTACTGGTTCGCACACTCCCTTCATGCTTCGCCCCATCTATCCCATTCGGGCCTTTGTACCTGGGACTCTACCGAGTACCGCTCGATGCTACAGTGCCGCACTGGAGAGAACGTAAGTTCTATCGACGCTAGGAGGTTCTATGCTCGAACAACTGGCCGATCCCGAGCTGTGGATCGCGCTCGCCACCTTGACGGCCCTGGAAATCGTTTTGGGCATCGACAACATTATCTTTCTGTCCGTGTTGGTGGGACGCCTGCCGGAACCTCAGCGGCCGCTCGCGAGGCGGTTGGGGCTGGGGTTGGCCATGGTGGCGCGCCTGGTCTTGCTGTTCTCGATTTCCTGGGTGATGGGATTGACCCGTCCCTGGTTTTCTGTCTTGAGCAACGACATCTCAGGGCGCGATCTGATTCTGATCGGCGGGGGTCTGTTTCTCCTGGCCAAGGCGACCCACGAAATTCATAATAGCCTCGAGGGCGTCGAACCGGATCGCCCCGAGGTGAGCGCGAGTAGTATGGGGATGGCGCTCCTGCAAATCGCTCTGCTCGATATCGTATTCTCGCTGGATTCCGTGATCACCGCCGTCGGTCTGGTGGACGAGGTGGCGATCATGGCGGTCGCGATCATCCTGGCCGTCGTCGTCATGCTCATGGCGGCGAAGTCCATCGGAGACTTCGTCGATGGCCATCCGACCATCAAGATCCTCGCGCTGTCTTTTCTGATTCTCGTGGGCTTCACGCTCATGATGGAGGGATTCGACGTGCACGTGCCGAAGGGGTACATCTATTTTGCCATGGCCTTTTCCGTCGCAGTGGAGATGCTGAATTTGCGCATGCGGAAAAAACTCGCGGTGCCGGTCAAGCTGCGCAGCCGATATGCCGGGAGACAGCAGCCCGACAGACCCCGGTGAATCACGATAGACGCGGGTTGCGTGTCCGCTTACACTGTCAGGTTCCTCGTGCTGAAAAGGACACGACGAGGCGATGTGAGGCAAGCCGACGGATCGCTGCTATGGACGCCCGGAATTCGAAGACCGAACCGAACGAGGAAGGAGAGTTGCCATGTCCAGGCCGAAGAAGGTCAGGTCAACGACACAGACCGTTGCCGCCTATGTGAGGAGCAATGCGAAGCATGTCCGGCGCACGCAAATGCAGCATCACGCCGGCACGGAATCGGTTCGCACTGCGACGCATCGAGGCCACGAGATCGTGGTGAAAACACGATACGACATCACGATCGACGGGCGGCCGGTGACGGGACATTTGGGAGTGTCGAACGATGGTCATGTGCATTACCACCCGATCCCGAACCTGTCATTCGCGTCGGCGCTGGACATGGTGAAAGCAATCATCGACGTCTTCCCCGACCGCTTCACGAGCAAGGCTCGCGGCAAAAAGCGTGACAAGCATCCCTCACATCACTAGGAGCGCACGATGGCTGTGACACGACGCAACATCCTGACCGATGCGACCGCCAGAGGGCAGTACGCCCTGGGGGTCAATCTTCTGAAGCGCGAATTTACGGGCCCGACGACTGCCAGCTTAGGCATCCCAGGCACCTCACGGCGTATCAGCACCTACGATCTCTTCGTCGTCTGGCACCATACGGCCATGTCGACCATGACGCCGCCGCAGCAGGGTGATCGCAATGCCGCGCACCGTGGGCCCGTCTTTTTCCCTTGGCATCGGTTCATGCTGCTACAGCTCGAGCTTAATCTACAGCGCGTCCTGAATGACGATACCTTCGGACTTCCCTATTGGGATTGGGCCGCAGATGGAGCCGGCACACCTAGTCAGCAGCGCCGATCCGCCCTCTGGAATGCCGGAGCCATGGGTGGAACAGGCTCTCCGGTCCGCACGGGTCCGTTCCGATTCAACTCGAACGACCCCGACGGCTTCCGCGTCCGCATCGAAGTCGATGCCAACGGCCGGCTCGTTCAGAGCAACCGCGGGCTGCGCCGCAACCTGGGGCGCAGCATTCCAACTTTACCGACCAAGGTCGATACGGCGGGTGCGATCGATATGACTCCATACGATGCCCCCGATTGGAACACGGCCTCACCCGGTTTTCGTAACCGAGCGGAAGGATGGTCGCCGCCGGAAGCACCCGCTCTTCACAATCGCGTTCACGTTTGGGTGGGCGGAGACATGCTGCCTTCCAGCTCACCCAATGACCCGGTATTTTACCTCAATCACTGCAACGAAGACCGCATGTGGGAAGCCTGGATGACGCGCCATGGACGCACCTATGTCCCCTTGCAGACAGCCCCCGCCTCGCTCAGAGGGCATCGACTCAACGATCAGATGCTGTCTCTCATCTCCGCGGCAATGCGACCAGCCGATGTGCTCGATGTCCGGTCGTTGTACGTCTATGATTCGCTGGATGTCTGAGGTCCAAGGTCGCCGTCATGCCCGGCGGCCGATGACTTCCAGATACTCCCCATCCACCAGCGTGCGGCCGTTCTGCTCCCGATTGTGCGAGGACCAAAGCGTCTCCAGTTCCTGTTGTAAGGAGGCTGCTCCTTCCGGATCGAGCGATGCGAAGGCCCGATTGGTCGGACCATAATACAAGCGAAAGAACTCCACCACTTCGGAAGGCGGAAAAGGATAAGCGAATCGGTACAGACGCTTGGTCATGCGCAACTCGCTGAGCCCTCCACCGAGGCGTTCACGGACGATGGATTCATCGCCCCAAAGCACCGGCGACGGCATTCCCGAGGGGGCGATAAATTTGGCGACCGTTTTGAACATCTGTCCCACGAACCCCTGGGCCGTCCAATTCCCCATCGCGATGACGCCTCCCGGTTTGCACACACGCAGCAGTTCCCGCGCCACCAGTTGAGGCTGGGGCGCGAACATCGCGGCAATGAGGCTTGCCACCACGTCGAAGCTGGCGTCCGGAAATGGCAGCGCTTCCGCATCGGCTTCTTCGAAGCGCGCCGACAGTCCTTCGGTCTGCGCCCGCGCTCGCGCCCGTTCCACCAGGTTGGTGGCGATATCGACGCCCGTCACCTCCAAGCCATCCCTCGCGGCCATGAGGGCCAACTGCCCCGAGCCGCAGCCCACATCGAGCAAGCGCAAACCCGGCTGCAGCCGGAGACGCTCGTAGAACTCGCGTGCGCCGCTTTCCATGTACCGCGAGAAGTGATCGTAATCGCCGGCCATCCAGATGTTCTTGAGACGGCCCTTGAGACTCGTGATGTCCGGAGTGATGGTGCTGGTCGACATAGAAACCTCCTTGGGCTGTGCGACATTCACCGGGTGAATGACTCGCTGGTTGCCATGCGCTGGACTATACGGCGATTCCCGGCCCGGCCGCTTGCCTAAGCGTCCGGATATCTTGTCCGGCCTTGTCCCGACGTGACTTGACTTGACCGGACGTCCGGTCCATTGTGCAGCCCGGAAACGGCCACGAGGAAAGGCGATGGACGTCCTCTCGGAAGTCTTGAAGGCGGTCAAATTGGATGGGGCCTTGTTTTACAATGCCGAGTTTTCGTCGCCCTGGTGTTTTCGCTCACCTGCCTCGCGAACGGCGGCGCCCTATCTTTCGGCCGATTCGCGACATCTGATCATCTATCACCTGCTGACGGAGGGGCGTGGCTACATCCGCATCGAATCGGACGAGCATGGGCCGTCGCTCGAGCTGTCCTCCGGCGATATCGTGGTGCTGGCGCACGGGGATCCGCATATCATGGGCAACGGCCCCCCGATTCCTCCGATGGACAGCTTGCACGAATTGCAGCGGGTCATGACCCAGGGGTTGACAGTGTCCCGCCATGGGGGTGGAGGAGAGATGACAAGGGTCGTCTGCGGATACATGGCCTGCGACCCGCAGCTCAGCCGGGTCTTCTTGGCAGGATTGCCGCCGCTGTGGAAAATCAATATCCGCCACGACGCGACGGGGCAATGGCTGGAGCAATCCATCCGCTATTCGGTGGACAACGCGGGCGCGGCCTTGCCCGGAGGCAGGGCCGTGATGGCGAGGCTCTCGGAAGTGCTGTTCATCGAGACGTTGCGGCGATATATCGCGCTGCTCCCGCCCCAGCAGACCGGCTGGTTGGCCGGTGTCCGCGATCCCGAAGTCGGAAAGGCCCTGGCACTGCTTCACCGCATGCCGGCCCGATCCTGGACCATCGGTGAGCTGGCACAGGAAGTCGGGGCATCGCGGTCCGTCCTCGCAGAACGATTTCAGCGCTACTTGTCGGAGACTCCGATGGCCTATCTACCGCGCTGGCGGCTCACGCTCGGCGCCCATAAATTGACCACCACGAGCAACAGCGTGGCCGCAATCGCCGGAGACGTGGGATATGAGTCGGAGTCCGCCTTCAACCGCGCCTTCAAGCGGGAATTCGGTCTCCCGCCTGCCCGCTTTCGTAGCCAGAGCCAGTCGGTGGGACGCATCGGAAATGGACGGCCTTCCACCATGGCGGTCCATCGTTGAGGCGTCGCCAGGTCGCCATGGCAGTCGACCTGTGAACATTGCAGCCGATCTTCCTCTCCGCATTCTGCATCCTATTCTCGCCCCAACTCGTTCATGCAGACGGCGTTGCCGGAAGCGAAACGTTCCTTCCAGGGCGGCCACGATAACGATGCCGGAATCAGGTTGCTGCTCGAATAGATTCCGGGTTTGATAGATAATCAGGCATATCCATGATGGACCAGACAACCAAAGGCAGGCTGATTACCGGATCGACGTCGTATAGGGTGGAGTTGACGTGAGCCCGTTTCCTTTGACGATATCGCTTGAATCCATCATTCTGGCCGTCTCCATTCTCCTGCTGTTCGGCGTGCTGGCCAGCAAGGCTTCCGTCCGGCTCGGGATTCCCGCCTTGGTCCTTTTTTTACTGATCGGCATGTTCGCAGGCTCGGAAGGACCGGGTGGAATCGAGTTCGACTATCCACGCCTGGCCCAATCCGTCGGCGTCGTCGCATTGATCTTTATTCTCTTCGCCGGAGGCATTGATACGGATTGGCGAAGCGTGCGTCCTATTCTCTGGCAAGCGGTGGCATTGTCCACGTTGGGGGTCGGGCTCACAGCCGTCCTCGTGGCAGCGTTCGCCGTCTATGCACTGGACTTCAATATCATCGAAGGGCTTCTGCTCGGATCGATTGTGTCGTCGACCGATGCGGCGGCCGTGTTTGCTGTGCTCCGTTCAAGGAATGTCAGCCTGCGCGCTCCTCTCAAACCGTTGCTCGAACTGGAGTCCGGCAGCAACGACCCCATGGCGGTGTTTTTGACGATCGGATTTGTGAGTCTTCTGACGAATAGACAGGCGTCGCTGATGGACCTGCTCCCGATGTTTGCACTGCAGATGCCCGTGGGGATGGCACTCGGATGGCTCATGGGAAAGGGCAGCGTGCTGGTGATCAACCGGGCTCAACTGGAATACGACGGGCTCTATCCGGTGCTGAGCCTTTCCGCCATCTTGTTGACCTATGGCCTGACCAACGCGATCGGAGGAAACGGCTTTCTGGCGGTCTACATCGCAGGATTGGTCATGGGAAACAGCCGGTTCGTTCATAGGCGCAGTCTGATGCGTTTCCACGACGGGCTCGCTTGGCTCATGCAGATCGCAATGTTTCTCGTGCTTGGGCTCCAGGTGTTTCCTTCGCGGATTATTCCCATCATTGGCATCGGTCTGCTCATCTCGCTGTTCCTCATGCTCGTGGCCCGCCCGATCAGTGTCTTTTTGATCCTCGCGTTCACCCGCATGTCGCTCAAGGAGAAGACACTGGTTTCATGGGTCGGACTGCGAGGAGCCGTTCCGATCATCCTCGCGACGTTTCCGGTCCTCGCAGCGGTGCCTCAGGCAGAAATGATCTTTCATGTGGTGTTTTTCATCGTCGTGACCTCGGTCCTGCTGCAAGGCACTTCGCTCCCTATGGTGGCCCGATGGCTCGGATTGGAATCTCCGCTTCCTTCCATGTCCGAGTACCTGCTGCCGCTCGAGTCGCCTGACAGCATCCGGACCGGCCTCACTGAAATTACGATCTCTTCAACCTCGACGGCGGCGGGGAAGCAAATCGTCGACCTCGGCCTTCCCAACCAAGTGGTCGTGATGATGGTCGGCAGGAACAATCACGGCTTCATTCCTACAGGCCGCTCAGTCCTGCACGCCAATGACAAACTGTTGGTGTTTGCAGATAAAGATCAGCTGGCCGAAACGATGAAAATCATGGAGGCTCACGACCCGTACCGAATTCCCAGCCCCGGAGCAGATGTCATATAGCGGGATTTCGGAGAGCCGCGGAAAAGCAGCGCGCTCGAACGACGTCCGGCACGATCGCTCCTACTGCTCGTACTTCTCTACGACGTCGGCGGGACGCACCTCGGCTTCGTCAGGATCCAGCCCGACGTCTCGGAGAGCACGGCGTTGACGGAGCAAATCCCAACATTGATCGAGCTCGATTTGGATCTGCGCGAGCCGCTTGCGGTCGGCCTTGAGCAGTGCTTTGCGTTCGTACAACTCGTGTTCTTCTCGAACCAGCCGCTGGATGTAGTTAAGGACGGGTTCATCCTCGGTCTGTGAGTTCACGAGGTGTCCTCCTGGCAGGAACGACGACGATCAGGCATCATCTTACCCCTGCCGGAAATATTTGGTCAACGAGCCTGGAAGAACACCGGGCGGATCACGCCTTGACTCACCACCACCTGCCGCTTAGGGTAGCGCCATAGCCGGCCTTCGAGCTTGGTCGGCTCACGGGACATCCCATCATGACGTCCACAAGAGGAGGAACGATGCGCTTCGTGAAAGTGAAGGATGAAGAGCGAGCCGGTGAAGTGGCGATCAACCTGGATCTCGTGCGAGAGGCTCATTATGGAGGTGGCTTGCTCCATCTCTATTTCGAGCGCAGCTCGTCCTCCCAGGACGATATGACGTTCACCGGCGAGAACGCGCAGAAAATTTGGGCGGCGATGGGCTAGCATCCGCACATGGAGAGCGATCGCAGCCGGTCCGGGCAGAAGGCATTGGTGTTGAGCGCGCTCGGAATCGTGTACGGAGATATCGGCACGAGCCCCCTCTACGCCCTGCGCGCTTGTTTCGATCCCAGCTTCGGGCTCGCCGTGGACCGGCCGAATGTCCTGGGCCTCTTATCCTTGATCGCTTGGGCGTTGGTCCTGGTCGTCACGCTGAAATACCTCTGGCTGGTGTTGCGGGCGGACAACCAGGGTGAGGGCGGCATCCTGGCTTTGCTGGCCCTCTCCCAACAGCATCGCCCCGCTCCCGCGCTGCCGCTCCTCGCACATCCGCTGATTCTATTGGGTCTGGCCGGAGCGGCGTTGGTCTACGGCGACGGTATCATCACGCCCGCGCTGTCGGTTCTCAGCGCCATCGAGGGCCTGGAAGTCGAGACTTCGGCCTATCAACCCTTCACCGTTCCCATCACGATCGTCATCCTGATCCTGTTGTTCGCGGTTCAATATCGCGGCACGGGCGCCGTGGGACGTCTCTTCGGTCCGGTTATGTCCGTCTGGTTCGTGACCTTGGCCGCTTTGGGCTTGCGCGGACTATTCGAATCACCGGATGTGGTGGCAGCGCTCAATCCATTCCACGCGGTCGAGTTCCTCTGGCGGCATGGAACGATCGGGTTTGCCGTACTCGGCGGAGTGTTTCTGACGCTCACTGGCGCCGAAGCCCTCTATGCCGATATGGGTCACGTGGGACGTGGCCCCATTCGACTCGGTTGGTATGCCGTCGTCTTTCCCGCGCTCCTGCTGCAATATCTGGGGCAAGGAGCGCTCCTTCTCAAACATCCGGAGGCCGTCTCGAATCCCTTCTATCACCTCGCCCCTGCCTGGCTGCTATGGCCCATGGTGCTGTTGGCCACCGCGGCAACCATCATCGCCTCGCAGGCGATGCTGACCGGTGCCTTCTCGCTGTCTCAACAGGCGATTCAACTCGGCTATCTGCCCCGCATGGACATCCGACATACCTCGTCGGCACAGATCGGCCAGGTCTACCTGCCGGTGGTCAATTGGCTGATGCTCGTGGGAACGGTCGGGTTGGTGGTCCTCTTCGGCGCCTCCGCCAAGCTGGCTGCGGCCTATGGCATCGCGGTATCGGGCACGATGATCATCACGACGATCTTGATTGGAGTCGTCGCCCATAGGCGCTGGGGCTGGTCGCCGGTCGCCGTCGGATCGCTGCTTGCGGCATTGCTCGTCATCGACACGACCTTTCTTGCGGCCAACGCCGTCAAGATCCCTCAGGGAGGATGGGTCCCGCTCGTCCTGGCTTTCCTTCTGCTGATCATCATGACCACCTGGAGCGGCGGGCGATTGCTGGTGTCCCGTCATCTCTGGAGCAAGATGCCGTCGCTGAACTCGTTCGTCGAAGAAATCAAAGCACAGGGGGTGGCCATCGTTCCCGGCGGCGCGATCTATATGGTCTCGGCCCCCGACTTCGCGCCGCCGGCGTTGGTGCAGAACGTGCGCCACAACAAGATGGTCCATGAGGATCTGGTCTTCCTGACGGTGCAGACGGTACGGGTGCCGCAACTTCCGGTCGATGAACAAGTCCGCGTAGAACGGATCAATGAGCACGTCTTTCGGGTGACGGTGCGGCATGGCTTCATGCAGGTGCCCGACATCCCGAGGGTGCTGCCGACCTGCAAAGCGGCCGGCGTGTCCGTCCCGTTGGAGGACACCACGTTTTTTCTGAGCCGAGTCAACACGCTCGCAACCCTCCGGCCCGGTATGGCGATGTGGCGGGAGCGCCTGTTCATGTTCCTGGAAAAGATTTCGCAACGGGCCAGCTCATATTTCCGCTTGCCCGCGGATCGGGTGGTCGAGATCGGAATCGTGGTGGAGATCTGAAAGGAGGAGCCGATGGTGGTCCCGGTAATAGCCCTGTGGCTGGTATTTTCGATCGAAGCAATGCCAATCGCCCTTGCGGAGACAAAGCCGCGCGCGGCCGACCCAGCCAAGCAGGCAGAGGCAGCCAAGACGGATATGGAGAACGCCAAGCGGGCGACTGAATCCTCGCGCAACGCGCTCGGCCATGGGCCGAAGCTCAAGGAGTCACCGGGTCGCGGCGACAAACCACGGAAAGGGTTCGAGAACCTGTCGGCCTCTGAAGCGGAGGCCTTGGCTCGAGAACTTCAACAGAGTTCCGGAAGGAAAGAAAGCCGATGACACAGAAGAAGCGGATTCCGTCAGAGGCAGAGCCGCCGCCGTGGAAGAGCCCGTTCGCCGCCTTGAAAGACGTTCAACTGGGTGAGGCACTGAAGGCGTCTCGCCCGTCTCCTTCCATCGCCCCGATTCTCACCGCGCCGAAAAAGGACCGAGGCCGCGTGGAGGTTCAACGCCAGACGGCCCATCGCGGCGGCAAGACGGTCACGGTGATCAGCGGATTCGTGGGGATCGGCCAGACAGAGAAGGAACGGCTGGCGAAGGAGATGCAGAAAAGCTGCGGGACCGGCGGCACGGTGAAGGAAGGACGAATCGAAATACAAGGAGATCATCGCAAGCAGGTCGCCCGCATCCTGACCGAAGCCGGCTTTCGACCCGTAATGAGCGGCGGGTAGCAGGGACCTACCGGCCCTTGTCGCCCCATAGCACCTCGATATTCGTTCCGTGGATCACCTCGAAGGACAGACCGTCCAGCGTGTAGGATCCTTTCGGGAGCATGCCGGAAAACTCACCGGACTTGCTGATTTCGTCGCGTGCCCGCTCGATACTCGCCCGGAGGTCGCCTCCAAAGGGCATCTCCTTGGGAATCAACTCCGGACCGATGTCCTCTCCCTTCGCCGCCTTCGCAGTCGGCTTGGAGCGAGGTGTGATCCGGACGGATCCGTACAGCTCCTCGATTTGAGCCAACTCCGCCTCGACCGCTTGCAGCACCGGATCATCAGGCGACCGGCCCGCTTCGAGAAGGCTCGCCTTCGCCCGCTGCGAGAGTGATTTGTAGCGGCGAGTTTCGCCGAGGTGTCTTGCAGCTTGCGCGGCTTGCAGGTGAAGCGAGACAGGATCGATGGCCACGTTGAAGGCGTCGCCCCCAAGCCCTTCAATCTTCTCATACATGCGCCTCACGCCCGACCAGCTGTTGTCGGCGGCGAGCTGAGCCATCTCTTCTGCAAGCCGCTTGACCTCGGCGCGACGCCCGGCGTCGTCGCCCTCGCTGCGAAAAACCATCGCCGGGGCTTCCGCGGTGTGGTGAGCGACGTGCGCCAATTCATGCGCCAACAGGGCGCGCCCTGCTGCACTGTGGGGGGCATAGGCGCCCTTGCTGAACAGGATGCTGTTGCCGACCGTAAAGGCGCGGGCCCGCAGCCGAGCGGCTGATTGAGCGGCGTCGCTGTCCGCGAGGATCCTTACTCGTCCCAAATCCACGCCGAATCGTGGTTCGAAGAAAGCGCGCGTGGCCCGGTCCAGCGGCTGTCCGGTTGCCGGCAAGGCTGTTGTCCTTCCGTCTACGGTATGACGCGCATGATGCTCTACCGCATGGTAAGACGAACCGTCCGGAATCTGAAGCACGGCTTCCGCCATCCGATCCGCCTCCTGCTCGGCGCGGTCGCCCGGCTTGCTGATCGCCATGTCCCGGGGCCTGCCCTGTTGAAGAGGCGGAAAGATCGGTACCTGGCTGATGTCGGGCTGCAGTCGAGGCTTTTCATCGAACGCCGAATCGGTGGAGAGTTCACGAAGTTGGTGTGCGACCTTCCGGGCGATCGGCGTTCGCACGCCGGCGGTCGAAGACCGTGCCTGGTCGCGATGAGACTTCCGCGCCATGTATGATCGGCCCTCCTC
>DASTLA010000187.1:0-6932 GCA_035715525.1 Nitrospiraceae bacterium
GCCGGAACCGGATGAGAAGTCGGCCTGGATTCAAGCAGCGGTTGGGGTTTCGACATGGCAACTGACCGGGATGACCCGGCTCCCTCTTTCACCACAGGGTATACGAAGGCCGAATCGCTCTCTCAGCGCTTCGGCACACAGGCCGTTTTCTCGGGAAGCGGTGAATTGCCCGCACCGACGCTTTCCTTGAACTCTGCAATTTCCGTTCTGCCCGTTTGCCAGACATGGATGCAGTCGGCAACCAGATAGGGTTCGGTTTTCGGCGCACCATTGACCACGATTGGTTTTCGACCGCTCGTCGTACCGATCACAATGAAGCGGTTGCCGTTCCTCAACGTCTCCGCGTTGAGCTCGCCGGGATATAGGAACGCGAACTCGAACTCGCCTTTGCGACTGCCGGCGTCCGTCGGACCATAGACCGGATGCTTCACGATGGGCAATTGCTCGGCCACGATCAGAGTTCCCTTGCTGTCCTTGCTGACCTGGACGATTCTCCCTCCCAGTTCGACCTTCGTACCGGAATCCGATTTGCCGCCTGGATTGCTTGGCGAGGCGTTCCGCCAGGCTTGAAAATCGAACGTCGGCACGACCCTGTCCCGAACTTCGGCCGGAAATGGGGACTTGCTTGCACAGCCCCACAAGAACGCCGGAACCGCCAGGAGAAGACCCACGTGGAGATAAGTCGACCTCATAAAGAACTCCTTCGATGAAAAACGTTTGATGCTAGATACAAATCTTCACAATTGTTGCCTTGTTGCCGGTCTGCTCGAGTGTTACAGTGGTGTTACAGAATGATTGAGATGGTGTTACATCACCCCTTACCTCAGGAGGTTTATGATGAAGACACTTTCTCTTGCGATGCCCCTCTTCGCCGCTTTTCTTGCCACCGGATGCGGAGCCCCGGCTCTCTTTCCCTCCGACGTCACCCGAGATATGGCCTCGACTGAATTCGGTGTGGTTCGCGCCCAGCCGGACGTCTTCAAGGGACGCGTCGTCCAATTGGCTGGACGTATTGTGGGTGTCGAACAGTCCGCCGATGGTTATCTCATCAGAGCCCAAGAACTGCCGATGCAGGAGCATCCGGCGTACGGGCCGGCCGAAACAAGAAAGGCCACTCCCGAGTTCGCGATCTCTTATCCCGGCACATTGGACCCCGCGGCTCGCTGGTACGGCAATAAATTGGTCGTCATAGCCGTCGCCCAAGGTACACAGGACATCACCATCGAAGGGAACGTCAGGTCCGAGCCGCTCGTGAAGGCGAAGTGCATGCATATTTGGAAGACCGGCGAATATGGGTCGTATGGGATCGAAGATTTTCCTCACACGACTGACGGTTATTATCCGCTCGAGCATCAAACGTACTGCGCACGGTAAGCCGAGCGGCGCGCAAATGCGGGCGGCTTGGGCCCCGCTATCCACTTCTCCGACTGACCGGCATAGCTCCGTCCCCAATCCGCCGCTCACAAGCTTGGCTTCCCGATTTCCGACAGAATCTTGCTGAACTGGCAGGCGGAGACATACCCCGCCCGACAAGACCTGGCATAATCGTCAAGCGCGCCTGCCTGATCCCCCAACATCGACCGAGCCGCTCCACGATTGTAGTACACCGTTTGATCCGTCACGCCCATGGCAATAGCCCGCGAGAAGTCCCGCTCCGCGCGCTGGAATTCCCCCGTGAGCATGGCGATGAGGCCGCGACTCTCATAGACAGCCGGCAGCTGTTGGTTCAGCGCTGCCGCACGATCCAGATCACGCGTCGCTTCGGCAAAATCGTGCCGGTGAGCGTGAACGACCGCTCGATTCGCAAACACCGTGGCATCCCGATCGTTCAGCCGAGCGGCTGCATTGAGATCACGAAATGCTTCCTCGAGGAGGCCCAGACGGCGATGCACCTGGCCACGATGATTGAGCGCAATCGCCGAGCTCGGTTCTAAACGTAGCGCCTCGTTGAAGGCAGCGAGCGCCTCCGGATACTGACCTGATTCCAGATGCACGACTCCGACATTGTTTCGATACAGGGGTTGGTGAGGATCGAGTCGGATCGCTTCAAGAAAATCTTTCTTTGCCTCTTCCTTCAAGCCTTGAGCGTTGCGGAGAAATCCGCGCGCGTTCCAGGCTGCCGCCTCGGCGGGAGAGGCCGCAATGGCCCGAGAGGCCATTGCGACCGCACCATCGAGGTTGCCAGAACGGTATTGACTCTGAGATTGGAACAGGAAGTGAGAGGCAGGACCTGGGATCGCTGTCGCTTGCCTCGCGGTCGAACAGCCCCACAACAAGGCCAAGCTCGAGGTGACGAGGAGTCCAAACCCAAAACGTCTGACCAATGTGTGCATGCTTTCCTCCCATGCCGGCCGGTGATTCACAATAGCTGGCATGAGGGTACGGCATTCGTGTTACGAGGCACCCAGTGCGGTGTTAACTCGGCGTTAACTTATTCGGAGGGTTGCTTGCGGGCGGGTTTGCGGTCGGCCGGGGGCTTAGATGCCTTCTGAGATTTCACATCATCGCGAAGCTTGCGGAGTTCGTCCTTCAGCTTGTCGAGTTCAGACGTCTGTTGCTCGAGCTGGGTACGTAATCGCTGATTGGCGTGATCCAGGTCTTGGATTTGTTGCTCGAGATGCTGTGTGGGCATGGAGGCGGCAGGAGCCGTCTGTCTTACAACGGGCGGCGGTGTCTGAGTTGTCGCTGGAGGCGCTGCGGCAGCCTCTGTCTTTCCGGATGAGCGGTTCGGACCGAAGGCCACCAGCACATCCTGCACATTGACCGAGATATGAATTTTTTCCAGAGGTCCCCACCGAGGCTCTTTGTCTTCCGGCACCGATGCCGGCTGGGCAGGACGCGTCACCCACAGTTTCATGCCTTTCATATCCCGAGGGTCGCGCTGCTCTGCGCCTCCTGTATCGGCTTTTAAAAATCCATAGTGATCCGTCAAAATCAAATGGAGATACCCGTCGCGCAAAAACATGCTGCCGGCGGTTCGATCCGTCTCGTATCGCGCGGCCGGATTCTGCAGCGAGAAAAATAATCGCTCCCGTGGGCTAGCCTGACGGAATGCTTTCGCAAACGGTTCTGCAAGAGCCGTGAGCTCGGTCTGGCTGAAGACCGGCTTGGGACGAGGGGTTTCAAATATGCCGACGACGATCCCGCTCCAGCCCGATACCTCGAGCGAGCCGAGGACCGTCCGCACGTCCTCAGCTGGCAGCGAGGCGGGATGGTCGTTCACAACGGGTGGTGTAGCGAGAACGTCCGTCGTGTGATCCGTTTCAAGGCCGACCAACGCTCCCTTGGCTTCATAGACGAGATGCTGATTCAAGGGCGCGGCGCATCCCGACAACCCAAGCGCCACCAAGAATATCAGGTGAACCAGTGAGTCACTCCACCGCACAGCGGACTTTCTTGCGCGAAAGGGTTCACCCATTCTGAACTGCCATCCCTCACCTACCACTGGACCTCGTTTATTTACATGCGAATTGAATGGCCCAGTCCTTCTCCAAGGAGACCTGTCCATCTCGCGACATTTGTCCCTGCCAGGCTTTATCGACCGCCTGAGTGACTCGGGGGACTTGACCCTCTCGGACGAGTTGATGCCCGCGCGGACATTTCCTGTCGATCAGCGCCAAAGCAGCCTGGCGGTTCGACGAGGATAGGATATCCCGCTCGTCGATATACGCGTAGACGACTGTTCCCCCTTCAGGGTTTTCTGTTATCAATCTGGCCGGCGAAGTACAGGCGCCGAGTGCCACTACCAGGCACACCCATACAAACCGTTTATACAAAGTCGATGTCCTCGCTGAACCGGGTGGAGACCACGCGCACAAGTCCTTCTATGGTCACCACTATCTGCTTCCTTCCATCCTTATTGGTATCTAATCTGCCATTGGACCAAGAATGCGTTCTGCGCAAAAGGATCGGTGTTGGGAACCGTCGTGCCGGGCCCTGTGCCCTGGTGGTGCCTAAATTCGTAGTTGAATTGAACCTTGCTTTGGATCTTGGGGGGCAGGTTTTCGAAATAATACGTCAACCCGACGATCGTTCGCGTGAACATATCGTTTGACACCGCCGTATTGGGATCAAACTGCTCGTACATCACAATCGGTTCCCAATTGCGCAATGGTCCGTCCGAAAAAAGATACTTCGCATAAACATACCAGGTGCGGCGTTGAACGCCCGGAGCACCCGACCCACCGCAGATGGCGGTACTCAAACAACTTCCCTGAGCCGGGATCCCGACGAGTGTCTGGTTCGCCCCATCATGCCCTTGCCAGATTTCTCCTTGGACCATCAGGCCTGGCAGCAAGCGCGATGTGTACCGGAAGTCCAATCCGAATCGATCGAATTCGCCCTTCCCCCGCCCGTTGATGGCCGTGCCCGTGTTATTACTCTCCCCCGCCAACAATGTAAAGCTGACCCACGAAATATCGGTGACCATGTATCGCAGTCGACCGTAGCCGACTTTAGGGCCGTTGGCGCCGAAGGCGTTCGCTTGGAAGTTATTGTTGTTCATGATGCCGCCGACATACTCCAGCCGGTTGAAGAGAGTGCCCCGCACATCGATAAAAAAATCTCGCTCATGAAGAAACTCGATCGGTCCACCAGTACCCCGCGTATTGAGTCCTCCGCTGCCAACGGATGTCAAATACGGCGAACTGATCACGTCGCGCAGACCACCGGAGGTTTCCGTGAAAATACCCCAGGGCATTCGAAAGATGCCCATGCGAATGAAGTTGAGATAAGGCGCGATTCCCGGAATGGGCCTGTAGTCGATATACGATTCACGGAAGAACGTAGTAGAGCCGGGACCGCCGGCGGCTTTGGCAGCGCAGTTTCCTCCCGGTGCGCCTGAGCAATCGGGCGTGGAAGGTGTGAGCCCGATACTTTGAAACTCGTAGAGAACGTGCCATTTCGGCAAATACTCGTTGATCTTTCCATACGCGAGCAGCTCAGATCGACGAATCGAGATGTTGTCCTGGCTCTTCCCCTCTGCCACTTTGGCATCTTGGTGGGTATAGAGCCACTGCAGGGCGTTCAATCCGAAATTCACTTTATTGCTCAGCGAGGGAAGCCGTTCGACTGTGGCTTTCCACTCTTCAATCAGACTTAATCGCTTATCAAGATTGGCGACGGGATCTTCTAGGACAGGAGCCGGCGGAGGGGCTTGGGGCCCTTGCGCAACCTGTGATTCGGTCGCCGGGCTCAGTTGCGACTGGGCCATCACGTGAGTACAAAGCAACAGAACAAACACAAAACTCACTGCGGTTACCAAACATTCACTGGACGTTCTAGCCATGCAACCTCCTCCTCAGAGACTAATAACGACGCCTGATCCGGCGCGCTTCAGTGCCGCGCACATGCTGCCTTGTGACTCGCAAGCCCCTTCGTCACCAGCCGGTGCGAAGCCGATATCCCATGCCCCACACGGTTTCGATGACGTCGGGCCATTCGTCGGTGCGGAGCTTTTGCCGAAGCTTCGCCATATGGACGTCCACGGTTCTGACTGTGACGAACACCGACTCGCCCCATACCAGTCGCAACAGTTCCTCGCGCGCGAACACCTTCTGTGGTTCCCGGGCCAGAACCCACAACAATTCGAACTCGAGAGGCGTGAGATGAATCGCTCGACCAGGCAACCTGACTTGCTGTAGCTGTCTGTCGATGCTCATCCGGCCGATCACCATCCGATGCGCGGCCTGACGTTTCGGATAAGAGGCTTGCTTCATGGACCCACACCGTTTCGATCGACTACGGCCTCTGTTCTTCTTCAACTCGGCTGCTCATCTGCGTCGGACCGGTTCCGTCAGTCGCCACAAGGCGATCTGATATGGGGCGGCCAAAGGTGTAGCCTGCTGTTGTTCCTCGCTCATCAGGGACAGATTAAGGCTGGGTTAAATCGCTGAAAGTGAGGTGCCGAGTTAACGCAGCGGCAACCGCGGCATGAGGTCTGCGGAACATCGGATGGGTATGCTAAGCACGCTGGGATGTTGCCGTGCGGGTCGGATCAGCGACTGGTCCGAAAAGCACAACGAAGGGAACCCACCGATTGGGAAGGAGCTAGACCAGAATGGATTTCTCGCACCTACGGCTGAGCATGAACAGGCTGAGCGGTCAGATCATGGAATTCGGTGACAACCAGATAACGGACGTTTGGTCGAAGGCGATCAAGGGAGTGCTCAGTCTGCTGATCTTTACCATCCTCGTCGCATTGGCTGCGGGGGTCCTAAAGACCTTCCTCGACATCGAATTACTCCTCCATGCATCGGTCGATATCGGCTTACGACAGGTCATCGTAGACACGCTGATTCTGTTGGCTGTGGTCGAGGTTTTCAAAACCACCTTGACCTACCTCTCGGAAGGCCGGGTGAAAGTCACCTTCATCGTGGATACGATCATCGTGGTCATGCTCACCGAGATCATCTCGGTCTGGTTCAAGGATGCGGACCAACACAAGCTCTTCCTACTCGGCGGCATTCTCTTGACGTTGGGGGCGATGCGAGTCGTCGCCGTGACCTATTCGCCGGCCGTCGAACGATCGAGTGAACCCTCCACCGCAAGACTCTCGAAACATGAAAGAGCTCATGTCTCGTAGCGTTCTTGCGACAGCAGATTGTGGTGATTTGGTCTTGCCTATTAAAAAATATTTGCTATTAGGTTTTCCCCGATGTTTAGATGCGCCGGATGGACCTAGGGCGAATCCTAGTGCGAGGGAACGGTCGACCTCGTATAGTCTTCCGGGGCGGCCGGGGCCATATCATTCTGGTCCCGCAGAGGACAGATCATGAATGACAAGGGGTTCACGGTCTGGCTGACCGCCCTACCGAGTTCGGGAAAACCACTTTGTCCAAATTGTTGCCGCAGGAATTCAGTGCATTAGGTATGGCCGCCACGACCTTAGACGGCGACGAGGTACGGCAGCGTCTCACGAAGGGCCTAGGATT
>DASTLA010000188.1:0-12626 GCA_035715525.1 Nitrospiraceae bacterium
TTCATGCCCTTGAGAAAGACTTCCACAGCCGTGCGTTCTTCATGCCGATCGAATTGCAAGCTGTTGATCGCGGCATCATTTTGGTAGCGCGTGATGGCTTCTTGCGCAGCCTGTAAATACGTGGCCCGCAGGGCCTTGAGAACAGCTTCCGACAGCACAACTCCCTCACTGGCCAGATTGCGAAATAGTGACTTGGTAATGTCCACGCACATCTTTTGAAGGCCTTGTTCGGCGTTGTCGGGCGAGAGGATTTGATGTTTGTGCTCATAGGCATCGGCAATGTCGGCCTGGCAAATCCGCCGCAGGGCGCAGTTCCGATAGACCTCCGCCAGCACGCCGACTTCGAGTCCCCAATCCCCAGGAATCCGATTGATCCAGGCTAGATCGCGGACCATTGCGAACTCGCCAGCAAGCGGATAGCGAAAACTGTCGAGAAACGTCAATAACGGATGGCTTCCGAGGACTTGTTGCAGACTGCGAATCAAAGGCGTCAGGTAAAGTCTAGTCACCCGTCCGTGCAACCGATTGGTCACGCGGCTGTAATATCCTTTGCAGAATTCATAGCCGAGATTGGTATTGACGATCGGATAGCACAGGCGCGCGAGGTACTCGCGGTTGTAGCTCAAGATATCGCAATCGTGCAGCGCGATGACGTTGCTCTCTCCCCGGGCCAATACATAGCCGAACGCCATCCAACAGCCCCGGCCTTTGCCCTGCAATCCTGTGTCGATTTCGCTGAGGGACAGCAGCTTCAAGATGTCCTGGATGCCGGCCCCATCGTTCCACACAATGCGAACCCGCTGAGGCAGGATCGAGAAAAACTGCTTCGCCAGACGGAACTCCAGAGCTGAGGCACGGTCCAGCGACACCACGATCTCATTGACGTAGCGGATGTCCTTCAGGACTTGGACGATGTGTTTGAGAGCCGGATTCTCCAGTTCAGAATAGAGGGAGGGCAGCACCAATGCGATAGGGTTGGTGGCGGCATGGCGCTCGAGTTCCTTTTCCAATTGCTCCAGGTTTGGCGTCCCGAGCCGATGCAGCACGGTGACCAGACCGTTCTGATGAAAATCCGACATGGGTCCTCCTGTCTTCTTGTTCGGATGGGGCAGGGGCCGCCGGCAGACCGGCCTTCGGGCGACTCAACCGGGCAACTTTGCACTGTCCGCAGGAAGGGCCGCCCAGACTGCCGGCAAGGGGAGAAAATGTCTGCTACTGGGCCGGAGGCATGACTTTGCTGGTGGCAACCGCCTTCACAATTTTTGCCCGCTTGACGGATTCCAAGAAACGATCTCGTGGCTCCGGCTGCGGGAGATTGACTTCGACCGAATACCACCCCGATTTGGCGGGACCTTTCTTGGTCCCATGGATTTCCTGAATCAATTCTTCGATGCTCCTGTCGGTCGTACCGTCTTGGAAGGAGACCCAGAACATGAAGGCTTGGGGATCCGCTTCCCGATGCGTGTCGGCAGCGGCAACCTGAGTCGGTTGTTCCTTCAGAGTCTCCGCGTTGGCCGCGACCGTCGATTTGGAAGCCGCAGGTGTCTTGTTGTTCTCCAGCGAGGCCAAAGCCAGTCGGGCATGCAGTTCCCGGTTGCGGCTTTCCAGCAGCGCCACTTGCTTGACCAACGTTTCGTTGACGGTCTTGATGACCTGAAGATCCTGGAGCATCTGGTCGCGGTCCGCCTCGACTTTGCTTGCCACCACGCGCAGACCCTCTTGTAATTCCTGACTGGAGGCGGCTTTGACGGCCTGAAGATCGTCCTGCACGCCCGCCACCTGAGCATGCAGTTTGTGCTGTGCGTGCGCCAAACTGTCGAGGAGCCGGCTGAGTTCGGTCATCTGCTCTTGTCCCGATCGTGAGGCCGCAAGCGCTGAGGCCTGCGTTTCGGCCAGTTGCGTCAATTGATGATGCAGGCGATCCATCTGTTGATCATTCAGATCCCGCGCCGCTTGCTCTTCTTCGATTTGATGCGCTCGGTCGTCCCACCCGAACCAAGCCGGCACCCGTTCGGCCAAGAGCGCCATGATGCCCACGGCCAGTACCACCTGCGCAAAGGCCCCGGCCACGCCCCAGCCGCGTTGGACACCGCCCGGCAAGGAAGCGCCTGGGAAAATCCCCGCTGCCATTGCCACCTGTGTCCACCAGCGCGGTGCGGCTGCATAGGTCACCTGCACCGAGCCGCCGTCGAAGCGATTTTGAATCTGGGTGGTCAGGCTGCCCTTGCCGATAGAAATGCGCACGCTCTTTGATCCCGCTTCAGGTGCGACGCAGCCTCCGATCAGCACACCGGAGTCGCTGCGCAGCTCGAGGCTTTGAATGCTCCGCTCGCGCGAGGTGTGGTGAAACACGGGGGTCGGGGCAGTACAGTCAAGAGTGCCCACGCGCTCATGGTTGACCAGTACCTGCAGGAGGCCCGGTCGCTCAGCGGCCGCCCGACGCGGCTGGTCCTCAAGGGCGTCAAGCAGGTGTTCGCGATAGTCGTTGAGCTCGTGAGCTTCCATGGCTGCGTCCTCCTCGATCCCCGCCGAACAGGGCCAGAATGCCCCCCTTCTTCAGCGGGTGAATATGGAGACTGATTTGCGGCTTGGCCCCGCCGTGCCATTCGGTTTGCCGACGATCCGCCACTTCGAGGAAGCAGTCGCGGCAAAACGCCAAATGCCACACGCGGTAGTCATGACCGTAATCATCTTCAAATAACTGCCCCCACTTCTGAGCGGGAAGGCAGGGGTAGTTTTCCGGTTCACTCTTACGATAATGCGACTGCAGCACGGGGATCAGCCGGTTCACCTCATGCTGGAGATGGTCCGGACGAACCCGCAATTCCTCGTCCAGCAACTCAAGATCCGACCCGCTCAATCCGGATTCGTCCATCGTGCGCTGCCACCCGGTTTGGCGCCAGCGTTCAAAGTTTTTGTACACGCGCTGACTTTCGGCTTGTCCCAGCCCCAGCAGCTTCACCACGTGAGCCTGTCCCAAGCCATAAAAATGATAGAACAACGCGATCAGTGCATCGCGACTGACCACGGCTCGTGAAGCCAGGCCGTCCAAGAATCGGCCGACGGGGGACAGCAATTCTTTGTGATAGCACAGTGGATCAGGTTGGCTGAACGACTTGGCGATCAGGCTGTCCAAAAGGAAGAAAGGTCGGCAAGGGACTTCCGTCCGCCCGAAGACCACGAACCGCTCCACCAACTCATACCCCCAACGAAGCGCCATCTTCTCATGCGTGATGTCATCGACCCATTGACCGGTCTCTCTCAGGAATCGCTTGGTCTGGCTGGTTGCTCGATCCAAAAGTTCCGGCAATGATTTGGTGACCAACTCGTCGAACTCGCGCTCCGTGGACACGACGCTATTGAGTTTGACAGACAAAGATTGGCCTTCCCGCATCGGTTTTCCGTCCAGCGACTTCCCTGGCATCATGGCGACTCCGGGGGCAAATGACAAGTGGACAAGTGCGGATATAGAAGACCATATTTGTCTACGGAGGGTCAATGCCTGCCCGACAAGCGGTCGGCGCACGACTGGCGCCGCGATGCCAGATATCGCAGGTCTCAGCTCGGAGGGGTGAGCCGTCCGGGGCCGTCCTTAAGGGTGATCCGTGGAGAGCCGCTTGGCCAATCGGCGGGCCAGGCGAATCATGGCCGGGGAGCGATCCGCTGGATCCAACAATATGTTGATGACATAGGGCTGTGTCGCATCGCCGAGGGCTTTCCCGAGAGCCTGTACGAATTCTCCCTGCGTCGAGACGCGTAGTCCCTGTCCACCGCCGATCAATCCGCAGATCCGCTCGTAATGCCAATCGTGGATATCGTTGAAGGGACCCTCCATGATTTCCCGCTCGGTGGAATAGCCCCGGTTGTTCAATACGAGCAGGATCGGCGCCTGTCGATGCCGGACGGCGGTCGCGAGTTCCGTCCCGGTCATTTGAAAGGCCCCGTCCCCGACGAGGACGATCGGACGCAGGGTCGAATCGGCAAAGCCGGCCCCGACCGCCGCGGGGACCGCGAATCCCATCGACGTATAGTAGGCCGGAGACAGAAATTCGAAGCGCCGGTGCACACGGAGATCCACGGACGCGAACAGGGATTCACCGACATCTGCGATGACCAGAGTTTTTTCATTCAGGATCGTATCCAGGTGCCGGAAGACGCCGTTCAGCGTCACTGAGGCGTGGGCCGGGAGCAGCGGCTCATCCGATGCGGTGAATGCCGGCAACGGCCGCTTGGGAAAGGAAGGCAGGTGGGCGCCAGCCAGCGCCTTGACAAAATCCTGAAAGCGGATCGAATCGTAACGGTGATGTTTGATCGCCACCCGATCCGCCGTGGCATGGATAGTATGACCGTCCGAGAAGAGCGAGGACCTGGCATCCAGGTCCTCCACGTCGGAAAGAATCGAACCCAGAATCAGCAGGCAATCTGTCTGGTTGACGAATTCCTTCACCTCATCCCGGGCGACCAACCCGCTATAGACTCCGACGTAGAGCGGATGATCCTCCCGAATGATCGACTTGCCCAACAGGGTCGAAGCAATCGGCACGTTCAGCCGCTCGACCAGCCGGGTCAGTTCGTCCGGGAGGCCGAAACGTCCCACCTCGGCACCCGCGAGAATCACGGGCCGCTTGGCGGATTCCAGCATCGCACGCACTTCGGCGACCGCTTCCGCCAGCGCGGCCGGGTCTGTCGGTTCGTCCTCCAATGCCTTCGTGGCTGCGTGCTCGGGGAGCGAGACGTTTACCATGTCCCGCGGGATCTCCAGATAAATAGGGCGTCGATATCGCAACAGCGCAGCGAAGGCTCGATCCATTTCGCGCTGTGCGGTGACGGGATCCTCCAGGCTGACTGCGGCGACGGTCATCTTTTCAAATACTTCGCGCTGGGTCGAAAATTCTCGAACCATGTGATGGAGGTATGGGTTCCGTGCACGTTCGGATAGGCCCGGTGATCCCGTAATCAGCACGACCGGTGACCGTTCCGCATAGGCACAGGCGATGGCGTTGACGGTATTCAGTCCCCCGACGCAGTAGGTGACGCAGAGCGCACCGATGCCATTGATGCGGGCATAGGCATCCGCGGCGAATCCGGCGCAATCTTCCCGCGTCGTTCCCACGTGCAGGATGGGGGATGCTTCCATCAGTTTGTAAAATCCAAGCACGTAATCGCCCGGGATTCCGAAAATGTGGCGGACCCCCAACTCATGGAGCCGATCCAATACGGCCGTTCCGATCGTACGCATCCTCATAGCACCTCGTCGTTTGGCTCTTCCTGCCAGCAGGAAACCATAGGCGGGAGGGAACGTCAAGATTCTGGATGATTGGGGAGACCGGTTGCTTCGAACAACATTTTCAGGCACCCTCACGGCTCCGTTGCGGGCTTTGCTCTGCATAGCCGCGTTCCGCTCTGAGCTTCCCTGCTGAGAGGATTGCGTGTTGGCCATTCCGACCGGTCGTATCCGACTCTCGCCCCAACGCGATGCCGCGAGGTATCAGAGCCACCTCTGGATTTTCGACGGCGATGTAGCCGAGGTATCCGGCACGCCTGCTCCCGGTGATGTCGTCGATGTGTTTTCATCAAAGCAGCGATTCGTCGGCCGAGGATTTTACAATCCGCACTCGAAGATTCGCGTCCGGCTGCTGACTTTTCGAGAAGAACCGATCGACGAGCCGTTCTTCATTGCGCGGCTCCAGGCTGCGGTCGCCTTACGAGAGCTGGTGGTTTCCGATGCGACGGCCTGCCGCTTGGTGTACGGCGAAGGTGACCTCTTGCCCGGACTCATCGTGGATCGTTTCGGCGATACGGCGGTGATGCAAGCCCTCGGGTACGGGATGGACCTGCGAAAGGATATGCTCGCCGAGCTGCTTCTGAAGCATGGTCGTGTGAACAGCGTCTATCTCAGAAACGATGCCAAGAGTCGCGCGCTCGAGGGCCTTCCTCTAGAAAAGGGATTCGTGCGCGGGACGAGCTCCACGACGGTGGAGATCCGCGAGGCTGGGGCTCGATTCCTCGTGGACATCGCGGAAGGGCAAAAAACGGGATGGTTCTGCGACCAGCGCGATAATCGCCTCGCAGCGGCCCGCGTCGCACAAGGGTCGGTGTTGGAGGTGTTTTGCCACAGCGGCGCCTTCGGGATTCAGGCGGCCTTGCAGGGGGCAAGATCTGTCGAAGGCGTGGACGTCAGTGCGTCGGCCGTCAAGCTGGCCCATCGCCACGCCGAGCTCAACGGCGTCGAGGCACGATGCCGTTACCGACAAGCCGACGCCTTTGAAGAACTGCGCAGGCTCGAACGGGAGTCGGTTCGCTATGACATGATCATCCTGGACCCCCCGGCCTTCGCCCGAAGCAAGCACGCCATCCCCCATGCCCTGGCTGGCTACAAGGAGATCAACCTGCGCGGCATTCGCCTGCTGCGTTCGGGAGGTGTTCTCGTCAGTTGCTCTTGTTCACATCCCATCTCGGACCAGGAATTCTGGTCCATGCTCCAAAGCGCAGCCCGCGATGCGGGACGACAGGTTCGACTGCTCGAGCAACGAGGGCAAGCGCCGGACCATCCCGTGTTGTTCGGCATGCCGGAAACCCGTTATCTCAAATGCTACATCCTCCAGGCGTTCTGAGGTCATGATGGCTGATGGCTCGGACCGGCCGGATTCAGCCGATGTGCCGCTCATCCCTGCCTCGCAATGTCTGCCCGAAATCACTCCCAAAGCAATTGTGTTGTCGGTGATTCTGGCCGCGATCCTGGCCGCTGCCAACGCGTACCTCGGACTCTTTGCCGGCATGACGGTATCGGCCTCGATTCCCGCCGCGGTGGTTTCCATGGCGGTCCTGCGGCTATTTCGAAACAGCAACGTTCTGGAAAACAACATCGTCCAAACCGCCGCCTCTTCCGGCGAAGCACTGGCAGCGGGGGTAATTTTCACCGTTCCGGCCTTGCTGCTGGTCGGCTATTGGACGGCCTTCGATTATTGGCAGACCACAATCTTGTCGTTCGTCGGAGGACTGTTGGGCGTCTTGTTTACGATACCTTTGCGCCGCGCCTTGATCGTGGATGCCCGCTTACGATTCCCGGAAGGCGTCGCGACCGCGGAGGTGTTGAAGGTGGGGACCAAGGGACGTGGGGACGGTTCCCACCGGGCCCGCTCCTTGGCGTTGGCCGCCGGACTCGGAGGCTTGTTCAAATTTGCCGAAGGCGGTTTGAAACTGTGGGCCGATTCACTCGAAGGGGTCCTGCAAGTCGGCCGCGCTACCTGGTACGGAGGCTTGAATCTCTCTCCGGCTCTGCTCGCCGTAGGCTACATCATCGGGCTCAACACGGCGTTGGTGGTGTTTCTCGGCGGTGTCCTGGGGTGGTTGGTCTTCCTGCCCCTCATCCAGTGGCTTTCCGATTCCCCCGATCCCCTCACGGGATTGGCGGCGGCCAAGGCGACGTGGAGCGGACAAATTAGATACATCGGGATCGGCGCCATGCTGATCGGCGGCGTCTCGACGCTTTTCCAGGTTCGACGGCCGGTCATCGAAAGTCTTAGGCAGCTCATCAGGATGTATCGCGTCCACAGCTTCGCGAGGAACGAGACGACTCCGCGTACCGAACGAGACGCGGGACCGGTATGGCTCGGGGGGATGACGCTGCTGTCCGTCGTCGCGATGGTGCTGCTCTATCAACGAATACTCGATCACTTCTGGCACGGTCTGGGACTGGCAATGGTCATGACGATCGCAGCCTTCCTCTTCGCCTCGGTGGCCGGCTATATGGCTGGACTCGTGGGAAGCTCGAGCAATCCCGTGTCCGGCGTGACGATCGCGACGATCATGTTGGCCTCGCTGTTTCTCCTCGTCCTGCTCGGGCAGGGCAATTCCATGGGCCCCCCCGCTGCGTTGCTGGTGGGCGCCGTGGTCTGCTGTGCCGCTGCCATGGGAGGGGATAATCTCCAGGATCTGAAGACGGGACACCTGGTCGGGGCCACGCCGTGGAAGCAGCAGGTCATGCAGGTGATCGGCGTAGGGACAGGAGCCCTCGTCATCGTCCCAGTGCTTTCGTTGCTGCACGCCAAATACGGCATCGGTGAGCCGTCCTCCTCCCATCCGCATCCGTTGAGCGCTCCGCAGGCGTCGCTCATGGCAAATCTGGCACGTGGGGTGTTCGGCGGTTCGGTCCCCTGGCATCTCGTAGCTTTTGGCGCAGGAGTAGGGGGCGTGGTCATAGCGCTGGATGCGCGGCAGCGGAGGCGTGCAAGCGTTTTTCGCTTGCCGGCTTTAGCAGTGGCTCTAGGCATCTACTTGCCGTTTAAGTTGTCGGCTACGATCGTGTTGGGGGGATTGCTCGCGGAGTATGGACTTCGGCAACAGATTAAACCAGACAAGCCGGAAGGAGACCAAGGATTGTTGTTTGCGGCGGGTCTGGTGACCGGGGAGGCGCTGGTCGGCATTCTGCTGGCATTGCCCATCGCCTTAACCGGTATGTGGCCGTCACTCTCTGCAGACCCGTTTGAACTATTCGAAATGCCTCCACTCGGTGGTTGGCCCGGCCTCATGGCCCTGCTTTCCATCGCGCTCTGGATGCACCGTACAACCGGAACAGGACCAACAATCAGACGTTAATCGCTGGGCGGTTCGAAGTGGCCCGGTGGACGCGATTGCCATGGCACCGTGGCTTGTCTCGATTGTTTGACGAGGCTCTTGAGACTCATCTCTGCCGCACGAAGCAGTTTGGGCTCGCCGCTCTGCACCAGCGCGGTCAAGAGGACGTAAAGGTTTCGATCTCTTCCTGAAGCCTGGAGCATACGCTGCAGGACAGGATCCGCTTGGTCCGACTTCGTTTCGAGCTCCGGACTTTCGTCATCCTCCTTGAACAACAAGTCAATCTGAGAGGGGAGGACGAATAGCCAGGAGACCGGAACATGGAGGGCTTCAGCCAGGGCAGAGACGGTCGAATGAGGCGGGTCTTCCCGTTCGCCTTCAATGGCTTCCAAGTAATCAACCGAAATACCGCCCCGTTCCGCTAAGGTGCGCTCCGAAAGGTTTTTCCATGTCCGCCAAGCCCGGACAAACGAACCGACATGCTCCATACGCGCGATATTACTGGAATCTTCTTCGAGGGTGCAACGGCATGATAATTGTTTACGCATCGAACTGGCTCTATGAAATCAAAGGCTTATCTACGATCAGCCTATCTAGAACAAAGGCAGTCGAATCGGGTAAAATGACAACCCAAGCAAGGTTAGGTCGAAGCGAGGAGGACTATCCGATGTTAGGAACAGATATTCGCGGCATCATGGCCGAGGAAGAGGAAGTCCAACGACGGCAGGAAGCCCTGCGATCACTGATGTCCATGCGCGAACGTCTGCTTCGCGAATCGCTTGAAGCACGGATCAAACGGGCACGAACCACCGGAGATTGGACCAACCTCTCTCGAGATGAATGCGCCAACATTTACAAACAAGAACGTGTCCATCTTCGGGCGCAACTTGAACAATTACGCCTCGAGCGCGATCGCACCCGCGGTAAACTGTCGGCGCTCAAACGAGCCAAGGCGCGGGCGCAACGAATCCGTGCAGCAGAAGCCGCCTCGGGGAAAAAACGCAAATAGGCAGGCCCTTCGGGCCTGCCTCGCTCGTTATCCACTCCTCCATCCCCTGGTCTCCGTTGTCAGACCTTCGTTCCATCCCACGCGCCTCCGCCGCCCTTATTATTGGACTTGTCAAAGATAGACGAACCAGAGAGCGGGAGCGGCTGTTCGTGGTGGAAGGTGCCAAGCCGATTTTCGAGCTGCTGCAACGAGCGCCGGGCTTAATCTCGACGCTCGTGATTTCACCCGGCTTTTTGCGCCGCCAGTCGGACGCGGCGAAGCGGCGTCTGCTCCAAGGCACTCATCGAATATTCGGTTGCACGGATAGCCGATTCGGGCAACTGTCCGATGTCGATACACCAGCCGGCATTTTGGCCGTGGTCCGACAACCGGAATGGGATCGGCGGCGATATCTTGAACGAAAAACCCTGCTGGGCATCTTCTGCGACCGCATTCAGGATCCGACTAATCTGGGAACGATCATTCGGACCGCGGCCGGTCTGGCAGTGGATGTCCTCTGGCTCTCTCCTCAGTGCGTCGATGTGTTCAATCCCAAGGTCGTGCGTGCCACCGCCGGTGCTCTGCTCGAACTCCCGATATTCGCTCGTACGGATCTCAAAGAGCTATCCGGGCTGGGCCTTGCCATTATGGGAGCGGATGTACGCTACGAGGGCAGTCGGCCGCTACGATCGGTGAAGAGCAGGCCGTCCCGGACAGTCCTGGCTATAGGGAACGAAGGAGAGGGTCTTTCGGCCGAGACTCGTGCATTGACCGATTTGCGTCTGACCATTCCCTTGAAAAACACAGTCGAATCACTCAATGCAGCCTCTGCAGCGGCAATTTTTTTGTTTCACCTCACAGGCTTACCTGTAACGGAGGCTCTGGAAAATACGTCCGACTCTCGTTGATCTCGACCGATACAGGGCAGGAGAAAGATGTGGCACTTTGATACGGCATCTTGGTATTATGCGACGGTTTACGAGCCTTCTCATCAGCCCCGCGAGATATTCCCCCGTGCCGAGGTAGCTCAGTTGGCAGAGCACAGCCCTGAAAAGGCTGGTGTCGACAGTTCGATTCTGTCCCTCGGCACCACACTTCGCATACTTGCAGATAGTTCTAGGTTGAATGGCGCCTCAGTCTCTATCTAGCCGCTCAGAAGCAATCTCTAGTTTCGTCACTGAATCTCGTAGTCGCCCACCAGCTACGACTAGGTCAAGCCCGTCCCTTTATCCTTTATATAACGACAGAGCCCATGCCGCGTGGTTCAACTATGGGGCGAATGTGTGCCGCAAGTCGGGGAGATGTAAGTATGATTTTCAGCTCGCTTGCATCTCCTCATCCATGTTTGCTTCAAAGGATTCTCTTTAACGCACTGATTACAGCGCAATGCTCCCTGAATGACCGGTCGGATTCCGTGTAACCTCACGGTTCTTAGACCGAGTCAGGCTGTACCCAAGTACGGGCCGATAAGGTATTCATCGATACCAATAGGCCAGAACCCAAACTTCCAGAAGATTGGATTCGCCGGATATTGATTTTTCCATTTCTTTGGGAGTTGGGAGTGCGGCGGTCGACCCTGCAGGCACGAGGGCGGACCGCCCGGCGGGTGAAACACGAGCCACTCTAGTGTAGGTACCCGTTTCCATGGATCTTCCTAGGACCATCCGGCTCTTGAGAAAAGGCGGCAACACGCCGACCATTCGGGGCAGTGTATGCTTAGGGGGAAGGCTATGCCGCATGATGCCTTGTCGCCGCGCGAATTGGAGGTGCTGTTCCTTCTCGGCAAGCGATTGACGACACGGGAAATCGCAGGGCGTCTGCGGCGCAGCACCAATACGATCGCAATGCATCGTCAAAGCATTTTACGCAAACTGGGATGTACACGCACACACGATGCCTTGCGGACAGCGTCCATCCTGGGGCTATTACCTGAGGAGCGGGGGTCCTTGATGCGCGATGCACGGAGAAGCTAGGAGTCATACCCGGTATGCGCGCTGGCGGATACCAACAATCTCGACATCCCGCCTATAAGTGAGAGCTCCTGAGGTCACGAACTCTGCCCGGCTCTGCTCGGAAGCCTCCTAGTGTTCTCCCCATCCGTTTTGTGCCATGCCAAACGAAGCTCGGTGGAGATAGTCCTACGGGTGCACGCCATGCATCTCGAGGTACCTCTTTACGCCATAAAGGTGGGCTTGGTGGGGTTTTGGACCCTTTGGTTTCTCATCGCCTTTCTCACCAACATCTTCGATGGAATGAAAACCGCTGGCCTCCTGTCCTCGAGATGGAAATTCGCCTCGCACAATTTCCAGGCAGTCGCTAAGGCAACGCGTACGTACCAGGCGCCGCCATGGGTCCCTAAACTACTCTTTGGCTGCGTCATTCTGTGGGAGGCTTGCGCGGTTGGCTCCTTCGGATGGGTGTTAATGTCCGCCTGGCTCACAGGATCTCTCTCGCGCGGGTCACTTAATCTCGCCTTTGCCGTCAGTGGTGCGCTTCTGGCGGGCTTTATGCTGGCCGACGAGGTGTTCAAACAATACGACCGTGAGCGCGGTCATGCAGTACTGTTTCTCGCGCAACTCGTCAGTTTCGCATGTCTCTATCTGTCTTCTGCCTGATAGCTCTTCGCCTCGTGCTCGAGCGACATGCCGGCCCACCCTATCAGCGATCATGGCGGTCTCCTCTACGCCGTGGGTAGACCGTTAGAGATTGATGAAGGGAAAGAATTCAAAACCGATCCGAGTAACCATCGTGCCAGAGGCGGCGCGTAGCGAGAATCAGGCTTTGCCCCAGCGTCTCCGCTCTACAGGCATAGCGTCTTCATGAAACAGAAACTCGCACATTGCCTCGGCTTGACGTCTGCTTATGGGATGGACGGAGCCATTGAAGCCCTTCTTACAGGCAATGCTCTTGCCGGCTTTCTTCAGGTCAATGCGAATGGAACGTGTTTTATCGTTGATGAGACGCACCTCATCGCCGACGTTGACACCAAGGTCAGTCGATGGGATGTCCGTTATACAGACATGCACGTCATACAGCACCGCCGTGCGGCTTGTCTCGCGAA
>DASTLA010000189.1:0-10237 GCA_035715525.1 Nitrospiraceae bacterium
AGGAACTTACGGAAGTTGCGGAACAGCGGTCCGCTCAATGGGCCTCGACCCCTTCCATCTGGCCCGTTCGCGGGTGGGTCACATCCGGTTTCGGGCCGCGAGTGTCTCCTTTCACGGAGAAGCCAGCCTGGCATGACGGTCTCGACATCGGTGCAGCGGCCAACGCACCAGTGCAGGCACCGGCCCTCGGTCGCGTCATTTCAGTCACCTTCGATTCGAAGATGGGAAACATGGTGAAGGTAGACCATGGCTATGGCATTGAAACGGTATATGGTCACCTGGCCAAGTCCTTGGTAAAAGAAGGACAGCGTATAAAGAGGGGTGATGTTGTAGCCTTGGTTGGGAGCACTGGCCTTTCGACCGGCCCACACCTGCATTACATGGTGAAGAAAAACGGCCAGGCTTTGGACCCTACAAAGTTTATCCTCGATTGATTCGTTGCCCTCGTTCGCCCGACTGAGTTCAACCGCGGTCCCGTGGCGACCGCCCTTTGTACTCTCGGTGATTCGATCCTTCCTCCTCTGATCTTGAATCTCTGAAATATCTCCACGCCTTCACTCCTGTCAGGCAATGGAACGCGTGTTATACTCGCCGACTCTTTCCTTTCATAAGCTGACGAGGGACAAAGCATGACTGATCTGGAAATTGCTCGGTCGATAACTCCCAAACACATTTTTGAAGTCGGACAAGCCCTTGGTCTTGCGTCGGAGGACCTGATGCCGTTCGGTCGGCACAAGGCGAAGCTATCCTTACGCCTGATCGATAAACTGGCTGGTCGCCCGCGCGGTCGCTATATCCTTGTGACGGCCATCAATCCGACTCCCTTAGGCGAAGGGAAAACAACAACCTCTATCGGGATTGGGATGGGATTATGCCGCTTGGGTCATCGCGCGGCTGTGACGCTTCGGCAACCTTCGCTGGGACCGGTGTTCGGAATCAAGGGAGGCGGGACGGGAGGAGGGCGGGCACAACTCTATCCGATGGAGGATATCAATCTCCACTTCACAGGAGATGCCCATGCTGTATCTGCTGCCCATAATCTGCTCTCCGCCTTTGTCGACAACCATCTCTACCATGGAAACAATCATAGGCTCGATGCGTCGACCATTCGTTGGCCCCGCAGCCTGGGGGTGAGCGACCGTGCCCTGCGAGAGATCGTCTTAGGGGAAGGAACAAGAGGCCGCACGGGTCGATTTGTGATCACAGAGGCGTCGGAAATCATGGCGATTCTCGCCCTGGCCTCAAACCATGCCGATTTGAGAAGACGTCTTGGAAAAGTGATGATCGGTCTGACAACGGACGGCAAACCCCTCAACGCCAACGATTTCAACTGTGTCGGGTCTATGGCCGTTCTTCTGAAGGAGGCGTTGTTACCGAATTTAGTCCAGACGCTGGAAGGAACTCCGGCGTTCGTGCACGCGGGTCCATTCGGAAATATCGCTCACGGCAACTGCTCGATTGTATCTGACCAGCTCGCTTTGCGTTGCGCCGACTATGTGATTACCGAGGCCGGATTCGGGAGCGATTTGGGCGCAGAGAAATTTTTCAATATCAAATGTCGGGCATCCGGTCTGTATCCCGACGCGGCGGTGGTGGTGGCGACGTTACGAGCGTTGAAACTCCACGGGGGCGGTGGTTCGGTGAAAGTGGGCGCCCCACTCCCTGTCGGCTTGACCTGCCCCAATCAAGCGGCGCTGGAGAAGGGCTTCGCCAATCTCGAACAGCATATAGCCAATGTGCGGGCCTATGGTATTCCAGTGGTGGTCGCGGTCAACGCCTTCAAGGACGACCCGGTGGAGGAACTCCGTTGGGTCTCTGAGCGCGCCAAGGCTGCCGGAGCAATTGATGCCTCCGTATCGACTCATTGGATGGAGGGAGGCCGAGGGGCGGAAGAGTTGGCCCGAGCAGTGGTAAAGGCTTCGTCAGAGAACTCCGCATTCCGATTTCTGTACGACGTGACATGGCCGATCAAGAAAAAGATTGAGACCATCGCCACGGCCATGTACGGAGCGAGCGGTGTATCTTTTACGCCGCAGGCCGAGAAAGATATCGAATTGGCAGAGAGGCTGGCTGCCGCCGAACTGCCGATTTGCATGGCCAAGACGCCGCTGTCACTCTCCCATGATCCGGCACTCAAAGGACGGCCGAGCGGGTTTATCGTTCCCATCCAAGAACTGCGGATCTTGGCTGGTGCGGGGTTCTTGACTGCGGTCTGTTCGGGCATGCAATTGATGCCCGGCCTGCCCTCGAAGCCGGCCGGAGAAAGAATCGACCTTGACCCCCTATCGAATGAGATCGTCGGCCTTTCATAAGGACCAACGCCCGATGAGTCAGCGTTGTTTGAGGAAGCGGAAGAACTCCGAGTCGGGGCTGAACAGAATGGTGGTCTTGTCCTTAAAGGTCTTACGATAGGCTTCCATCGAGCGTGTGAATTCGAAGAAATGAGGGTCCTGGCGGTAAGCCTCGGCGTAAATCCGGAAGGCCTTTGCATCTCCGCCGCCCCGCAGTTCCTCCGATTCCCGATAGGCCTCTGCCAGGATAATTTCGCGGTCCTTCTCGGCGTCGGATTTGATCTTTTGTGCTTCTTCCGCCCCCTCGGCCCGGTACTGTTTGGCTTGCCGTTCTCTTTCAGCCTGCATTCG
Organism: Nitrospiraceae bacterium; assembly: GCA_035715525.1. Classification (GTDB taxonomy): domain Bacteria; phylum Nitrospirota; class Nitrospiria; order Nitrospirales; family Nitrospiraceae; genus JAHBWI01. The sequence goes on from DASTLA010000189.1 coordinate 2,643, forward strand.
GGCAAACACAGCCTTCTCGTTTTGCTCCGGTAGGTCGGCCCGCTTGATGCGGACATCCTGGATCTCAATGCCGTAGGAGGAGGCCTTCTCGTTCGCGCGCTGCGTGACGACGGTCATCAGATTCGCGCGGGCTGTCGAGACGATTTCGGCTAGGTCGTGGCGCCCCAATTCGACGCGCAATTCGGAATAAATGATGTCATGCAATCGCTGAAGGGCGCCTCGCTGGCTTTGAAAAGCTTGATAGACCTTCAGTGGGTCGGTGATGCGCCATTTGGCGAAGTTATCCAGCAAGAGCGTCTTCTTGTCCTGGGTAATCACGTCTTGTGCGTCCGAATCGTAATCGAGGAGCCGCTTGTCGAAGTAGGTGACCTCCTCGATGAAGGGCACTTTCAAATAGAGGCCGGCCTCGGTGACATTGCGAACCGGCTTTCCCAGTTGAACTACGATGGCGTTCTGTGTGACGTCAACGACATACAATGGTGATGCTCCAAGAACCAGGAGGACGGTCAGGATGCCGATCAATGCCAGAATCAAACCTTGTTTACTCATGGGGTCCGCTCATGCGTGGCGCCGGTACTGGAAGGAGATGGCTTGCTTAACCGATCGAGGGGCAGATACGGTACGGTGCGATCGCCGCCTTTTCCATCGAGAACGTATTTCTCGATATTTGGAAGGATGTCTTCCAAGGTTTCGATATAGATGCGTTTGCTGATGATGTCCTTCGCTTGATTGTATTCCTTGAGCGTCGCGACGAAGCGATTCGCTTCTCCCTGGGCCCGATTGAGCCGGGCCTGTGCATAGCCCTTGGCTTGGTTGACTAGTTGCGCGGCCTCGCCTTTGGCGCGGGGAATAATATCGTTGCGATAGCCCTGTGCTTGGTTGATTAATTTCTCGCGGTCCTCTTTCGCGTTCGTGACGTCCTTGAATGCGGCAGCCACGGCCTCCGGAGGATCCACATCCTGCAGCTGGACTGCCGCTACCTGCACCCCCGATCGGTATTCATCGAGAATATGCTGGAGCAATTCCTGGGTGTCTTGCTGGATCTGCGCTTTGCCCGTCGTCAGAGCCTCATCGATCTTGCTTTTGCCGATCACTTCACGCATGGAGGCCTCGGCGGCTTTTCCGATGGTATCGTGGATATCCGCCACATTGAAAAGGAATTCTCGTGAGCTCTTGATCTTGTACTGCACGATGAACTCGATGGCCAGGATGTTCATGTCGCCGGTCAGCATCAATGCTTCCTGCGGCACCATCTGCTGGCGGCCCTGGCGGTCCTTTCGAAATCCCACCTCGATGCGATGAAGTTTGGCAACTTTCGGCTGCAGAACGGTTTCGATCAGCGGGATTTTCAGATGCGGACCCGGAGAGACTACGCGAACAGGGACACCAAAGCGCTTCACCACCCCCTCTTCGTCCGGTCCGACGATAAAGGCGCTTTGCCAAATGAGGAAGACGATCAAGGCGACGAGGATGAGATTTCGAAGGCCGCCCGAGGGAAGCAGGTCGCGGATTTGGCCTTGGGCCTGCTTCAGGGCATCATCGAACTTGTCGCCTTTTTTACTCCAAGGATCCTTGGGATCCCAGACCATGCATAGGCTCGATTCGCTAAGGAGAAGCTACTGAAGGCCAACCTTAACAAAGTGGGTGAACTTCGGCAATAAGGAAGATGCCATACTTGACGTAGCAAGGAGTGAACTGCACCTTGCGAGCATGTTTTGGAGGCGAAACCTTTTGCGGGCTCCGCCACCAGATCGGAGAAAGGTCTTGGCTATTCTTGCAGCGTGATGAAGCGGATTCCCCGCTACGACGTTGTCACCGCGCCGCCGCATGAAGATCCCGATCCGGCCGTGCAGCCGTAGCAATGGTTTCGGGTGACGATACGGCGGGTCTGGAGTTTGGCGAAGTCAAAATCCTGGATCTGCGACGGTGCGCCGGCCTCGAGCGGGAGGTCCAACATTTGATTGAAGTCGCAGTCATAGAGCGTGCCGTCCCAACCGACCGAAAGCGTGTAGCGGCACATGACGCCCGCGGCGGCAGCCGGGTTGAAGGCATTGGCCAGGCGCTCCATGTAGGCCTCGTAGTTGCCGCTTTCGATCAAATACTCCAGAAATCGACTGATGGGCATGTTTGTAATGGTGTAAAGATGAGTGAACTCGATGCCGTGAAGGCGCCGGAGCTCTTTGCGGAATTGCGCCTCGATGGCCTCTTGTTTGGGAGGCAGAAAGGAGCCCACCGGGTTGTACACAAGGTTCAACGCCAGTCCGCTGTCCGGCCGGCCGTACCCGAGCTGATTGAGGAGCCGAAGGCCTTCCAGAGACTTTTGGAACACGCCCTCGCCACGTTGAGCGTCGGTTTGACTGGCTCGGTACGAAGGCAGAGAGGCGATTATCTCCACTTGGTGCGCGGCGAGAAATTCGGCCAGATCCGCCTGTGAAGGAATCAACAGCACTGACAGGTTGCAGCGATCCATGACATGTCGTCCCAATGCACGAGCCTGTGCGACCAGCCACCGAAAGTTCGGATTCAGTTCAGGTGCGCCCCCGGTGATGTCGACGGTAGGAATGTCGGTCTTCGCGAGGGCTGCAATGCAGAGCTCGGCCGTCTCGCGCGTCATGCGTTCGGTCCGGTCCGGCCCCGCGTCCACGTGACAATGCCGGCAGGTCTGGTTGCAGAGCTTCCCCACATTGAGTTGAAGCACCGTGATGCCGGTGGGAGTGAGCGGAAAGAGACCTGCCCGACAGAGCGAGGTCTCGAACGGTTCGCATGCCGTTGTATGCGCCAGCATGCGAAGTTGAGTCGTCGGAGATGCAAGAGGAGCGCGCCGAGCGAGAAGGGTCAATCCCATCCTGAATTTTCTTTCGGTCGTCCGACGACTTAACAACATCCGCCGGTTGGTGAGCAAGCGGTTTCTTCACCCCTCACGCCACGAGAGGCGCGGTTGTAGATCGCAAAGAACGATCGGTAGGCGTCGTGCGTCAGGACGTTGAGAGTCTTCGAGCAAATTTCAAGCGGTAGGCCGCGACGGAACAGGTGGTGATCGTCGTCTTCCGCTGCCACCACAGGCCCCGTCAGAATGGCATAGTCGCCTTGCCACACGCAGGGTTTTGCTTCAGGCAGCACGGCGCACCAACGCGGATCGGCCGGGTCGATCGCAACTGGTTCCCCAGAGAGCACAAACAGCGGCTGCAAGGGTGGACTTTGTAGCAGCCTCACCGTGCGGGTGTTGATGGTCTGGGGAGCTCCACGCACGTAGCGCCTTCCGTATTCGTCCGTGATCGAAGAAAACGGACCCCGAAGCGTGGCCCACCGCAACATCGAAGCTGGCGCTTGCGGCGAAAATTTGTACCCGGTGAGGGTAACGGATAGAAACTGAATACCGTCGATCGACTGCCAGGGGATCGACTTGATGCTATGCACGCCGACGAACCCTGCCTCCACCATGCCGTCCACATAGTCCTGCATGTGCAAGGCGCCGGATAGACAATCTCCCCATTTGGCGGCGTCGTGGACGAGGTATTGCGGCATTGTCCGGTCGGCGACGATGTCCGAAATGGTGAACCGTCCGCCCGGTTTCAGAACCCGAAACATTTCGCGGAAGACTTTTGCCTTGTCGGGAGCGAGATTGATGACGCAATTCGAGATGATGAGATCGATGCTTGCATCGTCCACCGGCATGGCGCCGGCGATTCCTTTTCGAAACTCGGTGTTTGCCTGAAGATAACCCAGATTGCGGCTGACGACGGGCGCATTGCGCCGCGCGATCTCCAACATCGTGTCCGTCATGTCGATCCCGATCACGTGCCCGGACGGTCCCACGCGGCGGGCCGCTTCGAAACAATCGATGCCTCCACCTGAACCGATATCCAACACCGTCTCGCCGGGTCGTACGGTATCGAGGCCGGCCGGCGTCCCGCAGCCGTATGAGATTTTCAAAACGTCGTCTGGAATGAATGAACGAAGATCGTCGAAGTCGTACCCGGTTGGACAACACATCTGCTCGCCGGCAGCGGCCGCGCGGGCGTAGCGTTCGCTGACTTTTTGAGTAATTTCCTCGATGGCCATAGGGTCCTCGCGGGTCGGACTCGCTTCTGCGGATGTATCAGGAGAACGTGAACCGCGTCAACACCTTCCGCTCCCACTTGGCCTGGATAGGCTGATGCATCGTGGGCCAACGTGTGGCGTTGAGGCAGCTTGAACATGTCGATGAGGTCTACTCCTGGAGGTGTTCTCTCTGCCGGCCGCTGCATCGTTCGATCAGCGTTTCGGTCGGGTCATCCGAGGAGGTGCAACGTCGGATCGCCCTGCCCTTATTCCACGCCAGAGGAAGATATAGATGAGGCTATTCACCGCCAGTACGGCACTGCCCAGGATGATTTGAACGGTCCGAGTCAGCGAAGCTGGATACAGCACCGGTATCATATAATGTTGGATGAAATCCGAATCGTAGGTCGGCTGGCCGCTCCTGGTCAGCAACCAATTTTCGAGCGGGGTCAAGGGGCAGATCCATCCCGTAAACTCGATGAGCGCAGCCCACAAGGCTGCGGGCAGATGCCACCAGACGATTGCCCGCCAGCGGAAGGCGAGCAGCCCGCCGGCCACGACAAACAGCACGAACAGTACGTGAAGCAGCACCGTCATGTCGGCCAGGATGCGATAGCCCATCGAAATATTAGAATAGCGCTGGGTCGCGCTCAGAAGGATAGGTGAGGCGCCCAGCCGTTATGCGGGCGAAGTCCGTGAGCTGGTGGCGATCCCAGCGCGTGGATGAGAGGATATGCCGCACCTCATGGCCGCGCACGACGAGCGCATCGGCGATCAGCGACCGGTGACAGCGCCACGGAACCGCCTCGGCGCACATGACGGCCGCCTGTCGAGCGCGGCTTTCGGCAATCAATTCCTTCAAGGCATGTTGGAATTCGTCGGTGTCCATGTAGTCGGCATAGCCGCGAAAGCTGGTATTCCTCCATCCATCGTTCACGGAATCAGGGCGGGGGCGCCGTCTACCGCCGAGAGCCGGCATGTGGACGTAGCGAATGCCGACAGGGCCAAGGGCCTCTCCAAGCGGTACGCTGTTGAAGTGCGGGTACCGGCGCGAGCCAGGGTAGCGCCGCACGTCGACGAGACAGTCCACATCATGTGCTTGAAGCAGGCGGAGGAACTCCTCGAGCGGCCGCGTCGAATGGCCCACCGTCCATAAGGTTGATTCACTTACGGTGCTGCCCATCGGACTGACTGTCGGGCGATCGTTTACTTGAGCGCTTGCAGCGAGTCCCGCAGCTCGCGCACTTCCGTCGCAAACAGTTCCAGATGCTGGCTGCGCTGAGGTTGATCGTCCTTGAATTTCCATGCCCGTTTGAAAACGGCCCATAGTTCCTTTTTATGGGTCACCGCCAGGGCATAGGCGGGAGTCTCGCGCTTGGCCTTGTCCACGCAACACAGCGTGTTGTCGAAGGCATGGAGTTGGTTGTGAAGATCGTCGAAGGGCTGATCGACGCCTCGGCCGGGCTGTGCCGCCTTGGCGCTCGCCTCCATCATATTGGTCAGATTCACCAGGGTCTCAACGGTATCGGCGCCCTTGGCCTTCTCGGTAAATTCCTTCGCATGCGGATAAAAGAGGTAACTGCATCCATTGAGCATCAGCAACATGAGCCCGACGAACATGAGTTGAGTAAGACGTCGCATAGCAGCCTCCCGGAAGATGTGAATGGAATCAGCATGCGCAAAGCGGCTGACGGTTGCAAGGGCTAATTTTCCCTCCCAGCTAGGGATTTCTCCAGTAGTGACCGGTGGATAAGCCCCTTACAACAACATCACAATCCATCACGGTAATCACACATAGGAGGATCAACCATGTTACGAGTACTTTTGTCAGCCTTCTTTCTTGCCTGTCTGTCCCTCGTCGGGTTTGCGCTCTCGGGACAAGCCGGGGAACTCAAGGGAGAAATCGAGAATCAGAAAGGGAAGATGAAACAGTCGATGGAGGAGACGAAAGGCGAAGCCAAAGCCTTGAAGGAAGAAGCGAAGGGCAACGATACCAAAGCCGAGATGGAACGGGCGAAAGGAAAAATGAAAGGAGCAAAGGAACGTGCAAAGGGCAAGGCGAAGCAACTCAAGGAGGATATGAAAGACTAGTCGAAGCGGGCGCGGCTTATACCGGTTTGCGCGCCGTCACGATGCGTACGGCGATGGGAAGGATAATGTGGGATCCGCGCCGATACGGACCGACGGCACCAATGATCTGGCGTTCGGAGTCGCGCTGCTGGGCGGGCGTCAAACGCGCAAAAATCTTTTGGAGCGGCGCAGCAATATCCATGAGGCTCCGAAAATACTCATCAGTCGACGCGTAGGACGTATCGCAGACAAATTCATCGTCGGTCGTCGGCGAGAAGCCGGCCCGTTCTACCATCCCGCGAAGGTCCCCCGGTTTTGCGAGCCGGAAGATACCGGGCGCTTCCGGATCCGGAGCAGGAACGTCGATCATAGTCTTGACGACGTCCATGGGAATACGGATCGAAGGATTCTTGTCCGGGGCGGCCCAGACCGCTGCGGATACATAACCGCCCGGCACCAATACGCGTGCGATTTCCTGCAGGGTCGTTGGGATGTCGGGCAGAAACATCAGACAGAACCGGCTGATGACCGCGTCGAATGAGCCGGATTCGAAGGGGAGCGTTGTGACGTCCCCGCTGCGGAAGGTCACGTGCCGCAGTCCGAGCTCGCCGGCTTTTCGTGTGGCGACCGCCAACATAGAGTCCGCCACATCAAGCCCGACCACCGAGCCCGACGCTCCGACGATCTGTCCCGCCAAAAGAGCCGGGTAGCCGGTTCCCGAGCCGAGATCCAAGACACGCATACCGGGTCGCAATCGCGCATCTGCCGCAAGGCGGTAATTGATCACCGACATATTGCGTTGAAACAGCGCGTCCCACTTGTCCCAGCCTGGGGCGACGCGGTTCCAATCGTCCCGTTGCCCGCTGACGACTTCTTCCGGCGATTGGCCCATGGCGGTTACTTTACCCGCTCGAACGTGAATATTTTGGGAATATCCTTGCCGGCTTTACTGAGCACCCAGGTTTGGGTGAAATGGTCATGATCTTTCAGTTCGATGGTCATCTGATGCATGTGCGGATCGCTCTGATTCTTGAGGTTGGTCGCATCGACAAAGGCAAACGCCAGCACTTTGTCTCCCTCTTTTCCAGCGTTGGCGCGCATCCGCGGTTGGTTGTTCAGCGAACAGTAGTGCGTCAACATCAATTGGTCGCCGTCGGTATAGTAAATCGTCGTCATCGGCGGGCTGTCGGGCGGCGTCAATGTTTCGGTCAGGCTCGTTCCTCCGGACGCCCATTGATAGAGGACTTTGTGAGGCTTCCCGTCCGAGTCGACGCCTTTCCATTCGCCGACGAGTTGTTTGAGCGGCGTCAAGGCGGCATCAGGGATGTCGGCGGCAACGGAGAATGAGGCGGCAAGCACACACCACAGAATCAAACCGGAGCTCACGCGGGATTTCATGATCGGTGTTCCTCCTACGGACGGGTCTCCAGTCAAGCACGTCATGACGATGGAGATCAAGCCCTTTGCCGCCTCGAGCCATCGCA
>DASTLA010000190.1:0-9737 GCA_035715525.1 Nitrospiraceae bacterium
AAGAGTTCCGCCAGGAGCAGGGCTGGTCCCAGGCCCGTGGAAAGCCGGAGGCGGAGAATGCGGTCGCCGGGCACTTGTTCGATGGCATCCAGGCGGGCACCTTGCACCCGCGCCCGGAGCAGCTGGCAAAAGGCTGGAGGCCTCAATGGATTGGGCAACGGTCGGCGGATCAGATGAAGACGTGCCGTCATCGGATTGACCGAGCATAAAAGCCGGTGCGTCTGCCCCGGCGTCCGAATCTCGAGCACAAGCACTTCCGACAAGGGTTGGAATACCTTTTGAATCCATCCGCCGACGAGGGCTGGCGCAATCTCCTGCACAATCGCGGCAATTTCGGTCGTTTTGAGCATCATTCCTGGTCCGAGGCCGCGGGTGGCTTCCCGTAGGCCGTCCCCTCCGCGCGCCATTGGAAATTTTCCGACGTTCTAGAGAGATGCTCATTTGTGTCGCATGAGCGAGATTCGGTCACATTTCCCTCCATTGCGTCAGATACAGACAGGTCTCACATCCGAGATAGTGAGCCAATAATCAGCCTTCGACGGCAGCTCTGGTGGCATCGACATTGCCTGTCTGAGGCATGACGGCGTCAGACAGTTTCAATCGCCTGGAAATATACTGGAGGCATCATGAACTGCACACGTTGCGAGGGCCTCATGGTGAGCGACGATTTAATTGACTTGCAGGAGAGCTATCATCCCATGTGGACGAACGGCTACCGCTGTCTCGCCTGCGGCAACATTGTCGATACTCTCATTCAAAGACACCGCATGGCCCGACATTCTTCTCTCCCTGATGTAGCAGCGCCGGCGCCGGAAAAGACAGATTTGTTTGAACTGGTCAAGCTCACGGTTTGAATTCATTCTCCCGAGCCAGGAGAAAATAGTCCCTACCAATTGTTGCTCCGATGTTAGCGCAGCGGCAATCGCTTCGCAAAACTGTCCAAGCCGGCCGGCCCAATCGCGTGTATCAAATTGCCCTGCGGCCTGATCCTCACCTCGGTTCGTGATTCGGCAACAAACGCGCCCATCCAGATCACGTTCGGTCGCTCGATGTGCCGATCCCGGCCTGCTGCTTGCGCTCGAGGGAGCGGTGACGTAGAGTTCCCCTTTCTTCAGCGGGAGGCGGCGAGAATTCATCCATGCAGCCATTCGACCCCCGGTTCCTCGAACGATTAGTAGAGGAATTGCGGCAATCGATGCGGAAGTTGCTGTCCGACCTCTGCCGGGACTTTGCGCGGGGGTATGAGAAGGAAGCTGATCTCCTCGAACTTCCGATCGACTGGTTCCACACGCTGGCGCGAACGCTGCCTTTGAGCGATTTCAGCAATTGGAAAGTCGCCGGCTGGATCGAGACTCTGAACGACCTGTTGTACTTCGTCGACGTATTGGTACAAGTCCGTGGGGAACGAAGCAAGCGCGACATCGTCGCCCAACTGCATGCGGAGTTTCAGGAGAAATTTTACGAGAACAGCTATAACGAGGAAGTTTTTCCGCTCGGAAAACCCGAACCTCGGTTGATTCTGCAGCGTCTGACCGGTTTGTGCCGGCGGTTGGCTGCAGAGGTCACTCAAGAATCGGTATGGCTGGCTCCCGAGCAGGCTTGCCGATGGGCACGTTCACAGCGCGCAGTCTCGTGGTGCATCCCCTGCGATTTCGCAGCGAATATGGAACGAGTCGAACCGCCTGGTACCCTTTCTCTCGGAAGCGGCAAGATGGTGTTTGTGTTGCCCGGTCCAACCCTGGGTCCCCTCAAACGGGCGGGGATGCGTGCCCAATTGTTGGTCGGTCCTAGTCGGATCGACATGGCGCTCGGAAGTCGGACTTACCCGGTTGTCGAATTCGGCACGCAGCCGCGCTGGCATTGTGAGCCTCAGGATCCGAAGGTCCTGCGTCGGACCGAATACGGCGATCTGCTTTTGGGACCGACCCTCGTGTACGACCGATTCAAAGTTCCAACGGCAGTGGAACAGACTCCGCCGGCGATCCGCACCAAGATCAGGCGGGCCTTGCATGCCATTGAGGCGTCCTGGCCTGAAGGGAATCGGTGGTTGTCGCTGTTGACCTCTCGGGTCTCGCCGCTGAAGGCAAGAGGGGTTGTGAGTTTCAGCTATCGGCACAGGCCGGGACTGTCCGTGATCAATTGTTATGATCGGGACAATCTCGATCTCATCGACGACCTTATCCACGAGAACAGCCACCACCATCTGAATCTGTTGCTTCGGAAATATGTCATGTACGAAATGGATCGTAACCAAGAGATCTTTTACTCGCCGTGGCGCCGCAGTCTGCGGCCGATCCGCGGCATACTTCACGCGACATTCACCTTTACGATGGGGGCCTTGTTGTTCGAGCGACTCTCGGCTTGGGCGGAAAGCTCCCAGGGCAACAAAAGCTGGAAGAAAGCCGGGCTGACGCGGCGCGACCTGTGGCGGGCTCGGGCAAGATGCTTCGAGGAGATCGAATCGGTTCGCTATGCCATGCAGGACCTTCAGTACGCCGGGGGACATCTCCGGTGGTTGACGGTCTCAGGGCGTCAATTGGTCGGGCACCTGGAAACCGCGATCGATGAAGCCGAACGCCGGATTGCTCCCTACCGGAATGCCGTTTTGGGATCTGCCTTCGGCCCGGAGTTGCGAAAGCACAGCCAGCAACTCAAACAAGCGCGCCGCACCTATGGCCCGATGCGGCTGAGCAAGGCCTGACGCGTTCCCCACAAGCTCTTCCCGCCGCGATACGTCGACGAGGCCGAGCGCGATCAACCGCGCGGGCGAGAGAATCGGCTGTTGCACTAAATGCGCCATGGATCGTCCGAACGCTCAAGGTTCAACCGTTACATCTACATAGGCCGGCACACTATCCGCGCCCTTCTTGTCGGTGACGCGCAGCCTGAAGCGGTAGGTGCGGGGCTCGGAGACATAGGGTGCTTGGAAGGAAGCTTCGGAGTTATTGACGTCCAGTAGCGCGACCTTACTGCCCCTGATTTGGCTCCAGGCATAATAGAGCGCTTCTCCCTCCGGATCACGGCTCTTGAGGCCGCTCAGCTTCACCTTCGTCCCGCCCTTGACCGTTTTGGGAGAACCCGCGTCTGCGATCGGTGGTTCGTTGGGTTCATCGTTCACGTTGACATCGACATCGAGCGACGCGTCTTTCCCTCCGTTGGTCACGGTGAGCGTCGTCTTTCCATTGCCTACGATCTGGAGCATTCCATCGGCAAGCACCTTGATGACTTTGTCGTTCGAAGATCGGTAACTCGTCCCGCAGGCGGGAGAGCTGATGGAACGGGTGACGCCGTCGGCATAGTCGCCGACCACCGGCAATTCGAATATCTTACCCATTGAGTCGACGTGGCCGAACGCGGAAGATTGCCCGGCCCGTCCAAGCGAGAGCGGTTTGTCCGTTTCGAACTCGATGGTTTGCAGTGGGGCCGCCGGTATTGTCTTCACGATCACTTCGTCGAAGATGGTCCGGCTTCCCAGCCGTCCGCGCGAAATGTCGGCCACAGCCAGCAAGCGCATCGGGCCGATGGCTTCCTTCGGGACGGTGAGCGGGCCGCCGAAAGGCGGCGTCTGCGCACTGGTTGACGCAAGGGCTGCGATAGCGACCACGGCGCCACCCGACACACTGTCCTTCTGAAAGAACCGGTCGTCCGCGAGCTTGTCTTGCCTTGGCATGAGCGACGGATCTGAGTCGTCTTGCTGCACCAAGGTCTCGTCCCCCTCCCGGTACCAATAGTAGCGAACCTTCACGATGCCGCTGTCCGAGCCGAGGTCAACCTGGGCCGTCACGACTTCGCCGGATTTGACGGTTGAGCCGGCAGTAGGAGAGAGGATTTTAAACGCGAGCGCCTGTCCTCCGGGAAGGCACAGCGACAGGACAAGAGTACACAGGCAACAGATCAGTTCGCATGGCCGCCTTATTCGTTTGTCCGTAGACATGGACGTCACCTCGTCAAGTGGAACGGCACGTCGGTCAGGATGACACGGTCCTTGAAAAGCAAGGCCCCTTTGAGCATCAGTGCGCGTTGGTTGTGAAGAATCGTCTGCCACCAGCGGGCAGGGAGAATCTCCGGGATCACGACGGTGACCCAACATTCTTGATCCTTCTGTAACAAATGTTCGATGTACTCGAGCAGCGAGCTCAACACCGAGCGATAGGGCGAGGGAAGCACGGTGAGCGGTACTCCACAACCCCACTGCGCCCATTGAATTTCCGCTCGTGCGGTGTCTTCCGGGTCGACGTCCACTAATACGGCCCTGATGTCGCCGGAGCGGCTGCGCGCATAGTCGACCGCCCGAATGACCGCGCGGTTCACCCCGCTGATCGGAATGATGACGATGTTCCGCCGGGGCAAGGGAGGACGGTGGTCCCGCGCCAGCGCCACCTGATCCGACACGGCCTTGTAATGCGAACGGATCGATCGGAACATGGTGATCAACAAGGGGATGAGGACGATCACGATCCAGGCGCCATGGGTGAATTTCGTGCTCGCGATGATGACCGTGGCGATCGCGGTGGTCACGGCGCCCACGCCGTTCACGATCAATTTCTTCTCCCAATGCGGCCCCTTCTTGACCAACCACCGTTTCACCATGCCGGCTTGCGAGATCGTAAAGGACAGAAAGACTCCCACGGCATAGAGAGGGATCAAGGCGTGTGTATCGCCCTCAAAAAGGACGATGAGCAGGCAGGAAAACACGCCCAGAATGATGACCCCATTGGAGAAGACCAGGCGGTCGCCCATCATGGCCATCTGATGGGGCATGTAACTGTCGCGCGCAAGGATGGAGGCCAAACGGGGGAATCCGTTGAAGCTGCTATTGGCGGCTAAGATCAAAATCAGCATGGTGGCCGCCTGCAGGAGATAGTACAGCGGGCCCGTCCCGAAAGTAGCCCTGGCCACTTGGGAGACGACGGTCTCGTCTTCCTTGGGAAGGACGCCGAAATAAAAGGCCAGGCTGCTGATGCCGATGAACATCGCGCCGAGAATGACCGCCATGCCGCTCATGGTGTTGGCGGCATTTTTTGGCTCCGGCTTCTTGAATGCCAAGACGCCGTTCGAGATGACTTCCACGCCCGTCAGGGCGGTACAGCCGGAGGAAAACGCCCGTAACAGGAGAAAGAGTGTCAACGGCTCGACGGCCGCCGCCGGCATTGGTTCCAACCGGGAGACGTGGCCGAGCAGGATCTGAATGAAAGCCGTGGCCAGCATCAGCCCGATCGTGCCGATGAACAGATATGTAGGGACGGCAAAAAATCTGCCGGACTCCCGCACTCCTCGCAGATTCACGACCAGTACCAAGAGAATAGCGCCCAAGCAGAGCGCTTCGCGATGGCCCAACAGGTCGGGAAAGGCAGAAGTCACCGCTGCGATGCCGGCCGCCACGCTGACCGCCACCGTCAAAACATAATCGATCATGAGCGCGGCCGCGGCTACCAGGCCGGCCCATTCGCCGAGATTGGTGCGGCCGACGATGTACGCGCCCCCGCCTTCCGGGTATTCGAAGATGATCTGCCGGTAGGACATGGTGAGAATGGCGAGAAGCCCGACAATGGTGAGGCTCAATGGGATGGAATAGGCGACGAGGGCCGTGCCTGCCAGCGTGAGCACCAGTAGGATTTCCTCGGTCGCATAGGCGACGGAGGAAAGCGCGTCCGATGAAAATACGGCCAGGGCGAGCCGCTTCGACAACCGCTCATGAGCGGCCTGCTTGGTCTTGAGCGGCAACCCGACCAGGACGCGTTTCAACAACATACGGTCATTATCTCACAATTCGATTCGGAACCAAGCGGAGTTTCTGGCTGCCGGCCCAGCCGACTGAAGTGGGGCGCTTGACTCCGGCCGTGGTGCTGTCTACCATTCCGCATTCGGCTTGCGTAGACGCCCCAATTCGAAACACCGAGGTGCGTGCCGATGGTTCATGCCGGACGTTTGTGGTGGGAACGGGTGCGCGTTCATCACAAAGTCTTGGCCGTGCTGATGCTGCTACTCGGTCCGCTCTTTTCGACGCTCATCATCCTCCTCTCTCTCATCGGTCAGCTCCTTGGCATTCAGGATCATCGTCAGGATCTGATGTCAGTGCGGGAAGAGGTGCGTGAGCTTCGCCGCCTTGCCATCAACATCGAAGATGCATTCCGTGGATTCTTGCTGACGGAGCAGGACAAATTTCTCACTCCTCTTCGTGAAGCAGAACTCCGCCTGCCTGCCGTGATCGCACAAACCAATGCCCTACTCTCGGCGCAGCGTGATCTCACCTCGGAAGTCACCATCATCGAACGAAGGATCAGTGACTTATTGCGGTCCAAGCAGGATCTCATCGCCCAAATACATGCAGGAACGATCGATCGCGTTCACCAGTTCGTGCGAGAAGGCAGGGGCCTCGAGATGTCCGATGCGCTGCGCGCGGATCTTCGACGCCTCGAAGACCGCCTGGATGCCGAGATCAAGTCCGCAAATTCCCGAGCGGTCGGTGTATCGGAGCGCGCTTATTGGAGCGTCCTGCTGGCGGTGGGGGGCACGTTGGCATTGGGCTGGATAGGAAGTCGTATGCTGGCCAGATCCATCACCGAGCCGCTGGCCATCTTGCAGCGAGTCGCACGGTCCGTGGGCCGGAAGGACTCGGACCGGGAATCCGAAGTCTTACCCTCATCCGAGATCCGATCGCGCGATGAAATCGGGCAATTGGCCCGATCGTACGAGGATATGAATCGACGCATTTGCCAGTACATCGAGGAACTGGAGACGCTTCAAACGATCGGACAGGAAATCAATACCATCGAGCCGGACGGCATCGACGGCGTGTTGCGGAAGATCAGCAACCGTGCTGTCGAGCTCATCCACGCCGACATCTGCTTGGTCCTGCTGCGGGACGAACGCATGGGCTGTTGGGTGATCGAGGCGGCGTCGGGTCACTGGAACGATCGGCTGCGTAAGACCGTCCTGCTATGGGAAGAGTTCCCGATTTGCGTCCGAGCGTTCGAAACCGGGAAGCCGGCCGCCGGTGCCCGGTTACGAGCCGACCGACGTCCTGAATTGACGAGGCGCAATCTCATCGGGGACAGCATGTTTTCCGTGCCGCTTCTTGCGCAAGGAAACGGATTCGGCGTGTTGGTTCTCTTAAGCGAGGCATACGTCGAGCCCGATTCGTGGAATGATAGATTGGCGTTGGGTTTGGCGCAGGCTGCGGCGGTGGCGATCTCGAATGCTCGATTGTATGAAGTGGTCCGTGAGAAAGGGAAGGGGTTGCGGGCGCGTCTGCAACAGCTCGAACATATGGCTGAAATGCTGGCGCACGACCTCAAGGGACCGGGCCAGCGTATGGAACAACTCGCGGCCATCTTGCAACGGCAATATGCTGCTGAGTTGGATGCGCGCGCGACAAAGTGGCTGAGGATGCTCGAGGAGAACGGCCGTGACCTCACCGGTCGGGTCGAAGGCATTCTTGCGCTGGCCCGTGTCGGCGCCCGCCAGGAAAGCGTGCAGGCGGTCGATCCGAGTGCGGTGATTCAAGAGGTGTTGAAATCGCGAGCCGGTGAATTGGAGGCGCTGCAGGCGAAGGTCCACGTTCAGCCTCAGCTTCCCTTGGTTGCCTGCCAAGGCGACTATCTCAGGCAAATCTTCGACAATCTCCTGTCGAACGCGTTGAAATTCGTCCGTCCGGGCGTGGTGCCGGAAATTTGGATCGAAGGGATGCGCAAGGCGGAAGTGGTCCTCTGGACCTTCCGAGACAATGGAGTCGGGATTCCGTCGTCCTCGCGAGATCGTGTATTCGTGCCTTTCGTTCGCTTGGATCCATCCGCCTCGGGCAGCGGAATCGGTCTCACCATTGTGCAGCGTATCGTGCAATTATATCGCGGTACGATCTGGATCGACGAACCGTCGGGCCCAGGGACGATTTTTCGATTCACGCTACCCATTCTTGAGCATTGGGAAGAGCCGCCTTCGGAGGTGACGACGATGTGCACGACGGCACCCGAACAGTTGTGGACCGAGCAGGACCCTCACAGTCAGCAGCGAGGAAATCCATGACCGGCAGCGCTGCCATTGCCAAGGCCGACCCTCGAAAGGCCAAGGCTCCCTTTATCATTTTGATTGTGGAAGACAATCCCACCGATGCTGAACTCATGATGCATGCGCTGGAGGCAGCCGACCTCAAGCCGCTCAACGGCGATTGGGACATGGAAATTCGGGCGACCGCGGAAGGCGCGCTCGAATTGTTGAATGAGCGGGCGGTGGATCTTGTCTTGACCGACATGATGCTGCCTGGCATGAGCGGGCTAGACCTGTTGGGCAAGATACAGGCCATTGATCGCAATCTTCCGGTCTTATTGGTGACGCGTATGAATACGGTCCAACTCGCGGTCGAGGCCATGCGGCGAGGGGCGTTCGACTATGTCGTGAAACCGGTGAATCCGGAGGATCTCGGTGTGCGGCTTCACCGCGCGATCAGGATTTCGGAAATTCTTCGGCGGCATGCCATCTATGAACAACGGGAACGGCTCGATTTTCAGGCCGGCAGCTTCATCGGCGTCGGCGAGTCCTATCAACGCGTCATGCGGGGAGTACGGGAAGCGGCGCAGGTGCGATCGACTGTGTTGATCACCGGTGAGACCGGCACCGGGAAGGGGCTCATCGCGCGAGCCATACACGAGCAGAGCCCGGAGCACGAGAAACCTTTTCAAGTCATCGACTGTGCGACGGTACCCGATGGAGTCATGGAAAGTGAACTGTTCGGGCACGTACGCGGGGCTTTCACGGGTGCGATCGCCGACAAGCCGGGGCTGATCGAGCTTGCCAATGGGGGAACGGTCTTCCTGGACGAGATCGGTGAGTTGCCGCTGCCGCTTCAGGCGAAATTGTTGCGGGTGCTCGAGGAAAACGAAGTCCGGCCCGTTGGCAGCACGCGGGCGCGGCGCGTGGATATGCGATTCATCGCGGCGACTAATCGAAATCTGGAAGAGCAGGTCCGCATAGGCCGTTTCCGCAAAGATCTATACTACCGCTTGGCGGTGATTACGATTACCGTGCCGCCGTTACGAGATCGGGCGGAGGATATTCCCGTGATTGCGCGTCATCAGGTCAGACAATTCGGGCGCGAAATGGGGAAACCGAACTGCCTACTTACCGAAGCGGCCATCGAGGAGTTGATCCGGTATCCGTTCCCCGGGAACGTGCGTGAATTGCGCAACATCATCGAACGCAGCGTCATGCGCGCGACCGACGACCACCTGGCCGCCAACGATATTCGCGCGTTATTGGCGCCGCTTGATCGGGATGATCTCGTCCCCGACTTCCTGAACGCGGATTTGTCGTATACCGAAGCCAAAGAACAAGCCGTGGCAGAGTTTTCACGTCGCTATCTCCAGGCGAAGCTTGCACAGCACGAAGGCGTTATCACAAAGGCGGCGGACAGCAGCGGAATCCCCCGCCAGCATTTCTCGCTCTTGATGAAGAAATATCTTGGCGGAGATGCTGAAGAGCGTGAGAGTCCTTAGAATCCTCCTTCCTTCTCCTGTCGCGTTACCGCTCGGTGACATCGGGCGTCGTTTTCCCCGCCAGTTCTTTCCGATGGCTTACATTTTCAGTTGTCCAAGGCAGGCGCATATTTACGTATGCGCGCGTGAGGGTTTGAAAATATAGGCTAATTCCCTCGCCCTACGATTCGCGCATATGCTCATATGCTGATCGTCCCCTCGTTACGGCGCTTCGCCTTCGGCGTCGCGCTCCGTCCCTGCCACAAA
>DASTLA010000191.1:0-12582 GCA_035715525.1 Nitrospiraceae bacterium
TACTCGCTCGGATACATGTATCAGGACCGAGGCTATCGCCGGTATCTGGGGCTTCTGGCCATCACCACCTTCGTCCTGCTTTGTATGGTATCGAGCGCGAACCTCGTCATGCTGTTCGTCTTCTGGCAAATCGTCTCCTGGCTGCTGTTCCTCTTGGCCCACAACCATGGCCATCCCGGGACGCTGGAGGGAGCGTTTCGCACCTTCACACTCTTGCGGGTTGGTGACGGCGCATTTCTCGCCGGAATCGTCCTTGCACATTCGTTTTACGGTACGGTGGAGTTTCAGCCCCTTTTCACGCGAGCGGCGGAGACGCCGATCACGCTGTCGCTCTGGCCTGCGGCCGGTCTAGAAATGAGCGGTCCCACCGCCGTCACCCTGTTGATCTTCATCGGCGCGATGACCAAGTCCGCGCAGTTCCCGTTGCACATCTGGCTGCCGCGCTCGTTGTATGCACCGACGCCGATCCATGCGCTGCTGCATGCCGGGATCATCAACGCGGGCGGGTTCTTGCTCACCCGCCTGGCCCCGCTCTACGGGCTTAGTTCGACGACCCTGCACTTCGTGTTCCTGATCGGCATGCTCACGGCCCTGCTGGGCGCGACCACGATGTTGACGCAGAACGACATCAAGAAGACGCTCGGATTTTCGACCATCGGCCAAATGGGTTACATGATCATGGAATGCGGGCTGGGCGCCTTTTCGCTCGCGGTTTTCCATCTGGTCGCACATGGGTTATTCAAGGCCACGGTCTTTCTCAACTGCGGGAACGTCATCCATAAGGCGCGGCAGGAGCCCTCATTTCCTCATGTCTCGCACGACGCGGAAGAACAGGAATTTTCGCGGTTGGCCTGGTCCACCGGGTTCATCACCACGTTCTTACTTCCGCTCGTCATCCTGCTGGTGACGCACGGCGTGCTACGCATTCCCCTGTTCGACTCGCAGGGCACCGTGATCTTTCTCTTCTTCATCTGGGTGACGTCGTCGCAGGCGATTCTGTCCCTCACCCGCATTCGAGCCGTCGCCTCTTGGAAGGTCTCCGCTGCGATGCTTTCAACGCTGCTCTTGGTCGTCTTCACCTATCTGTTCGCAGCCGAGAGTTTCACCCATTATCTCTTCCCCGATGCCAACGAAGTGGCCGGTTACTTCAAGGCCGCCGCACTGCCGGGCCCCCTCTTCGACGCGTTGGTGGTCGGCACGACGCTCTTGATCGTTGCCAGCTGGGTGTATCTCTACGCCAGCGCGCACGGACGCACGATGCGCATGCCTGGTTGGATCCAGAGCCTCCTGGCTCACCTGTACGTCTTGTTCATGAACCGGCTGTATCTCGACCAGGTCTACCTGCTGCTGGGTCGCGGATTGATGCGCATGGCTTCTCTGCTCCAGAAGTATGCGCCGGGAGGGTCGTCGTGACGTCGGGTTGGCCGGTCACGTGGCTGCTTGTCGCAATCCCTTTCGTCGGTGCGCTGTGCGGTCTGCCCTTTTGGTCCAGGGCCGACCGATTGAAGAGCTGCGTCCTCAGCACCGCGGCCTTCACGTTCATCGGGACCGCATTCGCGCTGTGGTTGCAGCCGGGTCTCTTCAGCGCGCCGCTGTTCGTCTGCCTCCTGCCTGCGGCCACATTCATCTCGGTGCTGGGTCAGCCTCTCCATCGCGACAACCGTTTCGCCTGGCTGCTGTCTTTGGTCATGCTGGGAACAAGCCTCGGCTCGCTCATCGCTCCGGAGCCAACGAGCCACCTTTCGCGAATCATGCTGTTAGGGCTCGTGGCTTTTCTGATCTACCGGTACCGCGGCCCCGATGCCGCAACGGCCTTCAGGGGATGGACCTGTTATGGCATCGGTTTGATCGCGGCCGCTGCAGCGCTGCTCCCGACCGCCTCCGCCGCCACCTTGTCTCTGGTCGTCTGTGCGACCCTCCTCCCACTCTTTCCGTTGCATGGCGGGCACGTGGCAGTCGTCACGCTCCTTCCGGGCAATCTGCCCGCGCTCTTGACGGTCTTGCTGCCGATCGTGGGGTGGCGTGACGTCCCGGCTCTGTTGCCGACGCTGGAGCCGACGGTTCGCCAGACGGTCGAACTGTTGGCCCTCGCGGGCGCGTTGTACGGCTCGCTGCGGGCATTGACGCAGATTCGACCTTTGCCGCTCTTTTCCTACGCAAGTCTTTCGTTTCTTTCCATACTCTGGTGGGCCCTCGCGGTCACCGGCACGGCCGGTCAGGGCGGGCTTTTCCTCGGATCCGTCTGTCTCGCCACGAGCGGGCTGTTGCTGGCCTGGTATGCGATCCGTGCCCGCTATGGGGACGTGGATTTGCAGGCGCTAGGCGGCATGACTTATACGATGCCGCGCTTCAGCACCTTATTGTGTCTGCTCGCGCTCGCGGCGCTGGGCTTTCCACCTTTCGGCGTCTATGCCGGCTTGCTGGGCATGCTGTTCGACCCGGCTTTTCGAGTCTCGGGTGGGCTCGCCGTCGTCCTGTTCGCCTGGCTCGCTGCGTCCTGGTACCTACTCTGGCTCATGCAACAACTGGTGTTCAAACGACGGCCGTCGACATTGTCCTATGAGGACCTCCACCGGCCGGAGTTTGCCTCGCTGCTGATCCTGCTCGCACTGTTGACCATGCTCGGTGTGGTGCCGGGCCGGTTCGTGGGAGCGGACCCTGTCCCGGCCTCGCCGAACGTCGTACTACAGGGAGCGGCATGGAACCGATAACCGCTTCGCCCGACCTCGACGCTCGCCGCATGGAGTTGCGCGGGACGATCCGTCTCGCCAGCGAAGTGATCGCCCAGTACTGGCCCATGCGCACTTTCGTCCATCACAACCCGTTGCACAGCTTGGAATATCTTCGGTTCGGCGAAACGGTCCAACGAGGGGCGCAGTTCCTGGGCGGCAGAGGCTATTTGTCGGGCGACGACTACCGGGGTTACCTCAAATCGGGGCGTATCCAGCTTCACCACGTCGACGAGGCATTGAGCCAGGTTGCGGGTGATGGTGATAAGGAAATCGCGCTGGGGTCCTGTCGCATCTCGCACCGCGAGGTGTTGCGAGCCTGCTTGACGCATGGCTTGTCGCGCTCGATGGACGAACCGCTGGATGCCTTGATGGACGTGGCACCCAGGCGGGACCAGCTCGAGGCGCTCGCAGACCACTTGAGTCCGTTCACTGCTGCCACCGTACAGGAACGCGCAGCCAATGCCATACAAGGGGACTTGGCCAGCCTGGGCCACCACATGACGCTCTCCAGCTGGTGCGATCAGACGCTCGGGACGCACATCGTGGCGGAGATCAACGGCGAACTCATCAAATGGTGCGAAGCCTTCCTCGACGAAGGGCATGCGGCCTGGGCCATGCCGGGCCGGGAGCAGGGTCTCTATGGCGCGTGGAAAGAGCTTGCCGCAAAGGAATGGTCCACCTGCGGGATCGCGGACAGCCGGCGTAAAATCGCCGCGCTCCCGGAACACCCCGAGGACGCGGTCTTCCAAAGCCTCGAAGCACTGGCGATTCCACCTGAACTCCGCCAGGACTATCTGGGGCTTCAATTGGCCGCACTGCCGGGATGGGCCGGCTACATCAAGTGGCGCGCGGAGCAAAACGATTACGTCTGGCAGCAGGCATTTCCCGTCGGCCTGGTGAAGTTCCTTGCGATCCGCTTGTGGTACGTCCGTGAGCTGGTGCAGAAACGATGCCGCGAAGCGCTGTGCATCGACGGGAACTTTCCCTCGGTGACCGGTTTCATGCGGACCCAACCGTATGCGTATTTTATGCGCAAAGAACGGGCAGCAGGGCGTCTCCCGGCGGCCTATGCCGAACAAGTGGACCGGCTCGCTCAAGGCGGAGAATCCGGGGCATGCTGGGAAACCCTTGCCATGCGCTACCAGAACGAATGGGGGCCGCTCCACACCAAGGCGGCCCGCTACACGATGGCTCGGCGGCTCCTGGCCTTGGCACAAGCGTTGGAGCTCGTGCCCGCCGTATTGATGGAGGGGACGCCGAGCGACCTCAAGACCCTAGTCGATTGGATGGACGCATTCCCGGAGTCGGCTCACGGACCGGCCTGGCTCAAAGCCTTCGAAGCCGGATATCAGGAGCAGCTCTTCGGGCTGTTGATGCGTACTGCTGCAGCGCGGCGCGACGCAGCACCGCCCGTTCGGCCGCAGTCGCAGTCGATCTTCTGCATCGACGTGCGTTCTGAACCGTTCCGCCGCCACCTGGAGTCGACGGGTCCTCACGAAACGTTCGGGTTTGCCGGATTCTTCGCCGTGTTCATCCGTTACCGCGGCTGGGGAAAGGAACACGACACCGAACAGTTCCCGGTAATCATGCGTGCCAGGAATGAAGTCCGTGAGATTCCTCGCAGCTATCTCGACCAATACGTGTCCAAGCATCAGTCGCGGACCAGGCTGATGCATGCCGGCCATACGCTTCTGCACGATCTCAAAGAGAACGTCGTGACGCCCTATGTGATGGTGGAGTCGCTCGGCTGGTTCTACGGACTGCCCATCGTCGGCAAGACGGCACTCCCGGCCCTCTACAAGCGCCTGACGGACTGGCTGAAGCGGCTTTTCGTGCCGCCGATCGCGACGAGCCTCACCGTCGACAAACTGTCGCCGGTGGAAATCGAGGAAATGGTGCTGGCCGAACAACGGGCGCTCATTTGGCGGGCCCTGCGCGACCGGTTCGACCTCAATGCATCCAGGCTCGATCCTCACTTCGTGGAAGCCTTGCGGCAAAAGGCGCTCGATCCGGACGCCGCCGTCGAACCGGCGCTGACCGACGGAAGCCGTGAGGCAGAACTGACCGGGGACCAACTGACCAGCTTCGTGGATGAACTACGGCGGCACTACCAGATCAACCAGCGGTCCGCCTCGCGGCAAAAAGAGCGGATCACCCGCACCGGCTTCACGCTGGATGAACAGGTCCTGACGGTGGAGACGGCTCTCCGGATGATGGGCCTCGTCCGAAACTTTGCGCGGCTCGTACTTTTCTGCGCCCATGGCAGCACCACCGAAAATAATCCGTTCGAATCCGCCTTGGACTGCGGGGCCTGTGGAGGCAACGAAGGGAAACCCAACGCACGCGTCATCGCCGGCATGGCCAACCGGGGCCTGGTCAGGGAGCGCTTGGCCAAACGCGGCATCGAGATCCCGCCGGACACGCATTTTCTGGCGGGACAGGTGAACACCACCACCGATCAGGTAGAACTCTTCGATCTCGAAGACGTGCCCCCCACGCACCGAAAAGACGTGGCGCGCCTGTTGGAAGACCTCAGAGAAGCATCGCGCCTAACGAGCCAAGAACGTTGTGCCCGGCTGCCGGATATCGGGACGCTGTTGCCGTCGGAGCAAGCGGAGGCCCGAGTACGCGAACGAAGCGCAGACTGGAGTCAGGTCCGACCGGAATGGGGGTTGTCCGGCAATACGGCGTTCGTGATCGGCCGGCGGGCCCTCACCAAGGGTCTCAACCTGAGCGGGCGGGTCTTCCTGCACTCCTATGATTACCGCGAAGATCCCGGCGAACGGCTGCTCGAGGTATTGATGACGGCGCCGCAGGTCGTCGCGCAGTGGATCAACATGGAGCATTATTTTTCCGCGGTGGACAACGAGGTGTACGGGAGCGGCAGCAAGATCTACCACAACGTGGTCGGGCGTTTCGGCATCATGTCCGGTCCCTGGAGCGACCTGCGGCTGGGTCTGGCCTGGCAGACGGTGATGAACGGCGACGTGCCGTATCATGAACCGATGCGGCTGCTGACGTTGATCGAAGCGCCGCGCCCGCGTATCGAGAAACTGATCGCGCGGCATGAGCTCCTCCAGCATTTCTATCACAACGAGTGGGTGCACCTGGCGGCATTGGACCCGGAAGACGGCGTCTGGTATCGCTACATGCCCTCGGGTGCCTGGCGCAGAGTCATCTGCGCCGTGAGCACATAACCGCTGAGCATCTAGGGTTGCTCGCCAACCTGACATGCAACCGCTAAGGGAGTACCGACATGGGCGGATTGACACTGCATCCAATGAAAGAGATTCGCGTCATCGTATCTGGCGAAAACCGTCCCTTTGTGACCGATCTGTTGGACAAGGTCCAGGCCACCGGCTACACCATCATCGGCAACATCAGCGGCAAAGGTCACCACGGACTGCGGGAAGCTCACTTCATGTTCAGCGAGCAGGAAAGTCTCGTGATGATCATGACCGTGGTACCTGAAGAAAAAGTGGAGCCGATCCTGGCGGGATTGCGCCCTCTGTTCGAGCGCTACTCGGGCGTGATGTTCGTGTCGGACGTGGCCGTAAGCCGGCGGGATTATTTCGGAAAGAAACCTGGCGGAAACTGATCCGCCAGGCCGCTTTCAAAGAAGCCGGCGCGGTTCGATTCGAACCCTCCGAGCTTGTCTTCCGCCGGTGGTTTGACTAGAATGAGCCACTCATTTACCTGACAGCAGAGGGATAGTCGTGAAGGGTTTACGCTTCGAACGGCTCGGGCGAGATCGTTACTATAACGTTATCTTCCATATCGGGAGTGCCTATGTCCCGGTCAGCGACGAGACGATCGAAGAGCTGAAGTCGCAGAGCCTGTTGCCGGCCGAGCGGTTCCTCGACCTGCTCTTGGATAAGATCGGCTACTCCTCCTACCTCAAGGATCAGATCCGTACCGAGCTCAAGAATGCCGGCGATCCCGTCACTCAGATCACGGTGCTGCAAGGGGCGATCAGAGAACTCTGACGAAGGCTCCGCACCAGTAATTCCGGTCCGGCCTTACTCGCGGTTCTTTCACTTCCATCCCGTAACGGATAGCAACCGGAGCCATCGAGCAGAACCGGCACGTCTACCGGCGGCTGTCTGATTAAGGTTTCTCCCCCGGCTCAAGAAACGTATCCATCACGCCGACAGAACCAGTAGCTTGTCGCTCCGACCAGGAACCGCTCTGTCCGGATATTGTGGCCGACCATGCTGCCACGAACTTTCACGGTTCAAACGGCTACTACCCTGCTGCCAAGTCTGGTGTTGAGCCTCACGCTGGTATTCGCCGGCATCGCAGGCATGCGCTACTGGGACAAGGCGCAACAGGCAGACATTCTCGTCACCGACCGGTTCAACCTCTCGCATATTGATTCCGAAATACAGCGGCAGCGCTACAGAGAGTACCGGCAGCACAAGGTGTCTCCGGAAGCGGCGGTGCGCTGGGTGAAGGAGGAGCGGGAATTGACGGACTTGAAACGACTGATCGATCGCCAGGACCATACGGCGCAGACGTCGCTCCGGCCACGAACATTGCGCGAGTACGGAGATTCGATTCCGCTCGGACGTACGGTATCCTATTGAAAACCCTCAAGCCGCATTTCGGACGGCTCTCTTCGATTGCGCCTAGTCTCCTGTCTGCCCGCTCTTGAAGAGATCGTTCATGATCTGATTCTTTCGATCGGCGTCCTTTTCGAGCTTGAGGGATTTGGAGAAGTTTTCCGCCGCGGACTCTCGCTTGCCCTTCGCGGCATAGATCTTCCCAATGCCGTAGTATGCACGCGCCTCGTCGGGGTTGGCTTTCACGGCGCGATTGAAGTAATCCATCGCCTCGGTCATCCGCTCCTTCTCCAACGCGATAAACCCCAAGGCCGTGTGACCGGCCGCGAAATTGGGATCGGCCTGCACAGACTCCCGGTATTCCTTCAAGGCTAGATCCGCACGCCCTCGGTTTTGGTAGAGATCGCCCAGCGCGAAGTGGATTTCTGCGTCCTTAGGACTGAGTCGTAAGGCTTCTTTATAGGCCCGCAATGCCGGCTCCATTTTCCCTTGCTCCGCGAGCGCGCAGCCCAAATTGGCATGGGCCAAGGCATCATTCGGGTTCAGCGCGATGACTTCCCGGTACTGCGGAATGGCCATCTCCAAGCGTCCCTGCTCCTGGTACGCGACACCCAGGTTGGTGCGGGCCGCGGCAAACGACGGGTTCAGGCGGACGGCCTCGCGATATTCTTTGATCGCCATTTCGAGATGTCCCGCGCGCTCATGGATTTGAGCCAAAAAATAATGGGGATAAGGCGAATCCGGCGCCAGCTTCGCCGCTTCCTTATAAACGGCCAGGGACCGTTCTGATTGGCCCGACTGAGCGAGAAACAGGCCCCATACCAAGTGGGCGAAAGCATTGTCCGGATGCCGCTGTGGCAGCACCTCCACCCATGTTCGCACCTGCTCGATGTCATTCGGTTCTTGTAAGGCTTTCGCATGGGTCTTCCAGGCCGCGGCGAATTCGCCGCGCAGCAGGTGGACGACGTTCAGCGCGAAAAAGGGGCGCGCATTTCGCGTATCTGCCGCTTCAACGGCTTGGGCCCAATGCGCCGCGTCGATCGCCAGCCGTTCCCAGTCTCCTGCCAGCAAGGCCGATTCTATGTGTTCCTGGTGATTCATATGATTGGTCATGGCAGGAGAACGGGGTGGATCAGCGGGTCAGTGCGTCCTGAACGTCGGGCGAGGTGGCCTGAATCCGCTCGCCCAGGATGGGGTATCGCTCTGCGAGTTTTTGTTTCATGTGCCAGGCGATGGTGCGGTAGGACCAATGCCCTTTCACACCGGACCGAAGCTTCGCAATGTATTCTGCTTCCGCATAGTCCATTTTGAACAAACACCGGACGTGAAAACCGAACGGGATCGCATACATCGCCGCTTCCTGGCTCGACTTTCGAAGCTGCTCGATGTCCGTCCTGACCAATGCCATGGCCTCGTGGTATTCGCGTTCCAATCCCGCTTCGGCCAGCATCGGCGGCGTCTCGAAGCCATGCACGGTCGTGAAGTTCTGCTGCACCTGTTGACAGCGACGGTGGCGATGCATGTCGCGCCATCCGCCGATATCCATCAGCACATCGAACACAAACGCGTACCCGCTTCGAAACTCCTTGATCAAGTCGTCGTAGGGCCCTCGCTTTTGGAATGCGACCTCGAGGGTGTCCTGTTTTTGTTTGTCCGTCCAATCGCCGACGATGCCGAGGATCTTGCGGTAAGGCGCTTGTGAGACGCGGTAGAGGAGGGTCGCGACCACCTCGTCGAGCGGATGATGCGGCTCGATAAGGTCCACCGGTGCCGTAACGCCCCATGTGGTCGGCTCGTCGAGACCAGTCCCGCGCAGCGCCTCCTTGGCGTAGCGGGCAAGGTCGCTATACACCTCACACTGGTAGGGATTGGCTTTGGCATAACGGGCGAGCGTGGGGGCCAGCGGTTCGGAGAGTCCGGCCGCTTGTCCGGACAGTTCCCCCCACAGGTTGACGGGAGGCTTTTGACAGGCCTCCTTCAAGTCTTCTCCGATGCCACGCAGTTCCGGCAGTTGCGAGGACAGCAGCCGCGAAATCTGCTTTTCGAGCGTCCGGACGCTTACCACTTGACCGACGTTGGTTCTGGCAGCCAGCGGAAGCAGGTAGCGCGTCACATCGAACGCCCGGGCGGCGATGGCCCGCTGGTACGCATTCGGGGTCATCCCCTCCGGCCGAGGCTCCCGCTCGGTCAGAAAGCGGGAAAGCGGCTCGTGGAGCGCCTGATAGACGGTGCCTAACCCTCGCAGGATTCCCAGGTAGGAGGCCTCCGTTTCCTGACCGCGAATGGCGTCTGGGAGGAACCAATTGCTCGAGGCGAAATTTTGATACCGGCTGGATTTTGCTTGTCCGTCCCATAACGGCTCATCCTCCAGCCGAATGGCGGCGAGCTCGGAGATTTGCTCGAAGCAGATGATGACGTGGCCTAGATCGGCGATCGAGGCATGGCCATAATCAAAGTAAAATTGTTCCCAGAACTTCTCGGACGAATGGGTGTGGACCCACTTGATGCTCTCCTCGATCGAGTCGGGAGACCGGCTGTAGCGGGCCAGTGCATAGGCCGATTTCTCCGGCGGCATCGGGGCAATGGCCAACACGCGTCGGGAGCGACGGTCCATATTCATCACTCCGCCTTCCCTTTTACTTCTCGCTGTTTGCTTTCGTCAGTCTGGATCTTCATTTGGTCCGGGGCTTCAGGGAGTGTCGCGCACTATACCCCCGCCCAAAGGCCGGTGCAACAGCTCAGAAAACACTGTCGAACGGTAGCCGTCAGTCGTCATTCGCTGGGACTCGTAAAAATAATCCAAACGCCAAATGCCTGGACGACTGACGCGTGACTGCTGACGAATGACGTCCCGCGCGCGTTGACTTGCCCGCCGAGGCGCCGCTATAGTCCCTCGAATCAGGCCGCGCAGCTCCAAGCGCGAGCCGGCGCACTACAGCGAACAGACCTCCTGACGTGGCTCGTTTCTCGCCATTCTTCACATGATCAAAGGCATCAAGGGCGTCAAAGATATTCTTCCCGAGGAGACTCCTCGCTGGCGCTTGATCGAGGACACCGCCAAAAGCTGGGCCGCGCGCTACGGGTTTCGGGAAATCCGTGTACCGATTTTCGAAGTCACGACGCTATTTGCGCGGAGCATCGGAACCACGACCGATATCGTCGAGAAGGAGATGTATACCTTCGCGGATCGCGACGGAACCTCGCTGACCTTACGGCCCGAAGGGACTGCCGGCACCGTTCGCGCCTTCATTGAGCACAACCGAGCGGCGGATCCGCTCCCGCAAAAATATTGCTACCTCGGTCCGATGTTCCGCCACGAGCGGCCCCAGGCCGGCCGGCTCCGACAGTTTCACCAATTCGGCGTCGAATTCTTCGGGGTCGCCGACCCCCGGGCGGACATCGAAGTGATCTCGCTTCTCTGGCGCATCCTAACCGACCTGCAGCTGCCCGGCTTGGTATTAGAAATCAACAGCCTTGGATATCAAGAGGACCGCGCTCGGTACAAGCCCCTGCTCGTCGAATATCTGACAGGAGTCAGCGCTCGCCTCTGTGGGAATTGCCAACGCCGGATCGATAGCAATCCGCTTCGGGTCTTGGACTGTAAGGTCCCCGACTGTCGTGCCGCGACGGAACAGGCCCCCCGGTTGACGGATCATCTGTCGCCGCAAGCCCGCGAGCATTTCGACCGTGTGCTCCATGGGCTCGATTCAGTAGGCATCCCCGTGCAGTTGAATCCACGATTGGTCCGTGGCTTGGATTACTACTGCCTCACGACGTTCGAGGTCACGGCGGCCGGTCTTGGTGCACAAAATGCCGTAGGAGCCGGAGGCCGCTATGACGGATTGGTGGAGCAACTCGATGGCCCGAAGGTCCCCGCAGTCGGTTTCGCGGTCGGCATGGAACGGATTGCCCTCATGCTTCCCGTTGAAGCAGCCCCGCTCTCGGTGCCGCGCGTCTACGTCGCCGCCTTCGGCGAAAAAGCAGCGGACCTCGGCTTTAGAATATTGGATGGCCTACGCGAGGTAGGCGTGCAGGCCGATACGGACTTTCGCTGCGGGACGCTGAAAGCTCATCTCCGACAAGCCGATCGACTCGGTGCGCTCTATACCGTGTTATTGGGTGATGACGAGGTGGGCAAGGGTTCCGCCATCGTCCGCAATATGCGGACAAAAGCGCAAGACGAAGTCGCGCTTGCGGATCTTCCGGAGGTGCTCAAGACCGGCCTCGGTGCCGCATGAATCCGGGCCCTTTTTGTGATTGACTTTCCTGCCGAAAATCCGTACGCTCCGCTGTTGGTATTTTCGTCATAACTAGTTGATATTCAATCAAGTTATACTGCCCGGTCGAACGAGATCGTCATGGCTGTGAAGAAGCTTGGGATCCTGTTATCCACACCCCCGACTCACCCGAGCGTCAATACCGTGGCCGGGCTTTGCCAAGAGGCCCTATCTCAGGGAATGGATTTATATGTTTATTTCATCGACGAGGGTGTCAAGAACCTCCGCGACCCCCGTTATCTCGACCTGGTCAATCGCGGTCTCAAGCTCTTCGTCTGTGCGTACGGTTGCCAACAGCACGAGGTCTCTACCGAAGCAGTCGATACCCGCATCTCCCTGTGTGGGCTCGTCGTACTTTCCAACATCGTGAACGGTTGTGATCGCTTTCTCGCCTTCACGTAATTGCACCCGGAGGTCGTCAATTCTGTGTCACTGACCGTCGCGCTCGTCATTCAGGAGGACCCGCGCGCTACACATCGCCCGGTGGAGGCCCTTCGCATTGCCCTGGGTCTGGCCGCCGGCGATAACCAGGTCTCCGTGGCTTTGATCGGCGAGGCTGCCCGCCTCATCGGAGAAGAGAGGGACGACATCGTCGACGTAGATATTCTCGATAAATATTTGCCTTCGTTCCAGCATCTGGGGATTCCGATCTTGGTCGTTCCTACCGAGGGAACCACCCCCGAAGTGGAAGAAGGCTTCACCACGACCATCGGCACCTGCGCTTCTGTTGCTGACTTGCTGGCCAGGGTCGACCGGACACTGGTCTTCTGAGACAGGATTCATGGCCGATCAAACCTTGTTGTACTTGTTGCGGCACCCCAGGACCGATCTTTGTCCTCTCCTCAAAGCAGGACAATCCGGCTCCCCGCAATGTTCGCTCGTCCTGCTCGAGCAGGCCGTGGCAGTCCCTCCCGATTTTTCCGGCCCTGTCTACCGTCTCCAGGACAAAGCGGAACCGCCGAAGGAGCATGGCGGGGGCAGCATCATTTCCTACCGTGAATTGATCGCCCT
>DASTLA010000192.1:0-4397 GCA_035715525.1 Nitrospiraceae bacterium
ACCGGCTGGCGCTGCCCCATCCGCGATCTGCGGATAGAGAAGATGGCTCCCAAGGGCATGTTCACATCCGTGTTGGAGGATCCATCCAACGGGTCGACCAACAGCATGTACTTGGCCCCTTCATGGACCATGGTGAGCGGCTTTTCCATCTCCTCCGATGCGAGGACACACACGAGGCCGCTGTGCTCGAAAACCCGGACGAAGGTATCGTTGGCGATCTGGTCCAGCTTCTTGACCACTTCGCCCTGGATGTTGGTCTCTCCGGTGGTGCCGAGGATCTTGTTCAACCCGGCTCGCCGCAAGTCATGAGCGATCATTTTGCCGACCAGACCGATTTGGGTCAGCAGAACGGAGAATTCACCGGTTGCTTCAGGATGCGCAGCCTGCTGTTCGATGATAAAGCGGCTTAATGTAATGGGAAATTTCGCCATCGCGACTGATGTCCTAGGTGCGAAAAAAGGTCGGGCGCCTCGAAGCGCCCGGGAGAGGGCTCATCGTCGGCCAACTTGGCGCGATTATAACGGTTTTGAACTGGGTGAGCAATCAAGGAGCGGGCTCATCGTTACGAGTGTCCGGGGCCACTATAGCCGTCGGTCAACTCGGCCACGATCGACCCGATGACCACCTTGGCCTTCATCCGGACCGGCACGCGCCGCTCGTCGGTGGTGAACCACACCCGCAGATTTCCCTCGTTGAGGAAGATTCCCTGAAACGGCATGACCACCAGGACGCGGGCGGTCTGACGCCGACCCCACGAACCCTCCAGGGTTTCCAATGCCTCCACGTGCACCTCGAGCTTGTAGTTTTTCTTATCGTGGTGAACGTTGAGTGTGGCGGAGGAGCCTGGATTCATCGGAAGCGTTTTGCGAACGAAGTACAAACACGAGATGGCGTCTTGTGCATCGGGGGGAATCTGCAACTCGTCGGTCTTCCCGTCCTTGACCGCGGTCACCATGCCTTCCTGATGTCGAAAGGTATATTCGAAATCATTTTTTCGTTTCCCTTCGCGACGGCGAAAGGACATGTGCAGTGGTAGGAAGGTGCCAAGATCGACCGTCGATCGTACCAGGTTATCGACTGGATAGAACTTGGTCACGACCGGACCGGACCGCGCGACCGTCTCGAACGTCAAACTGGGACGTTGGTCGGGGGCACCGTCGTCCCGGACCGTCATGGTGGCCATGCCGGCCCGCATGGCCAGCCACGTGATGTCATAGGACAACCGCTCCCCCGCGGCAAACGGCAACGAAGCAGCCTGAGACTCCGGCAAGCGATCGAAGAGATCCGATTCGGCAGGGATCGCGTTGGAAAATGCGAGCAACAGCAAGCCGGCCGACACGTAGACCAACCGCCGCCACCGGAGGGGGAACTTAAATGGAAAGAACACGCCGCGCCTGAGCCAATTCCTGTTCGATCGTCGCGCGAATCGTCTCGAGCCGTGATTGGGACGGCGCTTCGAACCGCAACACGAGAGCCGGCTGGGTATTCGACGCCCTGATCAACCCCCACCCCTGCTCAAACACCGCGCGAACACCGTCGATGGTGACCAATTCGCGCAATCGCAAATCGGAAACGCCGACGGGACGCCCGTCATCCAGGCAAGCGGTCAACTGCGCGCGCACCTGGGCGACCAATTGGAATTTCATCGCGTCCGGGCAATCGACACGAATTTCCGGCGTCACGGCCGTCTCCGGAAGATCGGCAACCAGATGTGACAAGGGTCGTTTGGTCTTGGCGAGAATCTCCACGAGGCGACAGGATGCATACACGGCGTCGTCGTAGCCGAAGTAGCGGTCGGCGAAAAACATATGCCCCGACATCTCTCCGGCCAATACCGCCGATTCCTCCTTCATTTTGGCCTTGATCAGAGAGTGACCGGTTTTCCACATGACGGGCCGACCCCCACGCTTCGCGATGTCGTCGTAAAGGCATTGGGAGGCCTTGACCTCCGAAATAAACGTCGTGCCCGGCTGCCGTTCCAATATGTCCCGGGCATAGATCACCATCAACCGATCGCCCCACAAGATTTGGCCGCGCTCGTCGACCGCCCCGATGCGATCCGCATCTCCATCGTACCCGATGCCGACATCGGCCTTCTGTTCGCAGACCGCCCGCATCAAATCCTGAAGATTGTCCACGACGGTCGGATCGGGATGATGATTGGGAAATCGCCCGTCCAGGTCACAATAGAGGCCCGTGACCCGACATCCCAGCAGTTCCAATGCTTCCTTGGCCACCAGCGCTGCCGCGCCGTTGCCACAATCGATCACGACGTGAAGATGCCCCGCACGGACACCGGAAAAGCATTGCCGGATATGCGCCAGATAATCGGGAATGATGGCATGGGACGATAGCCGGCCGCGTCCCTCCGCGAAACGCCCAGCCTCCATGACGCGGCGCAACGTTTGAATCTCTTCGCCATGCAAAGCCTCCCTGCCGACGCAGATCTTGAACCCGTTATACTCCGCCGAATTGTGGCTGCCGGTAATCATGATTCCACCCTGAACCGGCAGGCGGAACAAGGAGAAGTACAGGAGCGGTGACGTGCATTGGCCGAGGTCGATGACGTTCAGTCCGCCACCCAGCAGGCCCGCCACCAAGGCGTCGCGAAGTGCGGGCGAACTCAACCGGCCGTCTCGTCCTACCGTGACGGTCGACACCCCGCGGTCTTGGACGAGCGTCGCGTAGGCCCGGCCGACTTGTCGAGCAATGTCCTCAGTCAGCTCACCACCGACAATCCCGCGCAGATCATATTCGCGAAACAAAGCCATCGATAGACCTCAAGGACGAACTACGATTGGTTCTTCATATCACCGAATCACAAGGGGACACGATCACCACGTTCATTTCGGCGTTCTCCCGTAATCGTCCTGGAACCGAACGATATCGTCCTCGCCGAGGTACGGGCCGTTTTGCACTTCGATGATATGCAACGTTTCGGAGCCCGGGTTTTCCAAGCGATGGGGCGTTTCGACCGGAATGGCCGTACTTTGCCCGACGGTCAGTTCGAAGACCTCGTCTCCCCTGGTGACTCTTGCGATGCCGGACGTGACCACCCAGTGTTCGCTGCGCTTGTGGTGCAATTGAAGGGACAGCCGCCCGCCGGGCTTGACCGTCACACGCTTCACTTTATAGCCCGGGGCTTCCTCGAGCACCGTATAGGAACCCCACGGCCGATGGACGGTCAGATGCTCGAGATGCTCGGGTGCCTGTTGCTGCCTCAGAATCTCCACAACCTTTTTCACGTCCTGCGAACAAGCTTTCGGGCAGACGAGCGTGGCATCGGGCGTATCCACCACAACCATGTCGGTCAAGCCGATGGTGGC
This sequence comes from Nitrospiraceae bacterium, assembly GCA_035715525.1. Classification (GTDB taxonomy): domain Bacteria; phylum Nitrospirota; class Nitrospiria; order Nitrospirales; family Nitrospiraceae; genus JAHBWI01. Next base: position 3,327 of record DASTLA010000192.1, read on the forward strand.
CACGACCCGTCGGTCGGCGTACAGGACCGAGTTCTTGCTGCCGATGTCGACGACTCGTCCGCTCACCACGTTGCCGGCCTTGTCGCGAGGAGCCACTTCCTCGAGGCTGCTCCAATTTCCGACGTCCGACCAGGCAAACGTGACAGGAATCATGGCGGCCTTATCGGAACGTTCCATCACACCGTTGTCGATCGATACCGATGGAACCGCACCGTAAGCTCGAGCGACTTCCTGAGGCGTCGATCCCGAGGAGACCAGTTCCTGGGCCTTCTGCATCGCCTTGAATAAGGCCGGCTGATGCCGCCGGATCTCATCCAGAATGGTGGCGGCTTTCCATAGGAACATTCCGCTGTTCCAATAGTAGTTGCCGTTCTTGAGATATTGGGCGGCCTTGGCGGCATTCGGTTTTTCTACGAAGCGACCCACCGGATGGCCCGCCAGGCGCCCACGTTTGGCCAAGGTCGCCTTGCGATTGGGTTGAATGTATCCGTAGCCGGTTTCGGGCCTGATCGGCTTGATACCGAACGTCACCAAATATCCGTCATCGGCCAGTCGCACGCCCAACTCCACTGCCGCCCGAAAGGCCGCTTCGCCGCGAACGACGTGGTCGGCCGGCAACACCAGCATCACGGCGTCGGGATCCCGTCGAACCAACTCCGCTGCAGCCAAGGCGATGGCCGGAGCCGTATTCCGGCCCATCGGTTCCACCACGTAGTTGTCCTTCAAGGCATCTTTCCATTGCGCGAGTTGTACTCGAATGGAGTCGGCCTGCCCGGGGTTGGTAGAGACCAGGACGTGCTGTGCGGGCGCGCAGATGAGGACACGCCGCATGGTTTGTTGAATGAGCGTTTCCTCGCCGATGATCCGCAGCAGTTGCTTGGGATAGAGGTGGCGGCTCAAGGGCCAGAAACGCGTGCCGCTGCCCCCCGCCAGAATGACCGGATACAGATGTGTCGTTCGATTCATCGTGCCCACGCCCGGCGACGTGCCTTTCAGGAGGCTCGACCGGTTTGCTGCGCCTCCAATATGAGATCGGCCAGTTCGCGAACGGCCCCCTCGCCGCCTTTTTTT